>JBELYP010000075.1:0-15807 GCA_040273995.1 Arthrobacter sp.
AGCGGACAGTCGACCATACGGCATCGCGGATAAAGCGGTACGTCATGGCCGAGTCGAGGTCTGCCCGGAAGACGCCCTCGCGCTGCCCCTCCTGGATCACGCTCTGCCAGATGCCTTCAATCTTCGCGCCCTCCTGGGCCACGAATTCAAACCCGGGAAGCTTGGCCAGGAAGGCGGCCTCGTTCTGGTAGATCCCCACCGCGTGGGGCTGCTGCTCGATGGTCAGGAACGCGGTGCGGACCAGCTCATCAAACATGTGCAGCGGACCGCCGCCCTTAGCTGCAATCTCTTCCGAACGCTCCCGCAGGCCCACCATAAACGTCCGCAGGACCTCGTCAAGGATTTTCTCTTTGGAGGAAAAGTGGTGGTAGAGGCTTCCCGACAGGATTCCCGCCTCGTCGGCAATATCCCGGACCGTCGTCGCGGAATAGCCCCGGGACGCGATCAGGCTGGCCGCAATGCCCAGCAGCTGTTCACGGCGCTCAGAGCCCTGCTCACTGGGGGCGCGGTCCGTTTTCTTGCTGGCAGCCATCAATTCTCCTCTGGTTTGTTCACCCAAGCGTATGCTCAATTATTCCGTACTTGCTCCGGCCGCAGGTTGCGCCGCGCCACGGCGCCCGTCTGCACCGCCCCGGCATGCCCTGAAAGGACCTACCCGTGATGTACCCGGTACACACCGTTCCCCAGCTGCTCAGCCAGATGGCGAAGCTCGGCGGGCATCCCGCCGTAGTGACCGCAGGCACGGCAGTCTCCTACCGCGAACTCAGTGAGCGCGTGTCCCAGGTATCCCGGGCCTACCTGGCCCAGGGTGTCCGTGCCGGAGACCGGGTTGCACTGTGGTCTCCGAACCGGCTGGAGTTCATCCTGGCCATGCTCGGGGCGCAGTCCGTTGGCGCCGCCGTCGTGCCGTTGAATACGCGCTTCACCGGCCACGAGGCGGCCGTGATCCTGCAGCGTTCAGGGGCGTCCGTCCTGGTAGTGGCGGGGGGCTTCCTGGGAAGGAACCCCCTGCAGGCGCTGCGCGCCGCTGCCGCCGACGCCGAACCCACCGATTCACCGGTGCCCGGCCTGCCCGCACTGAGGCTGCTTGTGGACCTAGACAGCACGGCCGACGACGGCGGGGTGCTGGCCTGGCCGTCGCTGCTCGCCTCCGGGCGGGATGTCAGCGAAGCCAGCTTCGCGGCCGCCGCTGCCGCGGTTTCCCCTGATGATGTCTGCGACATTATTTACACCTCCGGAACCACCGGGCTGCCGAAGGGTGTGATGAGCGCCCACCGCCAGACGCTCGGCGTGGCGCTGGCCTGGGCCGCAGGTGCCGGGCTGCTCGCCGAAGACCGCTACGCGGTCGTCAATCCCTTCTTCCACGGTTTCGGCTACAAGGCCGGCATGATCGCGTCCCTGGTGGCCGGTGCCACCATCTACCCGGTGGAAACCTTTGATGCCACCGGACTGCTGCATCTGATCGAATCCGAGCGCATCACTGTGCTCCCCGGGGTTCCCACGGTCTTCACCTCCCTGCTCGACCATCCCGGGCTGGCGGACTACGACACCTCCTCGCTGCGCTTCGCCATTGCCGGCGCCGCGACGGCCCCGGAAACCCTTTTCCGGGACATGGTGGACATCCTCGGCTTCCAGCGCGTGGCCCAGGCCTACGGGCTGACCGAGTGCGTGGTGGCCACCATGTCCCGTCCCGGTGAAGACCTGGAACACGCGAAGCAAACCACGGGTCCTGCAGTCGACGGCGTGGAGATCCGGGTGGTGGACGCCTCCGGCCGGGACGTGCCGGCGGGTGAGGACGGCGAAATCCTGCTGCGCGGCGAGAACGTCATGCTGGGTTATTTCGAGGATCCGGAAGCCACCGCCAACGCGATCGATCCGGACGGCTGGTTCCACACCGGGGACATGGGCCGGCTGGACGAGCACGGCTGCCTGAAGATTACTGACCGACTCAAGGACATGTACATTGTGGGCGGATTCAATGTGTACCCGGCGGAGATCGAAAACGTGCTGCGCCAGCACCCGGCAGTGAACGAGTCCGCGGTGATCGGCATCCCGGACGAGCGGATGGGGTCCGTGGGGCGGGCCTACGTTGCCCTGCTGCACGACGCCGATCCGGTTCCCACCGCTGAGGAGCTGCACGAGTTCTGCAAAGCCCGGCTGGCGAATTACAAGCTTCCCCGGGAGTTCCTCATCGTGGACGACTTCCCGCGCAACGGCACCGGCAAGGTCCTGAAGAACGAACTGCGGACCGTGGGCGTCCAGGCCCGCTGAGAGCCCCCGCAAGGGCATAAAAGAGGCCGGGCCGGAAAGCATCTTCGCTTTCCGGCCCGGCCTCTCTTCGCTGCTGTGCCGTACTGCTAGCTCAGGCGCTCCAGCACCATGGCCATGCCCTGCCCGCCGGCAACGCACATGGTTTCCACGGCGAACTGCTCGTCCCGCTCCTGCAGGGCGTGGATCGCCGTCGTCGTCATCCGGGCACCGGTCATGCCGAAGGGATGGCCCAGTGCGATCGCGCCGCCGTTCACATTGACCTTCTCCGGGTCGATTCCAATGTCATCGATGGACGGCAGCACCTGCGCTGCGAAGGCCTCATTGAGCTCCATGATGTCCATGTCGGAGATGGACATCCGGGCGTTGGCCAGCGCGTTCTTCACCGCGTTGACTGGGCCGAGGCCCATCAGCTCAGGGGTCATGGCCGAAACACCGGTGGAGACTATGCGCGCCAGCGGGGTGAGTCCCAGTTCGGCGGCACGCCGGTCGCTCATGATCACCAGGGCGGCAGCGCCGTCGTTCAGCGGGCAGCAGTTCGCTGCCGTGACGGTTCCGTGCTCGCGGAAGACCGGCTGCAGCGAGGCGAGCTTTTCCAGCTTCACTCCGGCGCGCGGACCGTCATCGGCGGACACCACGGTGCCGTCCGGCAGCATGACCGGGGTGATGTCGGTTTTCCAGAAGCCGCGTGCAGCTGCTTCCTCGGCGCGGTTCTGGCTGCGTACTGCCCACTCGTCCTGGGCAGTACGGGATACGCCGCGCAGCTGGGCGACGTTCTCAGCAGTGTCACCCATGGAGATGTAGATGTCCGGCAGGCTGCCGTCTTCGCGCGGATCGCTCCAGCGCGCGTCCGGATTCAGTGCCAGCTTCCGGGTCCGCTCCATGGCATCGAAGTAGGCGGGATTCTTGGTGTCCGGCATGCCGTCTGCCTTGCCGAGGCCAAAGCGGGAGACCGTCTCGACGCCGGCGGAGATGAACACGTCGCCCTCACCGGCGCGGATCGCGTGCATGGCCATCCGCGTGGTCTGCAGGGAAGACGAGCAGTAGCGGTGCACGGTGACACCGGGAACGGAGTCCAGGCCCAGCTGCATGGCCACGATGCGGCCCAGGTTGTAGCCCTGCTCGCCGGCCGGCTGGCCGCAGCCCATCATCAGGTCATCAACAGTTCCAGGGTCCAGTTCCGGAACGGCTTCGAGGGCCGCGCGGACCATCTGCGCGGCGAGGTCGTCCGCGCGCATTTCCCGCAGCGAACCCTTCTGCGCGCGGCCAATGGGTGAACGGACTGCGGAAACGATTACAGCCTCAGGCATCAGAGAGCTCCTTTGATTCTGGTGGGTTTGAGAAAGTCTGCGTTGGGGGTGTGTGCCAGGAACGCGGGCCATTCCCCGCCGCCGTCGACGTCGAGGACAGCCCCGGTGATGTGGCTGGCCAGGCCGGAGGCGAGCAGTACGCAGGCCGAACCGATCTCAGCCGGGGCGGCCAGCTGTCCGCGCGGGATGGTAGCTGCCACCCGGGCGTAGCTCTCTGCATCCCCGTAATGTTCGGCGGCGCCTTCGGTGGCCACCAGGCCGCAGCTGACCGCGTTGACGCGGATATGCGGCGCCCATTCGACGGCGAGGCTGCCGGTCAGGGACTCCAGCGCTGCCTTGGCGGCTCCGTAAACGGCCGTTCCGGGGCTGGGGCGCCGGGCGCTGATGGAGGTGATGTTGATGATGGATCCGCCGTCTTCCTGGGCCATCATCACGGGGTGCACGGCCCGGGCAACGTGCGCGGCAGAGAGGAAGTTCAGTTCAGTGACCGCGCGCTGGTAGCGCGCCGAGCCGGCTTCAAACGGCCCGAACGGGGACCCACCGGCGTTGTTCACGGCGACGTCGATCCGGCCGCGGCGTTCGGCGACGCCGGCAACCCACCCGCGCACCTGCTCGTCGTCGCGCACGTCCAGTTCAGTGAATCCCACGGAAGGCGGAAGAACTCCGGGGCTTGGCTCGGTCCGTCCGCAGGTCTCCACGGCTGCTCCGGCGGCCAGGAAGGCTTCGACGACGCCGGCGCCCACACCGCGGGCACCCCCGGTGATCAGAACCACCCGTCCTGTGAGGTCAATAGTGATCGGCATCGGCTTCCTGTTCCCCGGTCCAACTGATGTGAATAGTCACGCTACCAAACAAACGCTAGGTTTGTCGCGTGTGGTCTTAGGTTGCGTCCACGTGCGTTCTTTAAACCCGGAAGGAGCCGGAACTCTTGAGATTCCGGCTCCTTCCGCGAGGCTGCGGCACGGTTCGGCGCAAAGGGTCAGGAGCCCACCACTGTGCCGCCGTCGGGCGCCCTTGTCCCGAAGTAGGCCCGCTTGAGCTCCTCGAGATCCATCTCTCCGGCAGGTCCGGCAAGGACGTTACGCCCCATGTCCACCACTACGACGTCGTCAGCGATCGCCAGGGAAGCCTCAACCGCCTGCTCAACCAGGATGATCCCAATGCCCGTTTCCTTTAGCTCGGCCACCCGCTGCATGACTTCCTTCACCACCACCGGCGCCAGTCCGCCTGATGGTTCATCCAGCAGCAGCAGTCTGGGCCGGGCCATCAGCGCCGATCCGATGGCCAGCATCTGCTGCTGGCCACCGGACATGCTTCCGGCCGGGAGGGACCGCTTCTCCTTGAGGATCGGAAACAGTCCGTAGATGCGGTCTATGTCCTCGTGCAGGGCCGAGCGGCGAACGTTGCGGACCCTGCCGCCCAGGAGCAGATTCTCCTCGACGGTCTGGGCGTGCAGGACGCGTTTGCCCTCCTGCACGTAGGACATTCCCATCCGGACACGTTCGGCAACCGTAGCTTTGTCGATTTGTTCACCGTCAAATTCGATCCGCCCGCCCGTGAGTTTGTTCAACCCGGATATGGCTCGGAGCGTGGTGGTTTTACCCGCCCCGTTCCTGCCCAGCAGTACGGTCAGGCGCCCGGGACTCACCTCGAACGAAACGTCCCAGACCACACGCAGGTCTCCGTAACCGGCTGCCAGCCCGTCCACCTTGAGCAGGGGTTTCGCTGCACTCATCGCTGCACCTCGGGTTCCATTGTGGATTCGTCATCCGCTTCGACGCCCAGGTATTCATTGAGCACCCTGGGATTCGATTCGATTTCAGCGGGAGTGCCGCTTGCCATAACCTCACCGTGCGCCAGGGCAACGATCCGGTCGGCGAGCGCCAGGACAAGCTGGAAGTTGTGCTCCACGAGCACAACTGTTCCTCCCGAGGCCGTGACCCGGCGGACCACGGCAGAGAGCAGCTCCACCTCGTGTTCATCCAGCCCGGAAGCAACTTCATCGAGCAGGAGAACTCCCGGCCGGGAGATGAGGCAGCGTGCCACCTCGAGCATCCGCCGCATTCCCAGGGGCAGGGAGGTGGCCTCTGTCTTGCGGTAGTCGCTCAGTCCCACCATTTCCAGGACGCGGCCGGCTTCAATTTCGTCTTCCCTGCGGACCTTCCGGAAACTGGGCAGCTGCAGGACGGCAGCGGGAATAGATGCCCGGTTTGAGGTGTAGCGGCCGGCCACCACGGCCTCGTAGACCGAAATGCCTTCCGGAATGTTCGGAGTCTGGAAGGTGCGGGCCACACCGGCCCGGGAAACAGTGTCCGGTCCGGCAGATTCGAGCCGGCGCTCATCAAGTGAGATGGAGCCGGAGTCGGTCTTGTAAAACCCGCTGATCATGTTCAGCAGCGTGGTTTTGCCCGATCCGTTGGGGCCGATCACGGCCGTGACCTTGCCGGGTTCGGCTACCAGGGACACTCCGTTCAGGGCCCTGTTTCCGCCAAAGGTCTTGGAGACTGCGTCCACGACGAGGCGTTTGCCTGCAAATGCCATCTCCCCGGTTCCTGCCGGAACCTCCCTGGACGGCAGCGGATAACCTGTCTTTGCTGCCCGGGCGTCCACGCGGGAAACCAGCGAGCGCAGGAGCCCGGCGATTCCCCCGGTAAGGAAAACGCCGCCGATGATGAGGAAGATTCCGGTGAAGACCAGTGAATACTCCTGGAATTCACGCGAGCTGTTCGTGGCGAACTGAAGGATCGCCGCACCGATAAGTGCGCCGTAGACGCTGGCTGAGCCGCCGAGGATCGAGGCAGCGAGCACCGTGGTGGCGAAGGTGAAGGCGAAGGCTTCCGGCGACCCGTAAAGGTCCACGTTGGCGAAGAGGCTGCCGGCCAGACCGGCCGGCACGGCCCCAAGCGCGTAGGCCAGCAGTTTCATCCTGAAGACCGAGATGCCCAGCGATGCGGCGAGCACGGGGCTTTGCTTGAGCACCCTGAAGGCCACTCCGTGCCGCGAGACGATGAGGTTGCGTACGACGGCGAACCACAGGATCGCCACGACCGCGACCACAACGAAAAGGGTATCGTCGCTGACCCGCTGTCCGAAGAGCGTCGGAGATGAGATGCCGCTGAGTCCGTTGCGCCCACCCGTGAAGTCCTTGAAGATCGCGATGACATCCGGCAGAAGCAGAACGAGGAAGAACGAGGTCATGGCCAGCGACCAGCCACCCAGCCGCAGCCCCGGAATACCCGTGAGCAGGCCAACCGCCAAGGCTGCCAGCGCACCGGCGCCGAGCTGTACGAGGATTTCGGTCTGGCCGGACTTGGCCATAAGCCCCGCGGTGTAGGCGCCGGCCGCATACATCGCCGCCTGTCCCAGGGCCAGTTCGCCGGCGTAGCCGAGGCTGAGGTTCAGGCCGCTGACCACCAGCGCAAGGATGAGCGTGAGCTGCACCTGCCTCTGCATCGAATAGGGGATGCCAAGAAAGGGAAGCAGCACAATGAGCACTCCCAGCAGCAGCGGGAAGACCCAGGCAGGCAGTAAACGTAGTCGGATCCACAGTGCCATGGTCAGACCGTCCTCTCTTTGGCTCGGACAAACAGGCCGGACGGCCGCAGCAGGAGAATGGTGATCAGTAGCGCGAAGACCGCCAGAAGGGCGTATTCGCCGCCCAGGTAACGGGCCGCCAGGGCCTCTGTGAGCCCCACGATGATTCCGCCGACGGCAGCACCCGGCATGGAGCCGAAGCCGCCGATCGCCAGGACCACGAATCCCTTCAGGGCCAGCGCGGCACCGAGTGTGGCAACGGCAAACGTCTTCGGGCCTACAAAGACTCCCAGGAGTCCCGCAAGGGCTCCGGCGAACACGAAGGTCATGAGCGCCAGCCGGCGCACGTTGACGCCGCGCAGCTGGGCAGCCTCGTTATCCTCGGACATCCCGCGCAGTGCGAGGCCGGTCAGGGACATACGCCCGTAGACGGCGAACCCACCGACCAGTACGGCCACGACGGCCACCAGTGCTATTTCCACGGGATAGACGCGGCCACCAAAGAAGTCGACGGCGTTATCGCCTGCAAGGAAGGGGACCTTGAGCGGCTCGCCTCCCCAGAGCAGCTGCGCCGTCCCATCCAGCAGGACCGCTGCACCGAGGGTCGTGACGAGGATGTTGTGATGGTCGCGCACCGGCCGGATAGCCAGGACAAACTCCAGGTAAGCGATGCCTGCCACCACGATCATGCCGACGAGCCCGGCAATCACCGGGTTCAGCCCGAAGACGACGGAGCCGGTATAGACAATGAAGGCACCGAACATGATCAGCTGGGCCTGGGCGAAGTTGAAGGTCTTGGAGGAAATAAAAACGATGTTGTAGCCGATGGCCACCAGCGCATAAACCGCGCCGAGGGACAGTCCGCCGAGAAGTACGGTCACTGGCCTGGGACCTTTCGAGAAGTGCAGGCGAAGTCCCGCGCGGTGATTGGAGGGTCAAAAAGCATGGACTGGGGGCTCATGGTTCTTCCTCTGCCGAATACGTCCCTGGGACCGGGACTTGGACGAGCTACGGATGCAGCGGGTTCCCCGGGCGGGGTCACCCGCCCGGGGAGAAAACGAATCAGTTCTCGAGGTGGAACTGGCCATCCTTGATTGCTGTCGGGGGGATAAAACGGAACTCGGTTCCCGGGAATACGGCCGCGTGCCGGGTATCGCTGAAGACGTATTCGGTGAGCAACGCGGTGGGCGCCCCGCGCGTCACTTCGGGGTCCTCGATGGCGGCGGCAATTGCGTCCACATCATCCGTGTTACCGACCGACTCGACGGCGGCCTTGAGGAGGATGACGGCGTCGTAGTTCGTGGCCAGGATAAGCGTGGCCTTGATTTCTCCAATGGAGAGCATCGCTTCCACGGACCGGTTGGTCTCCTCGGCCGCCGGATCATGGACGGTGCTGTGGAAGACCTGCATCACGAGATTTTTTACCTGGTCGGTTCCCAGAACGCCCGACGGCGGAGGGGTGTTTACCAGCGCAGTTGCGGCTACCGACGTATTACCCACGATCGGAATGTCCCAGCCGATCTTCTCAATGCCCTGGAGAATGTAACCCAGAGGGGCTCCATAGGCGTCCAGCACCAGCGCGTCCGGCTTCTTAGCGCGCAGCGCTTCCAGCTGGGGAGTCATGTCCAGTGAAGCGACGTCATACTCTTCATTGCCGAGAACCTTGACCCCCGCCTCTTCCAGGCTCTCTGCCGCAGCTGCACCGAAGGTCTCGCCATAGGAGCTGCTGCCGTGCAGCACCGCAGCAGATCCGAACCCCTGGTCTTCGAAGTACGTGCTCACACCGCCCGCCACATCCAGCGGACCGACGGCGATGTCGAAGTTGTAGGGAAACTGTCCCGGGTCGAAGGACGTCTGCGTCGGGCCGATGTTGAAGGAAATGATTCCCGCCTGGGAAATGATCGGCAGCGTAGCCTCAGCAACCGTGGACGGGCCGGAATTAAGCACTGCGTCCGGCGGCGTATCCGAATTGATGGCCTCGCGGACCAGCGTTACCGCAACCGTCGGGTCAGCCTGGTCATCGACAATCTTGATTTCCACGTCGCGGCCCAGGATTCCGCCCTCTTCGTTAATGACGTCAACCGCAGCCTCTGCAGAGAGCACCGACGTTGAGGCGTTAATCCCGAGCACACCCTCAGCACTGAGTGCTCCGAGCACAAGAATGCGGTACGGATCGTCCTCGCTGCCGCCGGCGTCGGCGGCGCCGGAGCAGCCCGAAAGCATCAAGGCAGCTGCCGCGGCACCTGCTGCAATTTTCATTCCGCGGCGGGCGCCGACGTTCCTCTGATTCATGACGTTCCTTCTCCTTTGAAGATCATGCCAACCGGGACAGAACTGGCCGCCAGCCCCCACAACCAAGCGTCCGTTAGGTGGACGCTAACACAACCGTTTTTCCGGATCAATCGCTTGTTTGGTGAGCGGCTGCCTTGTAATGTGCGGCGAATGACACCCACCCGAGCCCCCCTTCTGCCTCCCCGCCCCGAGCAGCTCTTCGCTTCCCGCCCGGGGGTGGCATTGGTCATTGGGGGATCCGGCGGCATTGGTGCTGCAATCTGCCGGAATTTCGCTGCGCAGGGATCCAGGCTCGCACTCACCTACCACCGCAGCCGGCCGGAAGGCCTTCTGGCTGAAATGCACGGTGCGGCAACTGCGCACCCGCTGAATGTGACGGATTCTGACGCCGTCGCAAGCCTGATCGAGGCACTGCTGGAGACCCACGGCTCCATCCACACCCTGGTGCACGCGGCAGGGCCGCACGTCCCGATGGTTCACCTCTCCCGTGTCACACCGGCGCAGTTCGCCCAGCAGGTGCACGAGGACCTGGCCGGGTTCTTTACGGTGGTCTCCCGTGCACTGCCCGCCCTCCGCGCTTCGGGCGGATCCATAGTGGCTGTCACCACCGCGGCAACCACGCGCTACCCTGTTCGCGACGGACTGTCAGCCGTCCCCAAGGGCGGGGTGGAAGCCCTCGCCATGGCCCTGGCTGCGGAGGAAGGGCGGTTCGGCGTCAGGGTCAACTGTGTCGGGCCGGGAATGCTCACCGACGGCATGTCCGCCCGGCTGGTTGCGTCAAAGGACCTCGACGACCGGGCACTCGAGGTGGCCAGGGCCAATATCCCGCTGCGCCGGTTCGGTGCCGCATCGGACGTGGCAGAGGCCGTCACCTTCCTGGCGTCAGACCGCGCCGGGTTTATTTCCGGCCAGAAGCTCGACGTCGACGGCGGCTACGGCGTCTAGGCCTACTGCGTCACTGTCCATCCGCCGTCCACCGGCAGGAAAACGCCGTTGATGTAGGACGCAAGCGGTGAAAGCAGGAACAGCACGGCGCTGGCAATGTCATCCGCGCTGGCCATCCGGCGGAGCGGGATCCGCTCCAAGACCGCCTGCCCACGGGCACTTTCGGCAAAGCCCTGCAGCCTGGGCGTGTCCGTCATTCCGGGAGCGACGCCGTTGGAGCGGAACTCCGCCGCCCGGTGCGCTGCGAGATGGCGGACGTAGCCCATGAGGCCGGCCTTGGACGCCGAGTACCAGTCCACCTCGGTACCCACCAGGTTTCCGGCCACGGAGGAGGTAACCACCATGGCTGCCCCTTCCGGAAGACCGCTGGCGGCCCACTCCTCCGTCAGCCTGCGGACACTGCCGACGCTGATGCGCAGGGCGTCCTCGAACGCCAGCGGGGCCCCGGCCGAGGGGCCGGCGTTGTTGTGCAGGTAGCGAACCTGCCCCAACACTGAGGTCGCTGACTCGATGCCTTGCGCGACGACGTCGGGCGAGGAAACGTCGCCGAACACCGTGTGCACAGTGCCTCCCGCAGCGCGGATCAGCCTGGCGGTTTCGTCAAGCCCTGCCTTGTTCAGGTCCCACGCGCTGACCTGCAGGCCCTGCGCGGATGCCAAGAGCGCCACAGAACGGCCAATGCCGCTGCCTGCCCCGGTGATCAGGATTGCTTCCCCCGAACGGAACCCAAAATTTGGCTCAGACATAAACTCCCCGCTTCTCTTACCGAGCAAATGTTTGTGTACGGTGTCAGCATAGCGCGGTGCTTTTTAGGTGCCGCCCCAGGCACGGAAAACTACGACGACGGGGTGCCCACCTATGGATCCTTCCTCACCTTCGACCCGCCTAGACGAGCATCGGCTGCCGGCCGTTCATGAGCACACGCGGCGGCTGTCCTACGCGGATACGGACCCGGCCGGCATCCTTTATTACGCTGCCTGGTTCCCGCGGATGGAGGCGCTGCAGACTGAATGGCTGTTCCTGAACGGGTTCCGGCAGGACACCCTGCTGGAGCGGTTCGGGTGGTGGACGGTCTCCCGGGCCACACACTGTGACTACCTTGCCGCTGCCAGACTGTTTGAGGAGATCACCATCGAGCTCCGCATTGGAGAGATCGGCACATCTTCTGTCCGCTTCGACTTTGAAATGTGGCGCCGGGAAGATGACGTCCAGGTTGCCCGGGCATCCAACTGGCTCGTCACCGTAGCGCCGGACCAGCGACCCATCCGCATCCCCGAGCCGCTGCGCCAATGCCTCGAAGGCGCGGCAGACACCTCCGGGACGGGAAGCTAGAAGCTAGACTGCCCCGCCGACGGCACGAACGGCACGGAAATCGACGGGTTTGCGCGCCAGGAATCCATCCCGCGCCAAGGCATACTCAGTGCTCCCAAGCAGCTTGGCCTGAACCTCCAGCTCGCCCTGGACAGCCTTCGCCAGGTCCTGGCGGTCCGCTGCGCGCAGGAGTTTTTTCGTCTGGACCGCGGCCTCTCTGGGCGCCGAACATATCCGGTCCAGCAGTTCGGAAACCTTGGCGTCAAGGTCGCCGTCCGGCACACCCTCACTGACCAGCCCCCACTCCGCGGCGAGGGCCGCAGGAATCCGCTCCCCGCCAAACGCCATGCGGGCTGCCCGGGCGCGCCCGGCCCCGGCGACAACGGAGTGGGTGGCGCCGCCGTCGGGCACCAGGCCAAGGGGCAGGAAGGGCAGCAGGAAGAACGCCGATTCGGCAGCAAGGACCAGGTCGCAGGACAGGGCAATGGACGCGCCAACGCCCGCCGCGGGGCCATTGACCGCCGCGATCACCGGCGGCGGAACTGCCGCTATGAGCTCAACCAGCTCGCCGGCAGCGTCGACGGTCTCAGCGGTTACCGCCGTACCCAGATCCGCACCCGTGCAGAAGGCCCTGCCCACCCCGGTGATTACCACGGCACTGGATTCCTGGGCTGCCTCAAGCTCGGCTGCCAGGGTGCGGATGCAGGCGGTCGAAAGAGCATTCAGCCGCTGCGGGCCGTCGATGCGCAGGTACGTGACGCCCTCAAGGACCTCCACACTAATGCCGGTCTCCGCTCGCTCCACTGCAGGCCCTTTCATCCGAGTGATTTCTGATTCTATGCACCGTACCAAACTATTGCTTGGTACGGTGGGGGCATGATGGATGAACAAACGCCTGCCGATGCACCCGCACTTTTCACTCCGCTGACTATTCGAGGCACCACGCTCAGCCACCGCGCCGGAGTCTCCCCCATGTGCATGTACAGCGCAGTTGACGGTTACGCCAACGACTTTCATCTGGCCCACCTTGGACGCTTCGCCCTGGGCGGAGCCGGCCTGGTGCTCGTGGAGGCCACCGCCGTCGAGCCCCGCGGCCGCATCAGCCACCACGACCTTGGCCTCTGGGACGACTCCCAAACCGCCGGACTGGCTCGCATAGCGGAATTCCTGACCGCCCACGGCGCTGTCCCCGGCATCCAGCTGGCACATGCAGGCCGCCGGGCATCGGTGCGCGAGCCCTGGCACGCAGGAGCTCCTCTTGATGGCTCGGATGCCGCGGACGGGCTGGGTCCCTGGTCCGTCGTCGGACCTTCCCCGATCCCTGCCGGTTCGGGCTGGCCGGAACCCAGAGAACTGGACGCCGCGGAGATCCGCGAGTCCATCCAGGCGTGGGCCGCCGCGGCCAAACGGGCAGTTCAGGCTGGCTACAGCCTGATCGAACTGCACGGGGCGCACGGCTACCTGCTGCATTCCTTCCTCTCACCGGTCTCGAATCAGCGCACTGACGAGTACGGCGGAGATGCGGAGAAGCGCATGCGGTACCCGCTGGAAGTGATCCGCGCCGTGCGTGCCGCCCTTCCCGACGAGGTGATCCTCTCCTACCGCGTTTCCGCCGTCGACGGAGTGGTTGAGGGCGGAACCCCGTTCGACGCCGTCGTCGAGTTTGCTCGCCGGGCCGGGGACGCCGGCGTCGACGTCATCGACACTTCCTCCGGCGGGATCAGCGCAGACCGGTCAGTGGATACCCGGGTGCGCCGGGGCTTCGCCTTCCACGCTGACTTTGCCCGTGACCTGCGGCAGCAGACCGGCATGCCGGTGGCCTGCGTGGGGTTCATCGTTGATCCGGAGCAGGCCACGCGGCTGATCGAGGAAGGCTCCGCGGACATCGTGCTGCTCGGCCGGGAGATGCTGGACAATCCCAACTGGGTACAGCATGCACGCCGGCAGCTCGGTGCGGATGAGGCAGGGCACTGGGACCAGCGGTTTGGCAGCGCGCTGACGCCGCGCCTGCAGACCCTGGAACGGCTCGACGCCGCCGGGGAGACGCCGCTCTCGCGCTTCGAACAGTCCTCGGTTCATTAGGAGGATCATTTTTGCGGACCGGCTGCCGGACAGCGAAGCCGGCGGCCGGATCCGGTGTTAGGACACCCGTGCATCACAGGGTTTGCTGTCGACGTCCTAGTGCTGGAGCAGCGCCCTGGCTTCTTCGGCGCCGGTGAGGAGCCGGTTTGTCCGGTTCGCAACCTTCCAGCCGTCCTCCGTCCGCACCAGCTCCCAGTGGTTCGCGCTGACACGCTCGGCAATCCAGACGCCGTCGCGGTGCACCAGCACCACGGAATGGTTTACCGCCGTCGCCCTGTCGCCCTCGATCCGGACACTGGGCGAGCCCAGGAAGTGCGCACACCCGGCACGCATGAATTCCCGGTGGGAGTCGAGGTCCACGAGTCCAGCGACGGACGGACGTTCCAGTGTGGTGGAGTCAAAGGTGTAGGTTCCGGCGTCGTCCCAGAGTTCATAGATGCCAGCGCCGTTGCCGGTGTCCGCCAGCGGCCCGTAGCTGGCGAGGAGTTCCGTGATGGCTGCCCTGTCTTCCAGCGCCAGGAGCCGCTCCTCCAGGCTTCTCACCAGTCCTGCCAGGGAATGATGGTGTTCAGAGGGGCCGAGAACAGGACTTTGCCTGCCTCCGGGGCCTCATGGGATTCGGCATTCACTGCGCGCTGAGTTTCCAGAATCCTGGCGGTGGTTTCGGTTACATCCTCGTCCAGGTAAAGCAACCGGATCCTGAGCGCGCCGGGGTCATATGCGCCGCCGGCGTCGAAGGGGAGCGATGAGTGCTGCTGCAGGTGGCTGAAGGAGAAGGTCCAGGCGCCGCCGACACCGGGCACTGCCAGCAGTTCGGGGATCAGCTTCCTGTCTTCCCAGGCAAACCAGTCATGCGTCTGCGCACCGTGCGGTTCGTCGTAATGCGTCAGCGTGAGATGAAGGCCGCGGTTGGGGCGATAGGGCAGCACGTCCGGGTCCAGCAGGATCCTCGGAGCCGCGTAGCCCTTGACCGGTCGGAAGAATCCGAGCAGGGGCCTGCGCACACCCGGAATGATCGGGCCTCTGCCCCATTGGAAGGATGCTTCCCCCAGGCGGTCCCACTCTGCAACGCTCTCCTCGGCCGGTGCCCGGAACCAGTACATCGCTACGTAATCCGTGCCCTCGAAAGGGCTGGCGGCAGTCTGGTCTGTGGACGAATCCCGGGGTCTCCGCCAGCGGTCACCCCAGGCGACACCGGGCAGGGCCAGGTTCTCCGGACGGTGGTCCAGCTGGTGCCAGCGGTTATAGGCTCCGTGCTGGGAGTCGTCCGTCAGTTCCACGAACGAGAAAAAAGCCAAGTCAGCTAGCATCGGTCTCCTTAGGCAAATGCTTGTTTGGTTACGTTAGCAGAGTGAGATGCCTATGTGCTGCAAGAGTTGCAGTGCAGGGGATGTGAGTCGCGGTGCGTGTGCGGCCGGAGATCAGGAATTGGTACACGCAAACCGGGAGATGGGCACTGGTAGGCCCCAGGGTTCCTTACGGCTGCCGGGCAACCCCGGGACTCCGCACCGCTGCCGGTTGAACACAGCACCCCTGCGGGCCGGTAGACAGTTCTGAGCACTTAAACAGATGAAGACCCCTACGTCCTTGTAGGGGCCTTCATCATCACGGTATGTCCGGCGGTGACCTACTCTCCCACACCCTCCCGAGTGCAGTACCATCGGCGCTGTGGGTCTTAGCTTCCGGGTTCGGAATGGGACCGGGCGTTTCCCCCACGCTATGACCGCCGTAACCCTTTGTCCTCGCTTGCGCGGGAAAACCTAGGTCACGCGTCGCTTCCTGGTTCCAGAACCTATCTGCGGCGGTGATGCTCTAATATCTTACCCGATTCTCGACGTCTCTTTGACCACCCCGTCCACCGGCTGACGGACTGCCTTCCCGCGCGACTGGAACACCCCGCGCCGTGGTTCCCAGCTTGTGGTGCGCCTGTTGCCTGGTGTGGCCCCGTGAATGGGCAAGTGTCTCAGGGGGTGGGAAGCACGGTCCGGACGCCTGCCCTGGGGATCCGGCAGGGGTGTTAAACGGGTTCAGGCCCCGCAGCGTTGCGGGGCCTGAAGCCGTTAAT
>JBELYP010000076.1:0-15691 GCA_040273995.1 Arthrobacter sp.
GGCCAACGTCACCATCATCGAGCGGCTCTAGGCTCCGGAGTTCCATCCGGTGCGGGCGGGCCCGCCCTGCGGTTTGTTCGCGGGGCGGGCCCTTTTGCTGGTGGCAGGGCGGTGGCGGGGGTCCCTGCGTAGATTCCCAGCCGCGGTGACTGGTGAGGTCAGTGTGACCTCGGCTGTCACACGAGCAACGATTGCTGGGAACCTGCGTGCCTGGGGCGCCCCACCTGCCGCACGAGCAACGACGGCTGGGATCCTGGGCGCCCACGGCCGTCAGGAATGCGGTGCGCCACGCAGAGATCCCAGCCGCGGTAGCTGGTGGGGTCGGTGTGACGTCGCCTTTCACAGCGGCAACGACGGCTGGGAAACTGTGCGCCCTGCCCGCCGCCCGCCCGGGCGGGACCCCTAGACCGTCCGGACCGTGGCCGCAGCCGCCTGCAGCTGCACCACTGCCTCATCCACAATCCGGTCCACGAGTTCCTGGCAGCTGGGCAGCTCATCGATGACGCCCACCACCTGTCCGGAGGCCAGCATCCCGGCCTCAGTATCCCCGTCCACCAGGCCGGCCTTGAGCAGCATCGGTGTGTTGGCTGCCAGCATCATCTGGTTCCAGGACCGCCCGGTGCTGCGTTTCATCGCCAGTCCGTCACGGGCGAGTTCCAGCCAGGACTGACCGGCCATGTTTTTGAACTGCACGGTGCGGCGGAGGGTGGGGAGCAGCTGCGACAGCCTGCCGGTACCCTCCAGCCCCTGGACGAATTCCGTGCGCAGCAGCCGGTGCGGCATGCCATCGGCCTTCGTCGTCACCACCGTTCCGTCCAGCCCGAATTCCAGGTACCGCCGCTTAATTTCCTCCGGAACGGCGCTGTCCCTGGTCAGCAGGAAACGCGTGCCCATGCCAATTCCGACGGCGCCGTAGGCCAGTGCCGCCGCCAGGCCGCGGCCGTCAAAGAAGCCGCCGGCAGCGATGACCGGGATGTCCACCGCCGCGGCCACCGTGGGCAGCAGCAGCGACGTCGGGATGGCGCCGGTGTGTCCGCCGCCTTCCCCGCCCTGGATCAGCACGGCGTCGGCACCCCAGGCGGCAACCTTTTCAGCATGCCGCACCGAACCGATCGACGGGATCACCACTGCTCCGTGCTCTTTGAGCCTGCTAATCAGCTCCGGCTTCGGCGCCAGTGCAAACGAGGCGACCTTCACCTCGTACTTCGTCAGGAGGTTTACCCGCTGCTCAGCATCAGCCGCGTCGGCACGCAGGTTGACGCCGAAGGGCTTGTCCGTGCGGCTCTTCACCTCGGCGATGGCATCTTCGAGTTCGCGCAGGCTCATGGTCGCGGACGCCAGAATCCCCAGCGCCCCGGCTTCCGCGGTGGCCGTGACCAGGCGCGGTCCGGCCACCCAGCCCATGCCGGTCTGGACAATGGGATGCTCGACGCCGGTGAGTTCAGTCAGCGGGGTGGAAATGCGGTTCGGGGTGCTCATGCCGGTACCTCGTGTTCTCTGCGCTTGGTGGGGTCCAGGACATCGCGGATGAGCCGCAGCTCGGTGCTGTCCGGAAGGCGGGTGGTTGGAACCTCGCCCGGGACGTGCAGCGGAAAGCCGGTGGCTTCCTGCACGTCCGCGAGGCTGGTTCCGGGATGAATTGAAATCACGGCCATGGAGGATCCGGGGCCGCTGAAGTCAAAGACTCCGAGGTTGGTGACCACCCGGTGGACATCGTGGAACCTGGCAGCGGACGGCCCGGCCGCACGGGCACGCGCGGGGCCGACGCCGGTGACAAAGTCCACCTGCTCCACCAGGGTGCGCGGGCTGTGCCGGGGAATCCAGTAGCTGGTCCGGTGGCTGACCGTGTTGGTGGCTGCGGCACGGGTGCCCAGCAGCTGGCGTTTCGGCCGGGAATGCTCACCGATCACGGAGAGGTTCTGGTTGCCGAACTGATCCAGCTGGGCTGCACCCATCACCACATGGCGCTTGCCGGCGGCGATGAGCTCGAACAGCTCGCGGTAGGGCAGATAACCTCCGCGTCCCCCGGCGTCGCCCAGCGGCGGAACACCGGCGTAAATCGTGGATTCACCGTCACTGAGCATTAGGCCCGGCGCGTGGGTGAGGGCCGCCAGGCGTGCGCCCAGGGCAGAGATGGTTCCGGCCGGGCTGGCCAGGATGTCCCGTTGCCCGCGGAACAGGTCGCTGCACGCGGCGACGGCGATTTCGGCGCGGGTGATGCCGTTCACCGTGCCGCCGCCGCAAGGAATCCGCTGCGGAAGCCCTCCCAGGCCGACGGCGATGCGGCGCTCTGCGCGTACTCCCGCTGGAGCGCTTCGTCCCGGCCGTAGTCCGGTTCGCAGGAGGTGAAGTGGGCGCCGCCCGGCGCTCTGACCACCTGGTGAACCATGGTGCGGTTCAGCAGCAGGGTGGCCGGATGGGCATTCCGGGTCAGCTCACTGGTGGGAACAACGTCCTCTGCGCTGAGGATGGTGTGTGCCGCGGCCCGGGCAAAGAGGTCATCAAAGTACGGGTCCGGCCCCAGGCACTGGCCGTTGCCCAGGGCATCCGCCCGGTTCAGGTGCAGCAGCGCCACATCCAGCTCGACGGCGGGCATGGCCACCAGGACCTCGCCGTCGTCATAGGGGGAGATGACGGTGCGGATCTGCGGGTTGGCGGCCAGGGTGTCCGCGCCCAGGCCGGACCGCGTCACCTCAAAGGGCAGGCGGCGTCCGGCGGCGCGGAGCCCGGAAACCAGCATGGCTTCGTCGAGTTCCACCACCTCGATGCTGCCGGCCTGCCGTGCCGCCGCGAAGTGCGGCTCGACGGCGATGCTGTCCAGAGTGACAAAACCGAACACCACCTTCCGGACCGCTCCGGCGGCGCAGAGCATGCCGACGTCGGGGCCGCCGAAACTGACCACCGTCAGGTCCCGGACGCCTGAACGGATCAGTTCCCGGACCAGAGCCATCGGCTTGCGGCGCGATCCCCAGCCGCCGATTCCGACGGTCATGCCGTCGCGGAACTGCCCGGCCACGCTTTCAATCCCGCAGAGCTTCTCACTCATGACGCGCTGGAGGCCCCGGCCACGAAGTCATCGCGCAGGTCATCGGCGACGCCGGCCAAGTTGAGTTCAAAGGTGAAGCCCTGCTCGAAGCGGTAGCTCTTCACTACATCCACGGGGTCGATTCCGTTCAGGGCTTCCTTCGCGGCGCGGATAACCCGGGTGTCCTTGGACGCGATTTCGGCGGCGTAGGCGAAAGCCGTCTCGTCCAGTGCGTCTGCCGGAACCACCTCGGCCACGCTGCCCAGTTCTGCCAGCCGCTGCGCCGTGATGGTGCGGCTGGTGTAGTACAGGGTGCGCAGCAGGTGCGCCGGAACCAGCCGGGACAGGTGGGTTGCAGCTCCCAGGGCTCCCCGGTCTACCTCGGGGACACCAAAGTAGGCATCCTCTGAGGCCACAATGGTGTCCGCACTGCCGGCCAGGCCCACGCCGCCGCCCAGGCAGAAGCCGTTCACCGCAGCGATCACGGGAACGGGGCATTCGTAAATGGATTTGAAGGCTTCATAGCAGCCGCGGTTGGCACCCAGGATGGCCGTGTGGCCGGAGGTTGCCTGCATTTCTTTGATGTCGACGCCGGCATTGAACCCGCGGCCCTCGGCGCGCAGGACCACCACGCGGGTGTCCGGATCTGAGCCGGCTTCCTTCAAGGCGTCGCTGATTCCAAACCAGCCCGCCACGGGCAGGGCGTTGACCGGGGGATAGTCCATGGTGACAACCCGTACGCCGTCCTGGTGCATCTTCGATTTAATTGCCATGGCAGTACCCTACCTAACGTTTGCTTGCTACGATAGCCCTAGCATTTGCTTGGTATGGCAAAGCGGAGCACTGAACTCGAAGGAGAGAACAGACATGACGGGCATCTGTGCAGGACGAGTGGCCATAGTGACGGGCGCAGGCCGCGGCCTGGGCCGCGAGCACGCCCTGGAGCTGGCACGGCAGGGGGCAAAAGTTGTGGTCAATGACCTCGGAACCAGCCTCAACGGAGTGGTGGAGGCCTCCGGGCCGGCACACGACGTCGTGGAGCTGATCCGTTCCGAAGGCGGGGAAGCGGTAGCGAACGGAGCCGACGTCGCGGACTTCGAGCAGGCAGCCGCGATGGTGGCCCAGGCAGTGGAGACGTTCGGCCGCCTGGACATCCTGGTCAATAACGCCGGGTTTGTCCGCGACCGGATGCTGGTCAACACCGCCGAGGAGGAGTGGGACGCCGTGATCCGCGTCCATCTGAAGGGGCACTTCGCCCCGCTGCGCCATGCCAGCGAGTACTGGCGCGCCGAAGCCAAGGCCGGCCGGCAGCCCGACGCCCGGGTCATCAACACCTCCTCCGGGGCCGGTCTGCAGGGCAGCGTCGGCCAGGCCAGCTACTCCGCCGCTAAAGCGGGCATCGCCGGCCTCACCCTGGTGGCCGCGCACGAACTGGCCCGCTACGGCGTGCGGGTCAACGCCATCGCTCCGTCCGCCCGGACCCGCATGACCGAAGGTGCCTTCGCTGAAGCAATGGCGGCGCCCGAGTCCGGCTTCGACGCCATGGACCCGGCGAACGTCTCACCCGTGGTCGCCTGGCTGGCCAGCCCGGGCTCGGCGGCAGTCACCGGCCGGGTCATCGAAATAGGAGGCGGGAAGATCTGCATCGAGGAAGGCTGGAACCACGGACCCGCCAACGATGCCGGGCGGCGCTGGGATGCAGCAGAGGCAGGGGATGCGATCGAACAGCTCCTGCTCAAGGCCGCAGTGCCGGAACCGGTCTACGGGGCATGAGCAGCACCGGCACGGCACTCCGTGCAGACCAGTGGGCCGGTCGCAGCCTGGGCACCCGCACGGCGGGCTATTCGGAGACGGACGCGATCCTCTATGCGCTCGCCGTCGGCGCATCGGCCGAGGACCTTGACCTGGTGTTCGAGGACCGGCTGCGGGTGCTGCCCTCCTTCGGCCTGACCCTCGCGCAGTGGGCGCCCGATGTCCTGGCCGGACAGGGCGCCTTCGACAACCGGGCCGTCCACGGCGCGCAAAAGCTCAGCGTCCTGCGCCCGCTGCCCCGCGCCGGGGAGATCACCATGAACGCCCGCGTGGGCAACGTCTGGGACAAGGGCTCCGCCGCCATCTTCGAAGTGGTGGTGGAAAGCGACTGGTTCACCGCCGCCTGGAGCATCTTCGCGCCCGGCTTTGGAGGGTTCGACGGCGACCGCGGACCTTCCGCGCCGGCCGCCCCGGAGGGTGTGCCGGCCGCCACGGATTCCATCCGTACTCTGCCGAACCAGGCCGCGCTTTACCGTCTGCTGGGGGACAGGCACCACATCCACATTGATCCTGCGGCGGCACAGCGGATCGGCCAGCAGCGTCCCATCCTGCACGGCCTGGCCACGCTGGCCACCGCCACCCTGCCGCTGGCCCGGCTGGCCGGCGCCCACCCCGCCGACCTTGCCGAATTCGCCGGCCGCTTCTCCGGCGTCGTGTTCCCCGGGGACGAGATAGAGGTCCGGACCTGGGATGAAGGCCGGTTCGACGCCGCAGTGGACGGCCGCAGCGTCATCACGGACGGCCTCGCCGTCTTCCGCTAACCCGCCGGGCAGCACCGAACTTGATGAGACGAAAGAGGGAAACCGATGAAAATAGTTGTTCTGATGAAAGAGGTGCCGGACACCTGGGGTGACCGGAACCTGAACCTCGAAACCGGTCTGCTGGACCGCGCCGCAAGCGAACCGGTGCTGGATGAAATCACCGAACGTGCCCTCGAAGTGGCCCTGACCTACCGGGACAAGCACCCGGACACAGAGGTGATGCTGCTCGCCGCCGGCCCGGAAGGAACCCTGCCCGCCACGCTCCGCAAGGGACTGGCCATGGGCGCGGACCGCGCCGTGCACATCACGGACCCCGCCATGCTGGGCGCTGACACCACCCTGACAGCCGAAGTCCTGGCTGCCGCCCTGAAACGGGCCGGCTTCGACCTGGTCATTGCCGGCAACATCTCCACCGACGGCGGCGGCGGCGTGCTGCCCTCCATGCTCGCCGAACTGCTGCAGACCGCAGGCATCACGTCGCTGAGCAGCGTTGACCTCACGGAGACGACAGTCAGCGGCCAGCGCCGGCTGGAAGCTGAGACCTACGACGTGCAGGCCACCCTGCCTGCCGTCATCTCCATCACCGAGGCCCTGCCCGACGCCCGCTTCCCGAACTTCAAGGGCATCATGGCGGCGAAGAAGAAGCCTTTCGAGACGTTGTCCCTGGCCGATCTGGGCCTGGCTCCGGACGAGGAAGCCAACCGTTCCATCGTCATCTCCGTGGCTCAGCGCCCGGCGCGCACGGCCGGCATCCGCATCGAAGACGAGGGCGACGCCGGCCAGCAGATCGCAGACTTCCTTGCCCGGAACCAACTCATTAAAGGACGCTCATAATGACCGGATACCCAGCCAACGCAGCCCTCGTCCTCGCTGACGTCTCGCCGTCGGGCGTGCTCCGCTCCAGCGCAGCCGAACTGATCGGCGCGGCCACCGCCGTCGGCACGCCGGTGGCACTCGCCGTCGCCGCACCCGGCAGCGCGGAGCGGCTCGGGGCCGAACTCGCCGGGCTGGGCGCCGCGCACGTGATGATTGCTGAATCCGCCGACGCCGCCCGGGGAATGGTCCTGCCCGTCGTGGATGCGCTCAGCGCCGCTGCCGCAGCCCTTTCGCCCGAAGCCGTGCTGACCGCCAACTCGATCCAGGGGCGCGACGCCGCCGCCCGCTTCGCCGTCCGCTCCGGTGCCGCACTGGCTGCTGACGCGGTGGGCGTTTCCCGGGACGAGGAAGGCGTGGTGGCGCACCACTCGGTCTACGGCGGCGCATATTCCGTCGAGTCGGCTGCCGCCGCCGGACCTCTGGTCATCACCCTGCGGCAGGGCTCCTCGAGCCTGCGGGCCGAACCGCAGGAACCCTCAGTGGGGGTCCTGAACGTGCCGGCGTCCGGCACCCCGGACGCCGCCGTCCTGCACTGCCAGGAAACCGCCGTCGTCTCTGCCCGTCCTGAGCTGCGCGGTGCGTCCGTGGTGGTCTCGGGCGGCCGCGGCATCGGTTCGGGAGAGAACTTCGCCCTGGTGGAGAGCCTCGCCGATGTTCTGGGCGGTGCCGTCGGAGCTTCCCGTGCCGCCGTGGACGCCGGCTACGTTCCGCAGTCGCTGCAGGTGGGCCAGACCGGCGTGACCGTTGCGCCGGAGGTCTACATTGCGCTGGGGATCTCCGGCGCCATCCAGCACCGCGCCGGCATGCAGACCGCGAAGACCATCATCGCGGTTAATAAGGACGCCGACGCCCCGATCTTCGAGATTGCGGACTTCGGTGTGGTGGGCGACGTCTTCACCGTCGTGCCGCAGCTGGTTTCCGCGATCGAAGCCAAGCGGGGGTAGGGGACATGGTGAGGAAGGGGCTTCCCCGGGAGAGTTCGGGCGTGCCCGGCGCGCCGGCGCCGGCAGTCCGGCCGGATCCTGCGGCGGCATCCTCCGGGGCTGCCGCGTCGGATTCCGCACCCGGGGAGCAGGCGCCGGCCAGCCCGGCACACCGGCCCGCAACGGGACGGCGGCAGGGACTGCCGCGCCCTGCGGCGACGGCATCCGCCGGTTCAGCAGCCTCAGCCTCTCCGGCTGCAGCTCCCGCAGCTCCCGTGGCGCCCGAAGCGCAACCCAGTGACGAACCCGGCGGTGCGACCGAAGTCCGGCGTGCGGCAACAGTTGCCGCACCGCAGACCCGGCCCGCGCCGTCGTCCGCCGCCCGGCCGGGCACGGCTCCTGCCGCACCCGCACCCGCGGCCGCCAAGCCCGGTGCCGGGTCAGTACTGAAGCGCGCGGTGCTGTTCGCAGCTGCTCTGCTGGTCCTCTGCGCCGCGGCGGTGCTGGGAGCCCGGTGGCTCATCACCCTCGAACCGGTGCAGGACTTCCTGATCCGCTATCCCGGCGAGACCGAGCTGCCGCACGGGGCGCCCGTGGGCATTCCCGCCTGGCTGGGCTGGCAGCATTTCTTCAACGTGTTCCTGATGGTGCTGATCATCCGCTCCGGCTGGCAGGTCCGAACCCAGCGCCGCCCGCCGGCGCAGTGGACTCCGCGCTGGGGCAGGAACCCGAAGAAGATCAGCCTCACCCTCTGGTTCCACCAGTCCCTGGATGTGCTGTGGCTGGTCAACGGGGCCGTGTTCGTGGTGCTGCTGGCAGTCACCGGCCACTGGACGCGGGTGGTGCCCACCAGCTGGGAAGTCTTCCCCAACGCCGCCTCCGCTGCGCTGCAGTACCTCTCCCTGGACTGGCCCACAGAGAACGGCTGGGTGAATTACAACTCGCTGCAGGTCCTTGCCTACTTCCTCACCATCTTCGTGGCCGCGCCGCTGGCCGCGCTGACCGGGTACAGGATGTCCGCCATGTGGCCGGCACGGGCTGCGAAACTCAACCGGGTCTATCCGATCGAGCTGGCGCGGGCCATCCACTTCCCCGTGATGCTGTACTTTGTGGCCTTCATCGTGGTGCACGTCGCCCTGGTGCTTTCAACCGGTGCGCTGCGCAACCTGAACCACATGTACGCCGGACAGGACGCCGTGAACTGGACAGGCTTCTGGATCATGTTCGTGTCGCTGCTGGTGATTGCGGGCGCCTGGTTCGCTGCACGCCCGGTGGTTCTGGCTCCCATCGCCTCACTCTTCGGCAAGGTGGGCCGCTGACAGTGTGCAGGTAGCCCGTTTTTGTGTTCCTCCTGCTGACCGGAGTCCGCGGGAGGAACACACTGGGTAAATGGCGGAGAAGAAGGACCCGTTTCGGCGCCGGCTCGATTCCGGGCCGGACCTGGACCGCACCATGTTCTTCAGTGACGCGGTCTTTGCGATTGCCATGACCCTGCTGGCCGTGGACATCAAGGCCCCGGACGTCCCCGCGGACCAGCTGGGCCGGGCCGTCCTGCAACAGCGTCCGGAGTTCTTCGCCTACGCCCTGTCCTTCGCGGTGGCAGGCGCCTACTGGCTCAGCCACCACCGGCTGTTCCGCCTGCTGAAGGGTTTCACCGGGGGACTGCAGCGGCTGAACCTGCTGCTGCTGTTCTTCGTGGCCCTGCTCGCCTATGCCACCGACATGCTGGCGCTGCACGATGACACCAGCCTCGGCGTCGTCATCTATGCCCTGGCGCTGGGACTGATCGGGTCCGTGAACACCCTGATGTGGTCCTACTGCCGCCGGCGCGGGCTGTTCCGGGATGACGTTAATCCCGGGCTGCTCCAGTATGCGCGGGTCCGGGCGCCGATCACCCCGGCGGTTTTCCTGCTTTCGATTCCGATTGCCCTGGTGAGTCCGTCGGCAGCGGAGTACTCCTGGCTGTCCATCCTGGTCATCAACCTGGGTCTGCGGCTGGCCGGCCGTCGCCGGCAGAACGCGGCCACGGGTCCGTGACGGCGCCGATTCGGTAATTGCTTCAATGTCCGGTAGTCTTATATCTGCTCTTGACGAGCAAAGCCTGGAGGATTCGCCTAGCGGCCTATGGCGCACGCCTGGAACGCGTGTTGGGTTAACGCCCTCGGGGGTTCAAATCCCCCATCCTCCGCCAGATGAGAAATCATCACGGAAATGCCCCGGTCTTCGGACCGGGGCATTTCTGCGTTCGGGCACCTGTCCGGGGCGCTATGGGCGCAGGGCGGCGCGGGTCGCTACTGACACCGCGCCCATACCGAGCAGCGCAGCGCCGCCCGCCAGCGCCAGGTACACCAGCGGCTGGATAGTGGGCACCGGCTCTCCGGAGACGTTCAGCGCGATTCCCATCAGCGGCGGCAGGGCCAGCACACTGCCGACGACGACGGCGGCAGCCACCATCAGCGCCGACTCCGCGCCGGTCATGCGGCGCAGCTGCCCGTCCGTGGCCCCGAGTCTGCGCAGCAGCAGCATTTCCGGGCGCCTCCGTGCCGTGGACATGATCAGCGAATTCCCAACGGACACCGCCAGGTAGCCCAGCAGAATCAGCATGGCCAGCACGTTGACCCAGGACTCCGCACCGCGCTCCGCCGCACCGGCCGCGCTCAGGCCGTCCCGGTCCAGGACTGTCAGGCCCAGTTCCTCCAGCGCCGTCACCAGTTCCGCCGGGTCAGCGTTCGGCGCCGTGAGCAGCAGCTGATCGTTCAGCCCGGCGGTCGTGTGCGGGAGCAGCGCCGCGTTGGCCATGGTCACGTCGCCGAAGCCCAGGCCGCGTTCATACGTGGCGACGACGGCGGCGGTCCCGGCGGATCCGTCACCGAAGTGGAACCTGAACTCGTCGCCGGGGGACAGGCCGTTTTCCCGCGCCAGGTCGGTGCTGACCGCCACCGTGCCGGGTTCGGAGAGCTGGTCCAGTGAGCCGTCGCGGACACCCAGGTCCAGCACGTTGTCCAGGTTCCCGGGCGCGATGCCCTGCACTCCGACGGGCTGCACGCCGTCGTCCAGGCCCAGGAAACGTGCCTGGACGAGGAGCGCGGAGCTGGCCACCGGCGTCGCGCCTTCCACGCCGGGCAGGGCCGCAACCGTGTCCGTCAGCTCGGGCGAGATGCCGCCGATTGCACTGACTGCGTAGCCGGCCACGACGCCGTCCCGGGACTGCCGCTGCGCTTCGGATTCAACGGTGGCCGGCAGAAAGAACTGTACGGAGCCCAGCGCCAGGGCCAGTGCCAGCGGAACGATTCCCGCCGCCAGCCGCCGCGGAAACGCTTCCGCACCGGCTCCGGCCAGGACCAGCGGGGCTGACCTGCTGCGCCGCAGGAGAGGAGCCATGAGTTTCAGGGTCCCGGACACGATCCACGGACCGAGCACCCCCGCGCCGATCACCAGCAGCAGGATGCTCGACGCCGCCGACGTCAGCCCGGCGCTTCCGGGAACCGCCGCCGGCAGCAGGGAAGCCAGCAGGCCGAAACCGAGCAGGGACAGCCCGGTAATGACGCGTCCCCGGCCCAGCCGGCCGGACTCGGTGACCGCCTCACGCAATGCCGTGACCGGAGCAGCCCGCACCGTGCCCCGGGCGGAAACCAGGGATGCGCCCACAGCCGCCGCGACGCTGACCAGTACGGCGCCCAGCGCCGGGAGCGGGCTGTAAGCGAGCTGGAAGCCCTCCGGAATCACCCCGGCGGCGGCGAACTGCCCGCCAAGGAAACCCGCCAGCCAGAACCCAGGAAGGGCTCCCAGCACAGCAGCCAGCCCGGAGACCAGGAGGACTTCGCGGACTACCAGGCCCATGGTCTGGTCTGTTCCGGCGCCGATGGCGCGCAGCATGGCGAACTCGCGCCGTCGGGAAAGGATGGAGAGGGAGAGCGTTCCGGCAGTCACGAACACCGCGGTCATTACCGCCACGCCGGCCAGGGAACCGCTGAGCAGCAGGAGCATGGACCGGGCACCGGCTCCGCCTAGGTTCTCCACGTCTCCGCGCGCGTTCCCTGTGTAGGTGACGACGCCGGGAACTGAGGCTTCGATGTCCGCGGCCACCTGCTTCGGGTTGGCCCCGTGCTCGGTGAGGACACCCGCCGTCGCAATTGAATCGCCGTGCGGCCATAGTGCCGCCGCACCGGCGGTGCTGAGGAAGACTGCCGGGGCAGTATCTCCTTCCGGCGCGGCAACGGTGCCGGAAACGGTGTATTCGGAGGGGATGCCGCCGTGGTTGAGCAGAATGCGGCTGCCGGGTTCCGTGCCGAAGGTGGCGTCCACCGCCACTTCATCGGGAGCCCGCGGGGGTTCTCCGGCGGTGAGGCTGAAGGGCGCAAGAGCTGCGGAGTCCCAGCCCGCCGCAGTTACGGGGGTTCCGTCGCCGGTGGCCAGCGGGATCTCCACGGTGCCGACGGCTGCGTGGACGCCGGGCACCGCTTCGATGTCCTTCACCGTTTCGGCGGGCAGCAGCACCCGTTCGGGGAAAACAGCCGGAAGGTCTTCGGGAACCGGAATGGACTGCGGTGCTCCCACAACGACGTCGGCCGCCTGCAGGCGCTGCACTGCGGTGCCGCCGCGCAGCCCGGATTCGATGAGCACGCCCATGGCGGTGATGAGCGCGGCAGCGAGGAAGACGGCGGTGAATACGCCGGCGAACCCGCCGCGGTGGTGGCGGATGGAGGCTTTGGCGAGGGCGAGCATGTCAGTTCCTTCCGAGGTAGGCGAGGCGGTCGCTGACGTCCCGGGCGGAGGCGCCGTCCATGCTGCCGTCAATGCGTCCGTCGGCGAGGAACACCACGGTGTCCGCGTAGCTGGCTGCCACCGGGTCATGGGTCACCATCACCACGGTCTGGTTGAGGGCGGTGACGGTGTGCCGCAGCAGTTCCAGGACCTGCCGGGCCGTGCCTGAATCCAGCGCGCCGGTCGGTTCATCGGCGAAGACCACGTCCGGACGGGTGATCAGTGCCCGGGCAATCGCGGCCCGCTGCTGCTGCCCGCCGGAGAGCTCCTGCGGTTTCCGCCCGCCCAGCCCGTCCAGCCCGACGGCGTCGAGCAGGTACTCCAGCCAGGCAGGATCTGTGCCGCGGCCGGCCAGCAGCAGCGGCAGTGTCACGTTGTCCGTCACGGTCAGCTGCGGCAGCAGGTTGTAGGACTGGAAAACGAAGCCCACATGGTCACGCCGGAACCGGGTGAGCGCCTTGCCCCGCATCCGGGATATCTCCGTGCCGCCCAGGAGCACGCAGCCGGCGTCGGGCGAGTCCAGCCCGGCTGCGGACTGCAGCAGCGTGCTCTTGCCGGACCCGGACGGCCCCATGACAGCGGTGAAGGTGCCAGCCGGTACGGCCAGCGAGATGTCGCGGAGGGCCGCCACGATGGTGCTTTCTGAGCGGTAGCTTTTCGAAACGCCGGTCAGCTCGAGGGCTGCCGGGCGGGTGGACGGGGATGAGCTGGTGTACATGGCGGACTGTCCTTTGAACGATGGCTGGATAACTGGTTTCGACGCTACGCAGCGCAGGATTCCGTTCCGATACAGCCAGCAGCCCGGTTCATGGTGTAGCTGGCTATACCGACAGGGGCGGGACGCTCCGGCATAATCGAGCAGATGAGATGGCCAACCCAAGCCGGCCTGCGGGCCCGCGCCGCGGATGCGGTGTTCCTGCTGCGCGAGGCCGTGTACTGGTTTGCCTCACTGGGAACCCTGGTGGTTGGCCTGGTGCTGCTGCCGTTCCTCTTTCTGGGCATCCTGGGCATTGGCCTGTCCCTGCTTCCCGGGGTACTGAGGATCCTGGATTTCCTGGCCGCGCGGGCGCAGGGCCGCGCAGCCGGGTTTGCCGGTGCCGTGATTCCCTTCGAGCGGCGCCGCCTCGGCGGACGGTATTCGTTTGGGGAACTCGCCACGCTGGCCACGTCGCCGGAAACCAGGCGGGATGTGTCCTGGCTGCTGTTCCATGCCGCGTTTGCGCTGGTCGCCGGCTCGCTGGCGGTTGCCCTGCCGGCCGGAGCAGTGCTCTACCTGCTGGTTTCACCGTTCTGGATGCTGTTCCCGGCGGATGCTCCGCTGGAAATGACGATTCCCGTCACCAGCTGGCCTGCGGCGTTCCTGGGCATGCTGCTGGGCGTCATCTACGGCGTGCTGGCCTGGCTGCTGCTGCCGTGGATGGCACGCCGGATGAGCGAGGGGACACTCGCGATCCTGTCCCCGCGGCGTTACGAAGAACTCTCCCGCCGTATCCAGGACCTCTCTGCGGCACGGGCCAGCGCCCTCGCTGCCCACGCTGCGGAGCTGCGCCGGATCGAACGGGAACTGCACGACGGCGCGCAAAACCGGCTGGTGGGTGTGGTCATGATGCTGGGGCTGGCACAGCGGGCTGCCGAGACTGATCCGGCGGCCGCCGTACCGTTCCTCGAACGGGCGCAGGATGCAGCCTCTGAGGCTCTGGCCGGACTCCGTGCGGCCGTGCACGATATTTATCCGCCGGTGCTGGATGAGCTGGGGCTGGGCGGTGCCGCATCGGCCCTGACGAGCCGCTCGCCGATTCCCTGCAGCCTGGACGTCTCTGGACTGCAGCGCGCGCCGGCCGCGGTGGAGTCCGCGGCCTATTTTGTTCTGGCCGAGGCACTGACCAATGCGGCCAAGCATTCGGGTGCGTCCCGGATCGGGGTGGTGCTGCGCACCGAAGCGCAGCGGGAGGACGTGCTGGTGGTTGAAGTGACCGACGACGGAGGCGGCGGGGCGGCTGTTCCAGCTACGGGTTCGGCGGAGGCGCCGGTTTCCGCTGCGGCCGGAACCGGTGCTCCGGGCGCCCGTGCCGGGATGGGAGGTGCCGGGACGGGAGGTGCCGCCGTCGGCGTCGGGACAGGCGGCGCGGGCGGCGGGAGCGGTGGTGCTGCCGTCGGGGGTGTTGATGGCAGGACTCTGGATGCCCGCACCTCGGACACGGGCTCGGGCACCGGGCTGGCCGGGATCGCGCGGCGTGCTGCCGCGTTTGGCGGCAGGCTGGTACTCAGCAGTCCTGCCGGCGGGCCGACGAAAGTGAGGGTGGAGCTGCCATGCGCGTTCTGATCGCCGAAGATGATGCCCTGCTGCGGGCCGGACTGGAGCTGCTGCTGAAGGGTGAAGGATTCGAGACTGCGGGTTCCTGGGACAACGCGGATGATCTGCTGGCCGCGTTTGAACCGGGAACTGCCGATGCCGCCGTGCTGGACGTCCGGATGCCGCCCACCTTCACCAATGAAGGGCTGCGCGCTGCGCTGGAGCTCCGGTCCCGGGTGCCGGACTTCCCCGTGCTGGTTCTCTCCGCGTATGTTGAGGACAGGTATGCCAGCCGGCTGCTCGGGTCCGGTGCCCAGGGCGTCGGGTACCTGCTCAAGGAACGCGTGGGCAAAGTAGGGGACTTTGTCGATGCGCTGCGCCGGGTGGCGGACGGCGGCACCGTGATGGACCCCGAGGTCATCGCCCAGCTCTTCAGCCGGCGGAGCAACCAGGACCCGATCCGGTCCCTGACCCCGCGTGAGTTCGAAGTCCTGGGCCTGGTCGCCGAAGGGCTCGGGAACACCGCCATTGCCCAGGCCATCTCGGTGTCGGAGGCCGCGGTGAGCAAGCACATCGGCAACATCTTCGCGAAACTCGGCCTGGCGCCGTCGGACACCGGGCACCGCCGGGTCCTGGCAACCCTGGCGTACCTGCGTTCCTAGTCTCCCGGGGGCCGTTGCCGGGACTCCGGGCGGGAAGTGTCCTGTGTTGCAATACCGCCGCTCAGCGGTACATGCGTCATCCGCCACCGCACGGGACCGGTGCCCTAGCCTCTGCGTACTTCGAAAACCAGAGAGCAGGTTTCTGCGATAAGCGCAGGGGGCCCTGTTAGACTGCAAAAAACCCAGCAGCTGTCCCAATGGAGCCATGAAACTCGACAAGATCGACCGCCACATCATTACTGCCCTGAAGGCCGACGGCAGGCGTTCCTATACGTCCATCGCGGCTGAGTTGGAACTCAGCGAAGGCACGGTCCGGTACCGCGCGCAGCGGTTGATGGCCGACGGCGTTATGCAGGTGGTCGCGGTGACTGACCCCATCCGCGTGGGACGCTCCCATTTCTTCATGGTGGACATTGCCACGAAACCCGGGCGTGCGGCAGATGTGGCAGCCGAAGTGGGCAAACTGCCTGACATCGTCTGGGTTGCCTTGGTGGACAACGGCCCGTTCAAAGTGCGGGTGGAGGTCATCTGCCGGGACATGCGGCATTTCCGGGATGTGCTGTTCACCGGGATCG
>JBELYP010000077.1:0-15361 GCA_040273995.1 Arthrobacter sp.
CTCCGGGATGATGCGGGTCTGGGGCAGGAACTCACAGCCCCACATGTTCTCCGCCAGGGTGATTTCATCCGCCCGCGGTCCCTTGGAGACGATGAAGTTGTACTCGGTGGCCGTGCCGAGGATGTCCACCGTGCGCTGCATCAGTTCGACGTCGGCGCCGCCAAGGGAGCCCAGGCTGAAGTAGATCAGCGGCTTGGTGCCGTCCAGGAAGTGCTCCGGCAGTTCGACGGCGGACTCGGTCTCCCGGACCGCGGAGTCCACGCGGGTCCAGTTGGACTCCAGCGGGCGGCGGTCGGTGTAGTCCAGTTCCTCGGGGTAGACGTATATGTTGTGCACCCCGCTGTGAATGAACTCCATGGGGGGCAGCGCCGGGGCGCCCTGTTCCTGCACCCAGGCGTTGAAGTCCTCCCAGAGGTCCTTGTGGGTGCGCTCGTACTCGGCACGGTATTCGGCCCAGCCGCTTTCATCATCCTGTCCGAGGCCGGAATATGCCGGCGCGATGCCCGGGCCCGGGACTTCCAGCGGATTACAGGAGACGATCCGGACAAACGGCTTGCCGGCGGTGAGCAGCGCCGGAAAAGCCACAACATTGTCTTCGATGATTACATCGGGGTTTACTTCCGCGATTATCCGGCGCAATTCAGGCTCGCAGTATTTGGCGCCGTCAATGGCTCCTTCCCAGATGGGCCGGATAACGGTTTCGGCCTGTTCCAGGGTGGATTTCCGGAATTCGGGTGAGATGGCCTTGATGTATTCCTTCCAAAAGTCGCCCGCGCTTGCCTCGGCGTCGTCCTCGGCCGGGGGAGCGAAGTCCACCAGTGCTTCCTCAAAGCCGAGCGGGGCGAGTTTGCCCTGCCACGAGGATTCTGCAGCGAAAACCACGCGGTGTCCGCGCTTCAGGAGTTCGTTGCCGATTCCAATGCAGTTGTTCGTGGGGCCGTAAGCGCTTTCCGGCATGAAAAGAAAAGTGCGTGAATTTGTCAATGGTGCCTCCTGGAATCCGTGAGTGATGCAAATTACTTTTAGGAAATGCGGCTATTTCGGCGGACGTGCCCTATGGTGGTAAATCAGTCCAGTCGAGGAAGGTTTTACATGGCACGCCCGAAGAACCAGACCGCACGCCGCAGCGAAATCGTGGCGGCCGCGCAGCGGGCGGTGGCCAAGCACGGCCCGGACGGGGCGCGCCTGAACCGGGTTGCCGAGGAAGCGGGTCTGACCAGCGGGGCGGTGCTGTACTACTACCCGAACATCGACGACCTGATGCTCGAGGCCAACCGGGAAGTCATGGAGCGTTTCTACGAACAGCGCGTGCAGATGCTCGCCGCCCTCCCGGACGACCCGGGCACCAGGCTGCTGGCGCTGATCCGTTCCGGGCTGCCGTCCGGTCCGGAGGACACGCAGGTAGCCATGCTCTGCGCCCTCGGCGGATCGGCGGCCAACCATCCGGTGACCGCGAGCCTGCTGACCACTCTGTATGAGCGCCAGGTGGGCATGTACCAGGTGGTCCTGGAACAGGGAGCGGCCCGCGGGGTGTTCACCCTTGCGCAGGACCCGCTGACCGTGGCCCGGAACCTGGTGGCCTTGGAAGACGCCTACGGCTACCGGATCATTGCCCGCCATCCCAGCATCGACGCCGAGACGGCGGCCAGCCTGATTGCCGACTACGCGCGCATCGCTACTTCTCATGTGCTGACCGTTTCCTGAGCGGCGCCGGTCCGCGCGGCCGGACGGTCATCCTCCACTGCGACGGTGCGGGCGGCGTCGACCACCAGCCCAACCCGGGACCCGCGCTGCGGCACCTGCACTGCCCGCACGTTGCAGGTAAACGGAGCCGCCAGCCCGGGCACGTGCACCGAGACAGTGGACGTGCCGCCCAGGAAGAACGTGTCCACCACGGTTCCGTCCAGCGTTCCGGTGCCGGGCTCGGCCAGGGCAACGTCCTCCGGACGCACGACGGCGGTGGCAGCGGTTCCGCCGGGCAGGCTGTGCTCCGCAGGAAGCACCAGTCCGGTTTCCAGGGCGACGCCCCCGCGAACGGCGGTGCCGTCCAGCAGGTTGGCGGTGCCGATGAAATCAGCCACGAACCGGGTCCGGGGTGCGGCGTAGAGCGCCACCGGGGTGTCCACCTGCTCCAGCCGGCCGCCGTTCAGCACCGCAACCCGGTCCGCCATGGACATGGCTTCTTCCTGGTCATGGGTAACCACTACAAATGTCATGCCGGCCTCGTGCTGCAGGCGCTTGAGCTCCAGCTGCATTTCCGCGCGGACCTTGCGGTCCAGGGCGGAGAGCGGTTCATCCAGCAGCAGCAGGCGCGGGCGCTTCACGATGGCCCTGGCCAGGGCCACGCGCTGGCGCTGCCCGCCGGAGAGCTGCCCGGGGCGCCGCTTGGCGAATTTGGTCAGTCCGATGGTGTCCAGCGCCTCGCCCACCCTGCGGCGGACCTCGGCCTTGCCCGTGCCTTCGGCCTCCAGGCCGTAGGCAACGTTCTTCTCCACGGACAGGTGGGGGAACAGGGCATAGGACTGGAACATCATGTTCACCGGCCGGCGGTGCGCCGGGAGCGCAGTCAGCGGTTCGCCGTCGAGCAGGATCTCGCCTTCGGCGGGGGTTTCAAACCCGGCGATGGAGCGCAGCAGGGTGCTCTTGCCGCAGCCGGAGGGTCCCAGCAGGGCGAAGAACTCGTTGCCGGCAATGTCCAGGTCAATCCCATGCAGCGCCTGGACAGATCCGTAGCTGTGGCTGAGCGAACGCAGCTGCAGCAGCGGCTGGTCTGCGGGGGAGGGAGCGTGTCCGGTGGTCATAGTGAATCCGCAATCTTGGTCAGGCGCTGCGTTCCCAGGACCGCCAGGACGGTCAGGCCCAGCAGCATGGTGGCGAGGGCATTGATTTCGGGGGAGACGCCGAAGCGCACCATCGAGTAGATGTTGATGGGCAGGGTGGAGACGGTGGGGCTGGTAGTGAAGAACGCAATGACGAACTCGTCCAGCGAGAGCGTGAATGCCAGTAGACCGCCGGAAATGATCGCCGGTCCCAGCTGCGGAACGGTGACCTTCAGCAGGGTCCGCGCGGGCGTTGCGCCCAGGTCCCGGGAGGCTTCTTCCAGCGAGGGGTCTACCTGTGCCAGCCGGGCCAGGACAATGGCGGTCACGAACGCCATGGCAAACACGGTGTGCGCCAGGATCACCGAGACCAGACCCAGGGTGAAGTTCAGCAGGGTGAACAGGCTCAGCAGGCCGATGGCCAGCAGCAGGTCCGGGAGCATGGCCGGGGCAATGGCGATCGCGCGGATCAGCCCGCCTTTGGTGTAGCGGTGGATGCCGACGGCGGTGAGGGTGCCCAGCACGGTGGCCAGCACCGCCGCGGCCGCAGCCACAATCAGCGTGTTGCCCAGGGACGCGAGAATCTCCGGGGACCGGAAGACCTCCGCGTACCACTTCAGCGAAAAACCCGACCAGGAGAACAGGTTGGAGGAAGCGTTGAAGGACATGGCCGTGACCACGAGGATCGGCAGGTAGAGGAACGCGATGGCGGCCCAGAACGGCACCCGCAGGTGCCAGCGGCGCCCGGGCCGCGCGCCCCGGCGTCGTACGTTGTTCTCTTCGTTCCCGGCGCGCCGGCCGGCTGCGGTGGTGCTCATGCGTCCGCCTTCCGCGGGGTCTTGCCTTCACTGACGGCGCGGGAGGCCCGCTGCTGCAGGACCAGCAGCAGTACCAGGAACGCGGTCATGACCAGTGCGAGGGCCGCGCCGAATGGCCAGTCGCGGGCCTTAAGAAACTGGTCGCGGATCAGGTTGCCGATCAGCACGGTCTTTCCGCCGCCGATCAGCTCCGGAATGATGAAGTTGCCCATCGCGGGCACGAACACGAAGATGCAGCCGGTGAGGGCTCCGGGGGCGGAGAGCGGCAGGGTCACGGTGCGGAACACCCGGAACGGGGAGGATCCGAGGTTGGTGGCCGCTTCGGTGAGCTGGGGGTCCTGCGAGGACAGCGACGCGTACAGCGGCAGGATCATCAGCGGCAGGTACATGTAGACCAGCCCGACGACGACGGCCGGTTCGGTATACAGCATGGCCACCGGCTCGGAGGTGATGCCGAGGGCCTGCAGGCCCTGGTTGATCCAGCCGGCGTTGTTCAGCAGCAGGATCCACGCATAGGTGCGGATCAGGAAGTTGGTCCAGAACGGCAGCAGCACGGCGATCAGCGCCAGGGTGCGCCAGCGCTTGGGCAGGCGGGCAATGAACAGTGCGGCGGGGTAGCCGATGAGCAGGGCGATGCCGGTAGCCGCCCCGGCAATGAGGATGGACTTGAGCACCACGCCCAGGTAGAGCGGGTCTGCCAGCCTCACGAAGTTCTCCAGCGTGAAGTTGTATTCGACGCCGCCGAACCGGCCGCGCTCAAAGAAGGCATAGACGGTAACCAGGACCACCGGCAGGACTGCCAGGACAAACAGGAAAAGGACGCCGGGTCCGAGGATTGGGAGGCCGGCGAGCCTCCGGCGCCAGGCGGCGCCGGAGGCTGCGGAGCGGAGAGCGGGCACGGGCTGCTACTTCGCGGAGATTTCCGTGGCGAGACGGGTGTACTCGGTGCTGTAGTCGCCCAGGTCCACAATGACTTCCTGCTCCGCCAGCTCGGCAGGGGTCATGGCCAGGTTGGGGTAGGTGGCCAGCAGCTCCGGGTCCAGTGCCTCCATGGCTGCCTTGTTCGGCACCTTGTAGAGGATGTTCTCCGCAGCCCAGGAGTGGACTTCCGGCTCCAGCACGTAGTTCAGGAACGCCATGGCGGCTTCCTTGTTCTGCGAGGACTTCAGCACCGTCATGGTGTCCACCCACAGGTCGCTGCCCTCTTCGGGGACGGTGAACTTGATGTTGGGATCCTCGGTGATGCCGTAGTTGCACCAGCCGTCCCAGGCCTCGGTGAGCACGGCTTCGCCGGTGACCAGCTTGGAGTAGAAGGTGGTGTCGTCGAAGGACAGCAGGGTGGGCTTGGTGGCGGTGAGCTGTTCCTTCACGGCGGCCAGCTCGTCCGGGTTCTCCGAGTTCACCGAGTAGCCCATGGCCTTCAGGGCCGGCAGGGCCATCCAGCGCTCGGTGGAGAGCATGGTGGTTTTCCCGGCGACTTCGGCGGAGGGCTCCAGCAGGTCCTTCCAGGAGGTGGGTTCGGCCGGCAGCAGGTCCGAGCGGTAGCAGAGGCCGGTGGTTCCCCAGGCGTAGGGCAGGGAGAAGGTGTTGCCGTCGTCGTACGCCATTTCCATGGCTTCGGGGTAGAGGTTCTCGATGTTGGGAATCAGGGAGTGATCCAGGTCCTGGAGCATTCCGCCCTCATTGAGGGCCTGGGCGTACTGGCCGGAAACGAAGGCGACGTCAATGCCGGAGTCTCCGCCGGCCGTCAGCTTGGCCATGATTTCCTCGTTCGTGGCGTGGTGCACTATCTGGACGGGAACACCCGTCTCAGCCTCGAAGGTCTCCGCGAGATCCTCCGGGTAATAGTCGGCCCAGATGCCGACTACAAGCTTCTGCTGGCTGATGTCGGCATCGGGGTCCAGGTCCGCAGACCCGCTTCCTCCGCCGCAAGCCGACAGGGCAAGGGCCGCTGCTGCCGCAACGGCAGCGGTCCGTGTGATGCGCTGAAAACTCACGATGGCTCCTATGTTCTGGATCACACCCTTGCTGGGTGGTGAATTGATCTTTGCATTTGAGTTCAACGAATACAACGGTTATTTTCAGCCGTAACAAGCATTTAACAAACGGTCCTTGAACCTGCGTGCAAGGAATGTGAAGGTGGATTCATGGATGAACTACGGGCCGCGCACGGCTGTTTGAGGCTGCAGCCCGACGGCGTTCTCGCACCCCTGGACTTCACCGGCCGGCCGGCGGCAGCCGGGGCGGGCCTGGCAGCAGACCTTGCCGCGGCGGTCCTGGCCGGGAACACGTCCTCCCTGACCGCTACCGCCGGTGAACTGTACGCCGTGCGCACCCCGCTGGCGGCTGGACCGGAACTGGAAGAGACGGCCGTCCCGGTGGACATGACCAACCTCTCGGTGGTGGTGGGAGGGGACAAGATCATCAAGCTGGTGCGCCGGTGGGGCGGCGCGGACCGTTCCTCACGCCTGCTGGCCCGGCTGGCAGGTGCCGGTGTCCAGGCGGTGCCCGGCTACTACGGCTCGCTGGACTGGGAGCACCCCGAACACGGCCGCAGCACCGTGGCGCTGCTCAGCGCCGTCGTACCCGATGCTGAGGATGGCTGGACCTGGGCAGCGGACGACGTCGCCGCCTGGTTCCGCGGGGGAGCGGCGCCGGACTTTCCGGCCGCCCTGGGACGCCTGACGGCCGAGGTGCACGCAGCGCTGCTGGCCGCTGACCCGATGCCGGCACCGGGTGCAGCGGAGGTGCGGGCCCGGGCCGACGGGGTTCTGGATGTAGCGCTGTCCCTCACCGGCGGCGACGCCGGTGCGCGGCTGGCCGGCCGGGCCGACACCCTGCGGGGGCTGCTGGAGGCGATCCCGGAAACCGCTGCCCCGGCATTCGACCTGCACGGAGACCTGCACGTGGGCCAGGTACTGCGTTCCGGGGATCGGTACTGGCTGCTGGATTTCGACGGCGACCCCCAGCTGCCCGACGCCGAACGCGACCGGCCCGACACGGCTGCCCGCGACGTCGCGCATCTGGCCGCCAGCCTGGAGATGGTGGCGTCCGTGGCCGCCAAGCGGCTTCAGGTGAGCGATCCGGCCTCACTGGGCCGGCTTTACGGCTGGGCGCGGGAAGCCCAGGATCAGCTGGTCTCCGCCTACCGCACAGCAACGGCAGGCAGCGGGGTTCCCGGCCTGCTGGACGCAGCTCTGCTGCCCGGACTGATTGCCGAGCAGCTGTTGCGGGAACTCATTTATGCCCACCGTTTCCTGCCCCGCTGGCTGTACGCCGCGGACGGCGCCCTCACCCACCGATTCAAGCGGGACCCCTCCCGCACCCCACCGACGAAGGAGCCCGCGTGGACACCTCCCGCTTTATAGAGGACCTGCAGCAGGTCCCCGACTACCTCGGCCGCATGGCCGGACTGCTTTCGGCAGGCTACCCGGGGCTGGCGGAGCTGCCGCCCGCCGGGCGGATCCTGATCCTGGGCATGGGGTCCAGCGCCTACGCTGCCGCCACCGCCGCGCGGAAGGCCCGGGCCGACGGCGTCAATGTTCAGGTGGAGCTGGCCAGCACGTCCCTGCTGCCGGCACCTGCGCCGGACCTGCTGGTGGTAGCGGTGTCTGCCACCGGCACCAGCGTGGAGGTCCTGGCGGCGGCGGAACGCTACCGCGGCACCGGCGGTCTGGTGGCCGTCACCAACAAGCCGGGTTCGCCGCTGGCTGCCATGGCGGACTACACGGTGGAAATGAATGCGGGGGAGGAGGTCTCCGGGATTTCCTGCCGCAACTTCCGGCACTCCCTGCTGGTGGTTGCGGCGCTGCTGGAACGCTACGGTGCCTCCTACGGTGCGCTGGAAGAGACCGCAGAGCGCGCCGCGGCGGGCGCCCGGACCCTGCTGGACAGCTCCGCTGAGTGGCTGCCGGAAGTTTCGCAGCTTTTGCAGGGACCGGACGGGACCTTCCTGCTGGCGCCCGCCGAGCGGTTCTCCAGCGCCGGGCAGGGTTCCCTCATGATCCGTGAAGTGCCCCGCCGCCCGGCCTGCGGCAGCGAGACCGGTGACTGGTCCCACGTGGACGTGTACCTGTCCAAGACACTGGACTACCGGGCGCTGGTATTCGCGGGATCGGACTGGGACCAGCAGGCGCTGGACTGGATGGTTCCGCGCGGGGCGCAGATCGTCGCCGTCGGCGGCAGCTTCCCCGAAGCCGCCGTGTCCGTGACATATCCCGGGCAGGACCAGTGGCTTGTTTCCGCCTTGGTGGAGACCATGGTTCCGGAGCTCGTGGCCTGGGACTGGTACTCCAGGGATCCGGAGTTCTCCTGGAGTGCCCGGGTTGCTGCGGAGAGCACCCGCTAAGACGTTTCCCTACGTTTGGAGGGCGATCACGAAGACGACGGCTGCTGCCAGCACCAGGGCTGCGATGGCTGAATAGGAGATGCGGGTGAACCGCTGCTGGCGGCTGCGTTCAGCCCGCCATTGCCTGCGCGTCAGTGTTGTGCTCATGCGGACGAGCGTAGAAACCGTGCCTGCCGGGTGCTAAGAGTACTTACTACCCGTTTTCTGCGGATTTCTACCTGTTACGTGTTTCCCCTTCTTCCATCGAGATTACAAAACTGCCCGCTAGACCATGTCTAACGGGCAGTTCTGTAATCTCGGTTGCGCTTTTTCGTGGAAAACGCTGCCGGGGTATTACTCGTTGTGTGACTTGCCTTCAGCCAGTTCAACGGTGGTGTCCGAGCGGCCCATCATGAACGGGATCAGGTAGATGAGCGTGCCGACGACGAGGCAGACCACCATCGGCCAGACGACGTCGAGGGTCAGCCAGTTCAGGGCGTAAATCGAGGCGAGGAAAAGCCCGAAGAAGACGATGAAGGTGACGAGGTTCGAGACCAGGTGTCCTTCGCCCGAGTGGGTGGGCTGCTTGGCCTTGGTTCGTGCCATGGGAGTTTCTCCGTTTCAAAAAGTTTTCAGCGGCGGACGGATCAGTAACCGGACCCGCCGTTACCACCCTTAACAATAGCGATTCCGGAGCTAGCTCCAATTCGTGTGGCGCCGGCGTCGATCATCGCCAGCGCATCTTCTCGGCTGCGGACGCCGCCTGACGCCTTCACGCCCAAGTCAGGGCCGACTGTCCGGCGCATCAGTGCAACATCTTCAACGGTGGCCCCGCCGCCGTTAAAACCGGTGGAGGTTTTCACGAAGTCGGCGCCGGCGTCCACGGAGGCCTCGCAGGCGAGCACCTTCTGCTCATCGGTGAGCAGCGACGTCTCAATGATGACCTTCAGGATGCCTCCGGCCTCATGTACGGCTTCGGCGACGGCGGCGATGTCGCGGACCAGGGTTTCCCGGTCCCCGCGGCGTGCGGCGGCGATGTCGATGACCATGTCAATCTCATCAGCGCCGTCCTGCAGTGCGCCGCGGGCTTCGAAGACCTTGACCTCCGTGGTGGTGGCTCCCAGCGGGAAGCCGATCACGGAGCAGGTGTCCACCCCGGAATCCTTCAGAGCGGTGTGCACGGTGGAGACCCAAAGAGGATTCACGCAGACGGACTTGAAACGGTGCTGGGCTGCTTCTTCGCAGACCCGCAGGATGTCCTCGCGTGAAGCCTCGGGCTTCAGCAGCGTGTGGTCAATGTATGAGGCGAGGTCCGCGGTCTGCGGAGTCCCTTCAGGCGCGGCGTTCGTGGGCATGGCGGTCCTTTCCAAAATCGGTCTTCCAGTCTCCCATATGACGGGCCGGGACGGTGGCTCGCGGCGGGGTGGAGAATCCGCCTACAAAAAAGCCGGGCAGATATCCCGAAGGAATCTGCCCGGCTTTGTTTTGCGGACCTTAGAGCGGCCAGTTTCCTACCAGCGGCTTAACAACGTTTCCGCCGCCGTTGCCGAAAGACGGTGCTGCGTTTGCCGGTGCTGCCACGCCAACGGCTGCAATGGCTGCGGCCAGAAGAACGGATACGCCAAGCTTCTTCATAAGAGCTCCTCAAGTGTGAATGCCGCCAAGTTGGCTGACGTGTTTATGATACCGAAAAAAACCGTGAATGTAGTCCTGTCTCCAACTTCAGCATTCGTCGCGCGCGTCCGACGCCTCCTCCGAAAAATTGTCAAGCGTTACGTGTTCTTCGCCGTAATGTTGGTTCGGGTGTTACGTGCGGAGAGAATGGAACGTAACGTATAGCCGAACAGACAGCCGGTGGGCGAGAGCGAGAAAGTGCCGTGGCTTTGGATGATTGACGACTTCATACTCAACGAGTACAAGGCCCGGCAGCTATGGGAAAAACGCGAATACTCTGCAGCCATCGACTGCTCGAAAGTGGCAGCGGACGCCGCTCTGCTTGGCGGCGATCAGGCTGGGTGGTGGCGAATGACCTGCCTCATGGCAGAGTGCCAGCTCGAATTGGGGCTCATGGACGAGAGCGCTGAGACCTCCTTGAAGCTCACTGCACACGAGATGACGACGGCCGACCCTGAGCTTTTGGCGCGCGCGAATGCCATTCGATCTGCCGGTCTTCGAAGTCTGGGGCATCTACCGGAAGCATTGGCGGCGGCCAGGGAAGCAGCGATGAACCTCCCTGACACTGCATATGGAAGCCGGGGCAAACTCGAGGCGCAGCAGGTGCTGGTTGCAGTTTTGGCTGAAGCCGGCAATATGCAAGACGCTTGGGATGAAGCCGCAACGCTTGCCGACATGATTAGCGAAGACACGTCTCCGGAGAAAGCCGGAAAAGGATACTGGGTTGTAGGCAACGTCGCCTTCCTTACCGGCCGGCATTCTGAAGCGGTCCGCTTTCATGCGTTAGCGTCCGAGAAGTTATCTCTAATCAATGATCTGGGACTTTGGGCACTCTTCAACAAGGCATCTGCCTTCATGCGTCTATCCGCCAACCTGGTCGAGCCGGAGACACTGCAGTGCATAGAACGAGCCGGGATGGCTCTTTCCATCAGCGGAGGCAGCCCGCAGGATGAGTTGGACATGGAAATTATCCGAGCTCATTGGCGCTATGTCACAGGGGAATTTGACGTGGCCAAGTCGCAGATGGCTGCAGCGCTCGAACAAGTGCACTCGATGACTCCCCTAAGCGAAGGCGACGGGCGCCTGCTGTATGCGCGAATTTTGAAGGAAACCGGTGATACCAAGATGGCTGTTGAAGAGGCTTTGGCAAGCATCGAGGTATTCGATAAGGCAGGAGCGGGACTGAGGGCGCGGCAAGCCAAAGAGTTCCTTGCGGGACTAGAGCACCGCGTGAAATAGAAAAGGACTGCATGCGAGCACATGCATCCGCTAGGATGGCCGGACCCAGCGGATCCGGGGCCGGGAACGGCGCATCGGAAAACTAATGGGGAGTTTAGTGGGGGAAAATTGAAACAGTCTCGAAGGTCATCCCGGCAGGAAACCGCCGCGGACAGCAGCGCAGAAATCCGTGGAACCGGTGGAACGTCGAACGCATTGGGGGCGTCATGGCGGTAAAAGAAGAGCTTGTAGACGGCGCCGCCCAAGACGCACCGGCCCGCAGCGTTCCGCCGGAGATCCTGGCCGAGGTTGCCGGGTACGCGGGGTATATAAAAATCACGCTGCCTGCAGGGCAGGTAGTCACCGGCCCGGTGGCTGCCCAGGCTGCAGAGAAGTTCGGAGAGCTGACCGAGTGTGGTGCCAAGCCGCTGCTGCTGGACGTGACCGGTGTGGAAGCCATCACCCGGGGCGCGCGAAGCGTCTTCGCTGCCGCGCGCTCCATATCAGCGGTGGCTGTGCTGGGGGCGAGCCAAGTGGACAGGGTGATTGCCAATTTTCTGCTCGGAGGCGACCTCCCGCAATGTCCCACCCGCTATTTCTCCTCGTCAAGCAAGGCACTTGAATGGCTGCAGAGCCAGAAACAATGAATCAACCGGGCGGTCCGGCCGACACCCGGCTGCAGCAGGTAGTGGACGGGATAGTCCGTATCGCTGCCGGTGACCTCACCACCCGGATCAGCACATCACCGGCCAGGGACGAGGTTGATGCCGTTATTACCGGCATCAACCTGCTGGCCGAAGAGCTCAACACGGTCTACCAGGAGTTCGAGGACCGGGTTGAGAGCCGCACCCGGGAACTGCAGGCCGCGCACCTGCAGATGCGCGGCATGGCACTGACGGACAGCCTCACCGGCACCGCCAACCGTGCTGCCCTGATGCAGGAAGTTACTGCCGCGGTTGCCTCGCGCCCGGCCCAGGGGCCGTCCGTCCTGATGATCGATCTGGACAACTTCAAGGACATCAACGACACCTTCGGCCACGAGATGGGGGACCAGGTGCTGGTCCAGGTGGCCCGCAGGATCTGTGCCTCAACCGGTGAAGCGGACACGGTAGCCCGGCTGGGCGGCGACGAATTCGCCGTCCTGCTTCCCGACGGCGGCCTTTCCACAGCACTGGGCGTGGCTGACCGCATCCAGAAATCCCTCAGCGCCAGCATCCGCGTCGAAGAGCTGGAAGTCTGGCCCTGCGCCAGCATCGGAATTCACACCGCCGCGGAGGGCGAGAGCGCCGAAGGCATGATGGTACGGGCGGACACCGCCATGTACGCAGCCAAGGATTCCGGCCGTGCCCAGAACAAGGTTTTTGAGCCGGTCATGCTTTACGCGCGCCAGCTGCGCCGGGACATGGCTGCCGAGCTGCGGAAGGGAATTGGACGCGACGAGCTGTTCCTGGACTACCAGCCCGTGGTGGACCTCGCCTCCGGCCGGATGACCGGGGTCGAAGCCCTCATCCGCTGGCAGCACCCCACCCGCGGACTGGTGATGCCGGACGACTTCATCCCCATTGCCGAGGAGACGGGCATTATCCTGGACCTCGGCCGCTGGGTGCTGCGGGCCGCGCTGGAAGCAGTGGCGCAGTGGGAACGCCAGACGGCGCTTCCCGATAATTTCAAGGTGCGTGTAAACCTCTCCGCGATGGAGCTCCAGCGCCTTGACCTGGTGGACCACGTCCGCCATGCCCTGGCTGAGTCCGGCATAGCGCCGTCGCGCCTCATCATTGAGATTACCGAAAGCGCCTTTGTGACCGGCGGGGACGTGGAGATGTATTCGCTGCGGTCCCTGAACGCGCTGGGAGTGGGCATCGAGATTGACGACTTCGGAACAGGATACTCATCCATCAGCTATCTGCGCCGTCTGCCCGTCCACACCGTGAAGGTGGACCGCACCCTGATTCGTGACATCAGCGCGGACCCGGGACAGCGCCGTTTCGTTGATGCGGTCCATGGACTCATCCAGGCCGCAGGGATGGAAGCGGTGTTCGAAGGCATTGAGACCGCAGAACAGGCCGTGGACCTGCTGTCGCTGGGCTGCACCAGCGGGCAGGGCTACTACTTCAGCCGCCCGCTGGTGGCAGAGCAGGTGACCCGCATTCTGGCGGAGGGAACGCGCCTTCCGCTGAGCCAGTCCCAGATGCGCACCGCCGGCTAGGCACGCCCCCGGGCCGGCAGGGCTACAGGCCCAGCGCCGCCGCGATGTCAGCTTTGGCAGCGGCCAGCCGCTCGGCAGCCGCAGCCCGGGCCGCCGGCAGTTCATCCCGGCCGGATACCGGCTCAATGACTTCCAGGTAGCACTTCAGCTTCGGTTCCGTGCCGGAGGGGCGCACGATGATCCGGGTTTCGTCCCCGGTCAGGTAGAGCATTCCGTCGGTGGGCGGCAGGTCCGCTGAACCTGCGGAAAGATCGACGGCGGACACCACGGGGGAGCCGCCAAGGGACACCGGAGGCTGCTCACGGAGCCGCGTCATCATCTGCGGAATCAGGCCCAGATCGGCCACCCGGATGGACAGCTGGTCCGAGGCATGCAGACCATGCTCCAGCGCCAGATCATCCAGCATGTCGAACAGGGTCCGTCCGGCTGCCTTCAGGGACGCGGCCAGCTCGGCGATCAGCAGGCCGGCCGAGATGCCGTCCTTGTCCCGCACGAGTCCGGGAGCCACGCAGTAGCCCAGTGCTTCCTCGTAGCCGTACACCAGACCCGGCACGCGGGAAATCCACTTGAACCCGGTAAGCGTTTCCCGGTGGGCGAACCCGGCTGAAGCCGCAATCCGGGCCAGGAGCCGCGAGGACACAATGGAGTTCGCGAACACGGGGGAGCGGCCGGCGTCGCCGCGCAGCTTCAAATGTCCGGAACGGATCCGGGCAGCGAGGTGCGCGCCCAGCAGTGCGCCGGTCTCGTCTCCGCGGAGCATCCGCCATTCACCGGTGGCCGGGTCCTTGGCAGCGACGGCGGCGCGGTCGGCGTCGGGGTCATTGGCCAGGACGATGTCCGCTTCGGTCTCCGCGGCCATCGCTACTGCCAGGTCCAGCGCCCCTGGTTCCTCCGGATTAGGGAAGGCCACGGTGGGGAAGTCCGGGTCCGGCTTGGCCTGCGCCGCCACCAGCTTCACGGAAGTGAAACCGGCGTCGCGCAGCACGGACATCATGGTCTCCCCGCCCACGCCGTGCATGGGCGTCAGGACGATCTTCAGATCCCGGGAGGGATACCCGTCGCGGGAGACCAGTGCGTCCACGGCATTGATGTAGTCCGCCACGATCGACTCGGAGACGTCCGTCCAGCCTTCGGGTGCCGTCTCAATCGAGGACAGCGGCACCGTGTAGTCGATGCGCGCGGCGATCTCGGCGTCGTACGGCGGCACAATCTGTGCACCGCGTCCGGGCCCCTTGACGGTCCGGCCGCCCAGGTACACCTTGTAACCGTTGTCCTGCGCCGGGTTGTGGCTGGCCGTGACCATCACGCCGGCATCCGTGTCCAGGGCGCGGACCGCATAGGCGAGCACCGGCGTCGGGAGCGTGCAGGGAAGCAGGAAGGCTTCAATGCCGGCGGCGCTGAACACTGCCGCCGTCTCCAGTGCGAAGGCCTTGGAGTTGTGGCGGGCGTCGTAGCCGATCACGGCGCTGGGGGTCCAGCCTTCGGACTTGTCCTGCAGGAACGAGGCGATGCCCGCTGCGGTGCGGCGGACGACGGCGCGGTTCATGCGCATTGGCCCGGCACCGAGCGCGGCCCGCAGACCGGCGGTGCCGAACTCCAGGGTGCCGGAGAACCGGTCAGCCAGCTCTGCCAGTGCGGCTGCCGCCGCTTCCCCGTCGGCGGCAGCGTCCGCCAGCAGCTTCCGAAGCTCGGCGGCCGTGGTGTGGTCCGGATCGGTGTCCGCCCAGGAGCGGGCAGCAGCGAGCAGGTTCTCGTGTTCGGTGTCGGTCAAGCTCATGGGGTGTCCTGTATATAGGTGTGCTTGCTAGAGGGCGCCGATGATGCCGGCCAGCAGCCGGGAGATGCGCGGGCCTGCTTCCGCTCCGGCTTCGAGGACTTCCTGGTGGCTCAGCGGCTGGGGGCTGATGCCGGCGGCGAGGTTGGTGACCAGGCTGATGCCGAACACCTCCATGCCGGCGTGGCGTGCGGCGATGGCCTCAAGTGCGGTGGACATGCCCACCAGGTCAGCGCCGATCGTCTTGGCGTAGCGGACCTCGGCCGGTGTTTCGTAGTGTGGGCCGGGGAACTGTGCGTAGACGCCTTCGGGCAGGCTCGGATCAAAGGACTTGGCCAGTTCACGCAGGCGGGGGGAGTAGAGGTCCGTCAGGTCAACGAATGTTGCCCCCTCCAGCGGCGAGGTGGCCGTGAGATTGAGGTGGTCGCTGATCAGCACCGGGGTGCCGGGCTTCCAGTCCAGGTTCAGGCCGCCGCAGCCGTTGGTCAGCACCATCACCTTGGCGCCGGCCGCTGCTGCGGTGCG
>JBELYP010000078.1:0-15078 GCA_040273995.1 Arthrobacter sp.
GTCCAGCTCGGCACTGGGCTCGGTGAACGGGAAGTAGTTCGGGCGCAGCCGCACCTTGGCTTCGTCGCCGAAGAGCACGCGGGTGAAGTGCTCCAGGGTGCCCACCAGGTCTGCCATGGTCAGGCCCTTGTCGATGGCCAGGCCTTCGAACTGGTGGAACACGGGGGTGTGGGTGGCGTCGAGCTCATCGGTGCGGAACACCTTGCCCGGGCAGAGCACGTAGATGGGCAGCTCGCGCTCGAGCATGGAGCGCACCTGCACCGGGGAGGTGTGCGTGCGCATCACCAGGTGCGCTTCGGGGGGCTCCACGAAGAAGGTGTCCTGCATTTCGCGGGCGGGGTGGTCCGGCTTGAAGTTCAGCGCGTCGAAGTTGAACCATTCGGATTCCACCTCGGGGCCTTCGGCGATTTCCCAGCCCATGCCCACGAAGATGTCGCTGACGCGGTCCTGCAGGGTGGAAAGCGGGTGGCGTCCGCCAATGCGGCGGCGGCGCGGGGCGGCGGTGACGTCCACGGCTTCCTCGACGAGGATCCGCGCGTCCCGCTCGGCTTCGAGCTCCACGGTGCGGGCGGCGAGCGCCTGGTTGATTCGTCCGCGGGCCGGGCCGACTACCTTGCCGGCAGCGGCCTTCTGGTCCTTGGGCAGAGACCCGATCTGGCGGTTGGCCAGGGACAGCGGGGACTTCTCGCCGGTGACGGCAATGCGGACGTCCTTGAGGGCATCCAGGTCCGCCGCAGAGGCAATGGCTGCGAGCGCTGAATCAACGGCAGCCGCGATGGCTGACTCGTCGAGCGGATTGGGTGCCGCGTTGTCTGGGGAGTCCGTCCCCGGTATGGAATTCGACATGTACCGTTCTTACCTGTTTCCGGCCGTGTTGATATGGATGGTGATGTGGATGGTGAGTAAAGGGATACTGCAGGCAAAGGTACGCAGCCTGCGCCTACCAGTCTAACCAACCCAACCTCTCCGCCCGGGCAGTGTGAAGGCATCCCGCCTGTCCTAGCATTGGCGCATGGCCCCTCCCCTGTCCCGCCCGCACGCGCTTCGCCGAGCAGTGAACCTGGCCAACGGCACGACGGCGGCCGGCCTGCTGGTTGCCCGCCTGGGCCGAGTGCCCGTGCGGCCCGGTCCCGCCGGGCTGCTGCGGGCAGGGGACTGGAGCCTCCCGCTCCCCCGCGCGGCAGCGTTCACGCTGGGCAATGTGGTCCTCTACCGCTCCCGGGTTGCCGGGGCGCTCGACGCCGAATCCTCTCCGCTGCTCTGCCACGAGGCCCGGCACGCCAGCCAGTACGCCGTGCTGGGGCTCGCCTTCCTGCCGCTGTACTTCGCGGCAGCGGGGTACTCCAAACTGCGCACGGGAGACCCGGCGTCGTCGAACATCTTTGAAATCCTGGCCGGCCTCTCTGGCGGCGGCTATCCTCCCCGCCCCTCTTCCCGGCACCGGCGCCGCCCCCACCGCCGCCGAAAGGCCAGTTACGGCCCTTCTGAAGGCTGAAAAGAGCCGTAAGTGGCCTTTCGGCGGGCGGGGAGAGGCTAGGCGGCCATTCGAACGTATGTTCTAATGGGTGGCATGAGGTGGCAGGAGCAGGAACCCAAGGCAGCACCGTCCGCCGACGCGCTGCTCCCCCTGCAGGGACTGGTCCGCTCCGTACAGACACCGGGGTTTGCAGGCGTGACGTTCCATGAGGTCCTCGCCAAGTCCGTGCTGAACAAGGTTCCAAGGACCTCGTCCATGCCCTTCGGCTGGACAGTGAACCCGTACCGGGGGTGCAGCCACGCCTGTGTGTACTGCTTCGCCCGCAAGACCCACAGCTACCTCGACCTGGATACCGGCGCGGACTTCGACAGCCAGCTGGTGGTCAAAACCAACGCGGCGGAGGTGCTGCGGCGTGAACTGGCGCGACCGTCCTGGCAGTACGAGCACGTGGCAATGGGTACCAACACCGACCCGTACCAGCGTGCCGAGGGCCGCTACCAACTTATGCCCGGAATCATCCGGGCCCTGGCGGACAGCGGAACCCCCTTCTCCATCCTGACCAAGGGAACACTGCTGGCCCGCGACCTGCCGCTCCTGGCGGAGGCAGCACAGCAGACCAGCATCAGCATGGGAATTTCACTGGCCCTGCTGGATCCAGACCTGGCCCACCGGGTTGAGCCGGGCACGCCCTCACCCAAGGCCCGGCTGGACCTGATCCGCCGCATCCGGGACGCCGGTATGGACTGCAACGTCATGGCCATGCCGATCCTGCCGTGGCTGACCGACGGCGACGAGTCGCTGGATGCACTCTTCTCCGCACTGGCCGACGCCGGTGCCTCGTCCGTCACGGCCGGCGCCCTGCACCTGCGGCCGGGAGCCCGCGAGTGGTACCGCCAGTGGCTGGCCCGCGATTATCCGCAGCTCTCGGCGCGCTACGACAAGCTGTACGACGGCGGCACCTACGCGTCGAAGGAATACCGCTTGTGGCTGGCGGGCCGGATCACCCACTTCAAGAAGCAGCATGGATTCGCCGGCAAAAACCAGTTCCTTGCCACCCGCGGAGCCACCCGGCCCGCTCCTAAAACTGCGGCAGGCATGCCGGTGGCAGCCGGAACCCTTTTCTAACTTGCCCGGAGGTCTTGACCGGTGCCGCGGAGCGTCCTAAGTTACAACCAAATGGTTGTAGATGCATTGTCAGATGAAGCCGTGAACCGCCTGTTCCACGCTCTGTCGGACAGCACACGCAGGGACATACTCCGCCGTGCTGCCGCTGGCGAGCTGTCGGTATCCCGGCTGGCCGAGGCCTATCCCATGAGTTTCGCGGCGGTCCAGAAGCACGTTGCGGTCCTTGAAGCGGCAGGCCTGGTCTCCAAGGAACGCCGCGGGAGGGAACAGCTCGTGAGCACCACGCCGGACGCCGTCGAGCAGGCTCACCGCGCACTGGATGCGCTGGCAGAGGCCTGGGCAGGCAGGCTGAACCGGATGTCCGACCTGCTGCGGCAGGAAACGCCCGGGAACCACCCGGGAGCTGGGAAGAACAGCCATGAGCGTGAAAAGCATTGACAAGAACTACGACAACCTGACCATCACGGCCCTTGCAGAGTTCGAAGCAACGCCGGAGCGGGTCTGGGAACTCTGGGTGGACCCGCGCAAGCTGGAAGGCTGGTGGGGTCCGCCAACCTACCCGGCCACGGTTCAGCAGCACGAGCTTGTCCCCGGTGGGGGCGTCACCTACTTCATGACCGGCCCGGACGGGAAAACGTACCACGGCTGGTGGACGGCGCTGGCCGTTGAAGCACCCAGGCAGCTGAGTTTCCGGGACGGGTTTGCCGACGAGGACGGGACCCGGAGGGAAGACATGCCGATCACAGAAGTGAGCGTTACGCTCACTGCCCGGGACGGCGGAACAGCTGCAGAGGTGGTGACCGCCTTTGCCGACCGAACCCAAATGGAGGAACTGATCTCAATGGGTGCGGTGGAAGGCGCCGCCGAAGCAATGTCGCAGATGGACGCGCTCCTGGCGGCCGGCTAGACGGTCAGCTCCCGGCCGGATGGATGGGCTTATCCGGCCTGGGGCCGCTCCGCAGCCTGCAGGACGGCCGTGACGATCGGCAGGTCGGCCGGGATCCAGGGCAGCTCCACAAGCTCGGGAGAATCGAGAGGAACCCAGCGAAGCTCATCATGGTCTTCCAGCGGCTGCGGCTCCCCGGTCTTCACCTCGACTAGCCAGACCCGCATGGCGGCCTTCGGATTCAGCGGCCAGCCCTGCTCCAGCGGCCCAGTGACCTCGGCGCCCAAAAGCACTTCGACGCCGAGCTCCTCGGTGAGCTCACGGTGCAGCGCCGCTTCGCAGGACTCCCCCGGCTCGACCTTCCCGCCCGGAAATTCCCACATGCCTGCATAGGCTTCCGGGGCGGTTCGGCGGGCAGCCAGCAAACTCTGCGGCTGGCCGAGGTCATCCACGATCGCGGCTCCGACAACCTGCTTCAGTTCTGAATTCGACACAGATCGAGTCTACGGTGCCCACTGGCCTAGACTTGGAAGGAACGGCATTGTGGCCGTTTGGCCCCCGGCCAACGGCAGCGTCCACGTTCCCGCTCCGGCCCCGGGCCCGCCAGACGCGCCCGTGCATCTCCACGGCTCCGCGCAACCGCTGATCCGAAAGCACCCCAGCACATATGCCTTCCCTGCGCGCAGCGACGCCCAAAACCCGCCACGTTTCCCTGGCCATCATCGCCCTTGCCGCGGGCGGTTTCGCCATCGGCACCACCGAATTCGCCATCATGGGCCTGCTGCAGGAGATGGTTGCCGAACTCGGCGTCTCCGTCCCTGAAGGCGGCCATGTCATCTCCGCCTACGCCCTCGGCGTCGTTGTCGGAGCTCCCCTGCTGGCCGCGGCGGGTGCCAAGCTGCCGCGCAAGTGGCTGGCCCTGGGGCTGATGGCGTTCTTCGCCGTCGCCAACCTTTCGTCGTTCATCGCTCCGGACTATGGCTGGCTGCTGGTCACCCGGTTCCTGTCCGGGCTGCCGCACGGCGCGTTCTTTGGCGTCGCAGCGGTCATCGCAGCGTCCCTGGTGGCGCCAACCAAGCGGGGCTGGGCAATCTCGATGGTCATGCTGGGACTGAGCATCGCCAACGTGATCGGTGTGCCCTTCGCTACCTGGCTCGGCCAGCTGGCCGGATGGCGCTGGATGTTCGTCCTGGTGGGTGCGATCGCCCTGCTGACCGTCGCCCTGGTGGCGTGGTTCGTTCCCTATCAGGCAGCGCACCCGGATGCCAGCATCCGGCGTGAACTGAGCGCCCTGCGCCGCATGCAGATGTGGCTGGCCCTGCTGGTCGGCACAGTCGGCTTCGGTGGATTCTTCGCCGTCTACACCTACATCTCCCCCACCATGACCGAAGTTGCGGGCTTCTCCATGGGAGTGCTGCCCCTGATCGTCGGGCTCTACGGTGTGGGACAGGTGGTGGGCAACATCGTGGGCGGCCGGATCGCCGACCGCTCGGTGATGGGCAGCATCTATGCCGTCCTCGCCGGCACCGTAGTGATCCTGGCCGTCTACGCCTGGGGTGTGCAGTACAAGGCCGGCGCCATCATCCTGGTCTTCCTCGTCGGCGCGATCGGCTCCGCCCTGACCCCTGCGCTGCAGACGCGCCTGCTCGACGTCTCCCCCGGCGCAGCCTCGCTGGCTTCATCACTGAACCACGCTGCACTGAACATGGCCAACGCATTGGGTGCCATGGCCGGCGGTCTGGTTATCGCCTGGGGCTGGGGTTTCCGGTCACCGGCAATCGTAGGTGCCGTGCTGGCGCTCCTGGGGCTGGGAGTGGCGCTGCTCAGCGGCGCCCTGGAGCGGCGTCGGCCGGTGAATGCCCCCGGCAAAGCTGCGGAAGCCGAACCGGCTCCGTCGGTATCCCGCTGACCGGGCATTCACAAAGGCGGACGACGGCGCCAGCGCAGCCGCTGCTCTGAACGCTGCGGCTAGCGGTTCTGCGCGCGGGCCGAAGCGTAGAGGCACACAGTAGCCGCCGTGCCCACATTGAGGCTTTCGGCCTGACCGTACACGGGAACGGCTACGCGGAAATCTGCCGCTTCGAGTTCAGCGTCTGACAGGCCCTGGGCTTCGTTGCCGAACAGCCAGGCTGAAGGGTCTTCCAGTCGCGGTCCGGGCACTTTTGCGGTCTCCGCGGCCGGCTCCAGCCGGCGCAGGGCCGAAGAATCCTGGAGCGCGTCGAGGTCCTCGCTGCCGTAGCCGTCCGCAGCAAGGACGGTAATGCCGGCTTCGTGCAGCCGGAGAGAAAGTTCAGTAAAGTCTACGCCGGAAACCACGGGCAGGTGGAACAGGGAACCGACCGTAGAGCGGACGGCTTTGGGGTTGTGAATGTCCACGCTGGAGGCCGTCAGGATCACGGCGTCAGCTCCGGCGGAGTCAGCCGCCCGCAGGATGGTACCCGCGTTGCCTGGGTCCCGGACCTCACACATGACGGCAAGGAGTTTCGGCCCTGCGGCCAGGACATCCTCGAGCGACGGTGACTGGATACGGCACACGGCCACAATGCCCTGCGGTGTCACAGTGTCTGCCATCGCGGCAAGGACCTCGTCAGTGGCCAGGCGCAGGGTGGTCTGCTCCGCCAGCTGGGCGAGTTCAGGCAGCCGGTCCAGGCAGGCCTGGGTGGCGTAGGCTTCGACGACGACGCCGGGCCGCCCCTCGGCGAGGGCGTCTCGGTGCGCTATCAGCGCCTCGCGCACGGATTGGGGGCCCTCGGCCAGGAAACGGCCGGTCTTTAAACGCGCCGAACGCCCCGCCAGCTTCGCTGCTTCCTTCACCCGATCAGCTCGGGGATTGGACATCAGCGGCGCTGGGGAGCGTCCGGCGTCAAACATGTTCAGCAGGTACCGAAATTAGCCCTGGAACTTCTGGCGGTTTTCGCCGCCAGCAGGCTCCAGGCCGGCAGCCTTGGCTGCTTCCACGGAGTTGAACCAGTACTCGGCTACGGTCTGCTCGTACCAGGTGGAACCCGGAACGTGGTACTTGCCGGTTGCGGCACCCTTGATGACGTAGCCCTCGGGAGCTTCGCCTTCGGAGGCCTTGAAACCGCCGTCAACAGCAGCCTTGGCGGCCGGAGCGGCCTTTGCCGGGGCGGCCTTTGCAGCCGGAGCGGCAGCAGCGGCCGGAGCGGCCGGAGCGGAGGTGTCGGACGGCAGCGCGTCCTTGGCAACCTGAACCAGGGTGGCGAAAGCGTTGGCGTCGTTCACGGCCAGCTCTGCCAGCATACGGCGGTCAACCTCGATCTCAGCGGCTTTCAGGCCCTGGATCAGACGGTTGTAGGTGAGGCCGTTGGCGCGGGAAGCAGCGTTGATGCGCTGGATCCACAGGCGGCGGAAGTCGCCCTTGCGCTTGCGGCGGTCACCGTAGCTGTACACGTACGAGTGCAGCAGCTGCTCTTTGGCCTTGCGGACCAGGCGCGAACGCTGTCCGCGGTAGCCCTTGGCGCGCTCGAGGATTACCCGACGCTTCTTATGGGCGTTAATCGCCCGCTTCACACGTGCCACGTGCGTACTCCTTAGAAATAGTCCCGCGCACACTACCGGTGCTGCGGCCCGGACTGGGCCGCGGGAAAGTTAGCTGTTTGGTGGAGCAGTCCCTGTACAAGACCGCTGGGGGAAGATGGTTACTTGCCGAGCATCTTCTTGATGACCTTGGCCTCGCCCGGGGTGACGATCTTGTCACCGGCGAGACGGCGGGTCAGGCGGGAGGACTTGTGCTCCAGGTAGTGGCGGCGGTTGGCCTGCTGGCGCTTGAGCTTGCCGGTGCCGGTCAGCTTGAAGCGCTTCTTGGCGCCACTGTGGGTCTTCATCTTCGGCATGGGAACCGATCTCCTTTTGGTTTCCGCGGTACGAACCCGCGGGGATATGGGCACCTGTAGCAGGTGCCAGGGTTTCCTAGGGACGCCTGGGCGTTCTAGCGGTGTTGCGCGGTGGCCTACTCCGCTGTGCCAGGCTTCTTCTGGCCGGCACCGGGTGCAGGTGCCTTGCCAGCAGGCTTGGGCGCAGCTGCCGGCTTCGGCCGGGCAGCGGGCTTCGGCGCGGACGGCTTCACGGCAGTCGGCTTGGGCATTGCCATGGGCTTCGGTGCTTCAGCCGGCTTGGCAGGCGCCGGTGCCGAAGCAGGCTTGGCAGCCTGTGCCGGCTTGGCGGCAGCAGCCTTCGCAGCTTCCTCCGCGCGGCGGGCATCAGCAGCAGCCTTGTCCGCAGCAGCCTTTGCGGCCTGCGCAGCCTTTGCCTTCTCAGCCTGCTCCTGCTCAGCACGGGCCTTGTCGGCCTCTGCTGCGGAGGAGCCAAGCCGCAGGCCGTCCGGCAGGAGGTCTGCCAGGCTCTGCGTCATGGGCGCCTTGTCGGCACTGGTGTCCACCCGTGCCGGCGCTTCGCCCTTCTTGGCGGCTTCGTTGGCAGCCTTGGCCTCGGCGCGCTGGGAGGCGCGGCGGGCTTCAGCCTTGGCTTCAGCCTTGTTCTTCAGAGGGCCGATCACCATAACCATGTTCCGGCCGTCAATACGGGGGCTGGACTCAACCACACCCACCTCGGCGACGTCTTCCGCGAACTTCTGCAGCAGGCGGATACCCATCTCAGGGCGCTGCTGCTCACGTCCGCGGAACTGGATCATGGCCTTGACCTTGTCACCCGCACCGAGGAAGCGAAGGGCGTGCCCGCGCTTGGTCTCGTAGTCGTGGGTGTCGATCTTGAGACGGAAACGGATTTCCTTCAGGACCGTGTTGGTCTGGTTCTTGCGTGCCTCACGGGCCTTGACCGCGGCTTCGTACTTGTACTTGCCGAAGTCCATTAGTTTGCACACCGGAGGCTTGGCCTGCGGTGCTACCTCTACAAGATCCAGGTCGGACTCCGCTGCCAGACGAAGGGCGTCCTCGATCCGGACCACACCTACCTGCTCCCCAGCCGGTCCTACCAACCGCACCTCAGGGACACGGATCCGATCATTGATTCTTGGCTCGCTAATGTTGCAGCTCCTGTTTGACTCAAAACGGCTACCGCCTGCAACTGAAGAAGGCCCCCAATTGCACGCGCAATCGGAGGCCTCGAGGATCGGCTGGCACTGTGGAACAGTGCGCTTCCAGTGAATCATCCGCAGATGCTGCCCCGGAAGGCCGACCAGAACCCGGCAACTCTGATCCTGCCGTGAGGCTGGTTTCATCAGGCTGACGCGGGTGGGAGAGTCTCCGCTTGCATACCGGTCCTGTTACCTGCAGCAGCATTCCACTGATTTACATTGGTGAACTGGGCGCAAATAACGTCTACCGGTCGGTCTGTGACAAGCTTACCAGTATGAGTACCCCACAGAGCAATCCGGCTGGCGATTCTGCCCGCCATTCCTTCCCCGGAACCTCCGAAGAGGAAACCCACACCCATTCCGAGAGCCCCGTTTCGGCCCAGGTCCGAGACATCGCCGAAGTGCCGGCCGTCGAAGTTATCACTACCGCAGCCGTCCACCTGATGAGTGCCGCCGCCGTGAAGTGCGGCCTGGCTGAAGGCGCCGACGCCGAGGACCTCAAGGATCTGGACGAAGCCCGCAAGCTGATCACCGCACTGGCAGGCTTCGTCACCGCCGCCGCCCCGGAGATCGGAAGCCAGCACGCCGGACCGTTGCGCGACGGACTGCGTTCCCTGCAGCTGGCCTTCCGCGAAGCTTCCTCCGTGCCGGATGCTCCCGGAAAGGGACCCGGCGAGAAGTTCACCGGACCTGTCAACTAGTTCCTCCCGCACCAGCGACGGGGCCCGAAGAGTTTGCTCTTCGGGCCCCGTCTGCGTCTGGCTCGGGTGTGGCTGCCCTGCTGGCGGCTAGACGAGTGCCTTCCGGGCGTTGACCACGGCGCGTGTGCCCAGTGTCAGAAGGACCATCAGCGCAGCGGCGGACCCGGCAAAGGCGAAACCTGCCCACGGGCCCAAAATGTCAATCGCAGCTCCGGCCAGCGGCGCTCCGATGGCCGTTCCCGTGGTCAGTGCGGAGCCGTACCAGCCCATGGCTTCGCCGCGGCGTTCCTCGGGCACGAGGTCCGCGACGCGCTCCGAAGCCGCCGAGAGCACCGGTGCGCAGAGCAGGCCGCCGGGAATGGAGAGCAGGGCCAGGGACAGGGTGTCCGTTGCCAGTGACATGGGCAGGGTAAGCAGCGCCATGGCCAGCAGGAGCAGCATCGGGGAAATCCGCCGCTTCCTGGCTCCGTAGATCAAGCCGCCTATCAGCGAGGCGAAGCACCAGACGGCGAACACAATGCCCAGCTGCCCCGGGTTGCCGGAAGCTTCCACGAGCGCCACAATGCCGACGTCGCTGCTCGCCAGGAGCAGGCCGGCGCCGGCGGCAACCACAAAGACCACCGCCACGCTGAGCGTCATCCAGGAGAATCCGGCAGCGGCCCGCGCCAGTACGCCCCTGCGCAGGCCCGGGTCCTCCGCCTCGGCGGCAGCACCGGCAGCCTGCGTCAGTTCTGCTGCCGGTTCGCCCAGGTGAGCCGGGGCGGAGGAAACAACCGCGGCGGTGGCCGCCTCGACGTCGTCCGCCGGTGCCTCCGTGGAGTCGGACCGCGTCGGCGGGTTGAACCACATCAGGAACAATCCGGCGCCGGCGGTGCACAGACCCACCAGCGTGAGCCCGACTGTGGTTGAAACGGAGGTGGCCAGGACCGCGCCCACGGCGGGACCGCCCATAAAAACAACCTCGGTGGCAATTGAATCCAGTGTGAAGGCGGTGCGGCGCTTGTCCCCCGTGGCCAGGATGCCCAGGGACTGGCGGACCACGCTGAACACAGGCAGCGTGAAGATGCCGCCAATCAGTGCCAGCACCAGCAGCCATTCATAACTGACGTGCGGGGCCACGGACCAGATGACGGCTTCGGAGATCACCGAGGGAATCAGTGCCCGGCGCAGCCCCGCGTTGTCCACCCGCCGGCCGCGCCAGGGCGCGCCCACGGCAATGCCGATGGTCACCAGGGCTGCGACCGCTCCGGCGGCGGCGTAGCCCTTGTCCAGGGTGAGCACCACGTGGAGGGTCAGAAGCACGCCGGCTGCGGCGTGCGGGAAACGTGCGATCATACCGACCAGCAGCAGCCGGCGGACCGGGACGATGGCCAGCAGGTCCCGGTAGACACTAAAGTTCACTGCACTTCTCTTCTGGCCGTTCGGCCGGTCAGCGCGTGATTTTCAGTTCCAGGGAATCTACGCGCTCAACGAATACAGGGTGGCTGGCGAGGCGCTGCTGCAGGGCTGCCGCCAGGGACTTGACACCTGCCGCTTCCAGCCCGGGGGCGAGCTGGAGGATGATCCGCAGTTCCGGCCCGGCGCCGCCGCCGGAAACCAGCGTACCCTCTGCGGTGCGGGAGGCTACGCCGCCGCCTGCGCTGAGCCTGAGCTGGCGGATCGCGGACTCCTGGGCAGCGGCGTCGGTAACGATCCCGGCCAGCGACGCGTCCTCGTAGGAGGGGACCCAGGTACGCTGCTGCGCCAGTGCCCACATCGCCGGACGGCGTACAACGAAGGTCACATCGCTGCCGGGGTCGATAACCAGCAGCTGTGCCTCCTCGGAGACCGCGGACAGCGCTGCCCGCGGTGCATAGACAGCCACGGGGCGGGCCTCGGGGTGCCAGTGCGAGAGGGCTTCAACGGAGGAAAAGACGGGCAGCGCCTTACGGCCGTCCGGTGCCGTGAGGGTCACCAGCGCAAGATCGGCTTCCTTGTCAGCGGTGAGCCCGTGCTCCGACTCCGCTTCCTCGCCGAGCGTCGCGACAATCGCAACGTACACACGCGCCGTCGCCAGGGACCCGACCACCCCTGCTTCCGTGCCGGTACCGGCCACGAGGGCTTCAATGGCCCTCGTGTATCCGGCGTCGGGCCGGCCGTCGTCCTTGTCGAACTGGTGGAGCGGGTTGCCGTCCCCGGCCAGGCTGCGCCCCTCCCAGGGCACGCCTGCGGAGTCGGTCGGGCCGCCGGCCGCTGCCAGGGCTGCGGCAATGTGCCCCGGAAGTTCGCGCTTGGCCACGGGCGTTAGCGCTCCGGGTGGCCGGCGACGTCGAAGGCCTGGGGCAGCGTGAACGCGCCGGCGTACAGCGCCTTGCCCACGATGGTTCCTTCCAGCCCCAGCGGAACGAGCTCGCGCAGTGCGGACAGGTCATCCAGGCCCGAGATGCCGCCGGAGGCTACAACGGGCCGGTCGGTCCGTGACAGGACATCGCGCAGCAGCTCCACGTTGGGGCCGCGGAGGGTTCCGTCCTTGGTGACGTCGGTGACGACGTAGCGCGGGCAGCCGGCGTCTTCCAGGCGGGCAAGAACCTCCCAGAGGTCTCCGCCTTCCTTGGTCCAGCCGCGGGCAGCAAGCGTGGTGCCGCGAACATCCAGGCCGACGGCGATCGCGTCGCCGTAACGGGCGATGGCGCTGGCGGTCCATTCCGGGTTTTCGAGTGCGGCGGTGCCGAGGTTGACGCGGCGGGCACCGAGTTCAAGGGCCTTCTCCAGCGAGGCGTCATCGCGGATGCCGCCGGAGAGCTCCACCTTGATCGAGAGCTCTTCCACCACGCGCTTGAGCAGCGGGAGGTTGCTTCCCCGGCCGAAGGCTGCGTCCAGGTCCACCAGGTGCACCCACTCAGCGCCGTCGTTCTGCCAGGCCATGGCAGCGTCCAGCGGGTCGCCGTAGCTCGTCTCGGAGCCTGCTTCGCCCTGGACCAGGCGGACGGCCTGGCCGTCTGCCACGTCGACGGCGGGGAGCAGTTCGAGGATGGGTGTTTCGGTGAGGGACATGGTCCTGCTTTCAGTGATGGTGCCGGGTTAGAGGCCGAGGGTAAGGACGTAGGCGCCGAGCAGGGACATGCCCGCCAGGATCCAGAAACTGATGGAGATCAAACGCGGCATGCCCTGCCGCCGGAAGGAAATGGCTCCGCCGATCAGCAGGCCGGCCAGGCCCATGAGGACAACGCTCCACACGGCTTAGCCCAGCCCCTTCAGCCAGTTTTCGAGCAGGGCTGCTCCGGCGTCCCCGGACTTCTCCGGGTGGAACTGGGTGGCGCTGAGCGGACCGTTTTCCACGGCGGCGACAAACGGGCCCCCGTGGTTGGCCCAGGTCACCAGGGGCGGCTGCATGGCCGGCTGGGTCACGTCGAAGTCCCATTTCTGCACGCCGTAGCTATGTACGAAGTAGAACCGCTCGTCCTCAATCCCGGCGAAGAGCCGCGAACCTTCGGGCGCTTCCACCGTGTTCCAGCCCATGTGCGGCACCACATCAGCAGCCAGGCGTTCCACGACGCCGGGCCATTCACCCATGCCCTGGGTGCGGACTCCATGCTCCACGCCTTCTTCGAAGAGGACCTGCAGACCCACGCAGATGCCCAGCACGGGGCGGCCGCCGGCAACGCGCCGGCCGATCATCCGCAGCGCGTCAACGTCCTTCAGTCCCTGCATCACGGCAGCGAATGCTCCGACGCCGGGGACTACCAGGCCGTCGGCTTCCAGGACGTCGGAGGACTTCGAGCTCAGGGTGACGTTCGCACCGACCCGCTCCAGGGCGCGGACGGCGGAATGGATGTTTCCCGATCCGTAATCCAGGACCGTGACGCTGCGGCTCACAGCGCGCCCTTGGTGGAGGGGATACCCTCTACGCGGGGATCCGGTTCCACGGCGGCGCGGAGGGCGCGGGCGAAGGCCTTGAACTGCGCCTCGACGATGTGGTGCGGATCCCGGCCGCCCAGCACGGTCATGTGCAGGCAGATCTGGGCGTGCAGGGTGATGGCTTCGAAGACGTGCCGGGTCAAGGACCCGGTGAAGTGTCCGCCGATCAGGTGGTATTCCTGCCCTGCGGGTTCCCCGGAGTGCACCAGGTACGGGCGGCCGGAAATGTCCACGACGGCGTTGGCCAGCGCTTCATCCAGCGGCACCGTGGCTTCGCCGAAGCGGCGGATGCCGGCCTTGGACCCCAGTGCGGTCTTCAGCGCCTCGCCGATGCTGATGGCAACGTCTTCCACGGTGTGGTGGACGTCGATGTGGGTGTCACCGGTGGCTTTGACAGTGAGGTCGATCAGCGAGTGCTTGGCCAGCGCGGTGAGCATGTGGTCGTAGAACGGCACGGAAGTGCTGATGTCCGAACGGCCGGTGCCGTCCAGGTCCAGCTCCACGAGGACGGATGATTCGCTGGTGGTCCGCTCGAGGCGGGCCGTGCGGCCGGTGGCGGTTTCCACGGTCATGAAGGATTCCTTTGGAAGAAGTGGGCTCTGGTAACCAGTCTAGTGTTTGCGCACCGCGGGGTGCCTGCCCGGGTTAGGCGGAGAGCAGTTCGCGCAGGCGGGTGAGGAAGGCCGTGGTCTCCTCCTCCGTTCCTGCGGTGACGCGCAGATGCCCGGGGATGCCCACATCGCGGATCAGCACACCGGCATCCAGCAGGCCCTGCCAGGTCTTCCGGGGGTTCTCCAGCCCGCCGAAGAGTACGAAGTTAGCGTCCGATGCCGCCGGCTGCAGGCCCATTTCGGTCAGCTCCGACACGATGCGGTCCCGCTGGCCCTTAATGTCTTCGACGTTGGCCAGCAGCGCATCCGCGTGGGCCAGTGCGGCGTTGGCCGTGGCCTGGGTGACGGCTGAGAGGTGGTACGGCAGGCGGACCAGGCGGAGCGCGTCGGTGACCTCCGGCGCTGCGGCCATGTAACCGAGGCGGGCACCGGCCAGGGCAAAGGCCTTGCTCATGGTCCGCGAGACGATCAGCCGTTCCCGGCCGGGGAGCAGGGACAGGGCGCTGGGGGTGCCGGTGTGGAAGAACTCGGCGTACGCCTCGTCCACGATCACGACGGCGTTGCTTGCCTCCCCTGCTTCGTAGACGGCTTCCACCACGTCCAGGCCAAGGGCTGTGCCGGTGGGGTTGTTCGGGGTGCACAGGAGCACGATGTTCGGCTGAGCGGCGCGCACCTGCTCTGCAGCTGATGCAGCGCTGAGTGTGAAGTCCGCAGCGCGGGTGCCGGTGATGTACTCGGTGCCGGTACCGTTCGCGAGCAGCGGATACATGGAGTAGGTGGGCGGGAAGCTCATGGCGGTGCGTCCCGGGCCGCCGAAGGCCTGGAAAATGTGCTGCAGGACTTCGTTGGATCCGTTGCCGGCCCAGATGTTGTCCGCAGTGAGTCCGTGGCCAAGGTAGGCAGCCAGCCGTTCGCGCAGTTCGGTGAATTCACGGTCCGGGTAGCGGTTGAGCCCGGTGACGGCTTCCCGCACGGACGCGGTAATGGCCTCGGCGACTTCCTGCGGGAGTCCATGGGTGTTTTCGTTGACGTTCAGCAGGATGGGTACTTCCAGCTGCGGCGCCCCGTACGGGGTCTGGCCCCTGAGGTCATCTCGCAGGGGAAGGCGGTTGAGTTTTTCCAGCTGTTCGTTCACCCGTACAGCTTAAGGCGCTGGCTGCCGGGGCGCAGAATCGGCCGTAAAGGTGACGGACCGTTTGCGCCGGGATGTTGCGCCGGGATGGTCCAGCTACTGTGCTACCGGGATGTAGAGCTGCACACCGGCGGGTACCACGTCGTCGCTGAGGTTGTTCAGCTCCATGATGTCCGCCACCACGGCGCGGGGATCC
>JBELYP010000079.1:0-15064 GCA_040273995.1 Arthrobacter sp.
GGCACGCAGCGTCTCGAAGTCGAACTCGGTGGTCTCGAAGATCTCGGGATCCGGGTAGAACGTCTGGGTGGTGCCGGTTTCGTCCGTTTCCTCGCCCTTGCGGAGGCTGCCCACCGGGTGGCCGCCGTTCTCGAAGGACTGGTGCCAGACGAAGCCCTGGCGCTTAACCTCGGTTTCAACGCGGGCCGAGAGGGCGTTCACCACTGAAATGCCGACGCCGTGCAGGCCGCCGGAAACGGCGTAGCCGCCGCCGCCGAACTTTCCGCCGGCGTGCAGGATGGTCATGACAACCTGGACGGTGGGCATGTTCTCCGTCGGGTGCATATCCACGGGGATGCCGCGGCCGTTGTCCGAGACGCGGACACCGCCGTCGGCCTGGAGAGTCACGTCGATCCGGTCGCAGTACCCGGCCAGGGCCTCATCCACCGAGTTGTCCACCACTTCATAAACGAGGTGGTGCAGGCCGCGGGGACCGGTGGAACCGATGTACATACCCGGGCGCTTGCGCACTGCTTCCAGGCCTTCAAGGACGGTGATCTCGTTGGCGCCGTATTCGTGCGGTGCCAGGGCCTCGGTGTCTTCCTGGGGGACGGACTCCGTGTTGCTCAGCTCTTCGCCGAGTTCGTTGTTCCGCTCAGTGTCACGCTCTTTGTCGTTAGCCACAGGTGCTGTCGACTCCTCTTGTGTCGGTCAGAATTTGGCACCCCGTCCAGCTGCGGACAGAGCACCTCTATTAGCAATTCTACCGTGCTAAGGGGACCTTTGCTGGCCAAAACACCCCTCCAGAGGCCACTAAAGAGGGTTTGGAGCGATTTTCGAGCTGCTCTACGGCTCCGGATACCTCCTGTGGGGTTTACAGCCCGCAAACCCGCACGCAGGGCGTGTGAACGCGAGCACAAACAATGCGTTTTATCAACAACTTTTTTCGCATCTGCACCACCGGCAACTAGCCGTAGGTGTCCCGCGGCCCTCTTCCCTTGACGCTGCGAAGTCCCTTGCGCCAGTTCGGTGCCGCCGGACCGATTACTTCGATCCGGGTAACGACGCCGGGACCTAGCTCAGCGTCAAAGCGTTCAATGAGTGCCGAACGCAGCAGCCGCAGCTGGGTGGCCCAGGCAGTGGAATCACAGCGGACCTGAACGGTGGTGTCGGAAAAAGACTCAGGCTTGCAGTGCGCACTGACATCCGGACCCACCAGTTCCTCCCAGCGGGATATCACCGAGCCCACCGCCACCGGTGAATTCCAGCCCCGCTCATTGACGAACCGGCTGAAAACCTTGCCCAGTCCCTGCGGATCCCGTCCGGTGTACTCCCCCGGGATGAAGGGGGTGTTTTTCCGCGGCTGTTTGCGGCGGCTGACCGGCACCCGCTGATTGCCGCGTGCCTGAGCAGCCTGGCGCATCCGGTTCAGCTGTTCCCGCGCTGCGTCCGGAAGGTCGCCGGTTTCCGGCCCGTTCGGGTCGGGGAGATCAGCCGGCGGCTGCACGGATTCCTCCTGGGATGACAGGGATCTGCTCCCCGGCCAGCGCCTCGGGGATGTCTTCGGCAACGGCTGCCGTAACCAGCACCTGTTCTGCTCCTGCAACAATGGCGGCCAGCCGCCCCCGGCGTCCCGCATCGAGCTCCGCAAAAACGTCGTCCAGGATCAGGATGGGGTCTGATCCCGGAGCTGGATCGTCCTCGCGAAGCAGATAGTAGGAGGCCAACCGCATGGAAAGCGCAAGGGACCAGGTCTCCCCGTGGGAGGCATAACCCTTTGCAGGGGCCTGGCCCAGCGAGAGTTCCACGTCGTCCCGGTGCGGTCCCACCAGCGAGATGCCGCGGTCAATTTCCCGCTTCCGATTGGCTGCGAATGCCTGCAGGAACCGCTCCCGCAGTTCCTCTTGTGTTAGCCCCAGCAGTTCGGCGGGATCGGCACCGCCGGGGGAGGCGCCGTCGTCATCCACTTCCCCGAGCAGCGTGGAACGGTACAGTCCGCGGGCCTGCTTGGAACCGTCCGTAAGATCCCGGTACGCGCCCTGCAGATGCGGGCTCAGCCGGTCCAGCGCCTGCAGGCGCGCGGCCACCAGCTGAGCGCCGGCTTCGGCCATGTGGTGGTCCCAGACCTCCAGGGTTGCTTCATGGGCGGAGGTGAACCGGCCGCTGATGCGTGCCGATTTCAGCAGCGCGTTGCGCTGTTTGAGGACCCGTTCGTAGTCGGCGCGGGTCGCTGCGTGCCGGGGAACCAGGGAAACAATGAGGTCGTCCAGGAAGCGCCGGCGTGCAGAGGGATCCCCCTTCACAAGGGCAAGGTCTTCCGGGGCGAAAAGAACAGTGCGGCAGATCCCCAGGATGTCACGGGCCCGGACCGGATTGGCCCGGTTGATCCGGGCACGGTTTGCACGGCCGGGGTTGATCTCCACTTCCAGGGCCGTGGCCTGGGAGGCACGGACTATCCGGGCGCGTACCAGCGCCTGTTCGGCGTCGAAGGAAACAAGCGGCGCGTCCGAACTCACGCGGTGCGACGAAAGCGAGGCGAGGTAGCCAATCGATTCGACGATGTTCGTCTTGCCTGTCCCGTTGGGGCCCACAAAGACGCTGACACCCGGGTTCAGGCTGAGGTCCAGCTGCTTGTAGCTGCGAAATCCGGTCAGGGAAAGGTAATCAACGTACACGCTGCTCCACCTGTGCCTGCCTTCCTGTCCTTGCGATCCATTTTTGCGGCCGGGTCGCCCAAGGCAGCCCTGCCATCCAGCCTACCGCCGGTCACTCCGGGGCCCAGGCATCGCCTATTGCCTGTTCTGCCGCTGATTGCGGACGCACAGCGCAGGCCCCGGTATCCGCGCCATCTGCCGGTTTCACTGCGTGTCCGCCGAACTGGCCGCGGAGTGCTGCCACCAGCTTCATGGCCGGGGATTCCTCCTGCCGGGAGGTGAACCGGGCAAATACTGCGGCTGAGATGACCGGCGCCGGCACTTCGGCGGCCAGCGCTTCCTCGACGCTCCAGCGTCCCTCACCCGAGTCCTGAACGAAGCCGGCAATCCGAGCGAGTCCCGGGTCTTGCTCAACTGCCCGGACAGCCAGTTCCAGCAGCCAGGAACGGATGACGGTGCCGCTTTGCCAGGCCCGGAGGATACCCGCTACGTCATCGATAATTTCCTGTGATTCAAGCAGTTCGTAGCCTTCGGCATAGGCCTGCATGAGTCCGTATTCGATGCCGTTGTGCACCATTTTCGCGTAGTGTCCGGCTCCGACGTCGCCCGCGTGCACAAACCCGTTTGCACGTTCTCCGTCGGGGCGGAGGGCGTCGAAGACCGGCATCGCCTCGGTGATGTCTGCCGGTGCGCCGCCCACCATCAGCCCGTATCCGTTCTCCCTGCCCCAGACTCCGCCGGAAACACCGCAGTCCAGATAGCGGATGCCTTTGGCTGCCAGCCTCTCCGCATTCCTGCGGTCCTCGGTGTAGCGGGAATTGCCGCCCTCAATGACCAGATCCCCCTCGCTGAGGACCTCGCCAAGATCCGCAATGACCGCTGAAGTCGCGTCGCCGCTGGGAACCATCACCCACACAATCCGGGGAACAGGAAGCAAGGCTGCCAGGTCAGTCAGTGATCCGGCATCTGCGAGTACCGGGTCCCGGTCAAAGCCGGAAACCTGGATCCCCCTGGAACGCAGCCGGTCCCGCATGGGCCGGCCCATCTTTCCCAGTCCAATCAGGCCAATGTGCATTTCGGTTCCTTCCTGCTCAGGTCCGGCGGTGCGGACTGAAAAGGCTCTCGAAATGCGGCTGAAAGCCTTACTGGTTAGGCAGCCGGACCGGCATCAGCAGGTACCGGTAATCTTCCTGGTCCTCCCCGGTGAGTTCCTCCTGGGCGGAAATCACGGCAGGCTTCGGCGGCGTGGTGAAGGAGAACCGCACGTACTTGCTTGGGAAAGCACCCAGGCCCTCACTCAGGTAGTGCGGATTGAACGCAACGGTAATGTCATCGCCGACGAGGGAGGCTTCCAGCGCTTCCGATGCCTGCGCATCTTCACCGGTGCCGGCGTCCAGGGTCACCTGTCCGTCAGTGAAGGCAAGGCGCACGGGAGTGTTGCGTTCGGCAACGAGGGATACACGGCGGACAGCTTCGACCAGCGCGTGGGTCTCCACTGTGGCATGGATTGGTGTGTTCTCGGGGAAGAGCGAGCGGATCTTCGGGTAGTCACCGTCTACGAGCAGGGAGGTGGTGCGGCGGCCACCGCTTTCAAACCCAATCAGTTCGCTGTCCGGGGACAGGGCAATGTTGAGGTCCCCGCCGCCGCCAAGCGTTTTTGCGACTTCGTTCAGGGTCTTGGCCTTGACCAGGGCCGAGGTGGAGATTCCCGGCGCAGCGGGCTTCCACGGCAGTTCACGCAGGGCAAGCCGATAACGGTCGGTGGCGAGGAAGGTGATGAGGTCGTCTTCGATCTCCATCCGGACACCCGTCAGGATGGGAAGGGTGTCGTCCCTGCTGGCGGCGATGATTACCTGCGAAACTGCCTGCGCGAAAGCGTCACCGTCTACTACGCCGCTGACGTCCGGCAGTGCAGGGAGCTCGGGATACTCAGAAACAGGCATCGTGGCGAGGTTGAACCGGCTGTTGCGGCAGGTCAGAGTGACCTTCGTGCCGTCAGTCTCGACGTCCACCGGAGCGGAGGGCAGGCTTCGGCAGATCTCAGCCAGGAGCCGGCCGGAAACCAGGATGGTTCCCTCCTCGGTGATGTCTGCAGGAATCTGCAGCCGAGCGGAAATCTCGTAGTCGAAGCTGGCGATGCTCAGTGAGCCTGACTCGGCCTTGATCAGCAGGCCGGAAAGCACGGGAACCGGCGGGCGGGGGGAGAGGGACCGTGCTGTCCACGTAACCGCCTCAGCCAGGACATCCCGCTCAACTCTGAACTTCACTGCAGGGTGCCGCCTTTCACAACGTACTTATCAGTACTACTGAATTTTCATGAACACATGAGGGAGCAAAGCGTGCGGCGGAGCCGCCGGGCTGTCCGCCTGGAAATCACAACACTACTCTGTGCCAGCTTACCGCCAGCAGTGTTTTCCCTGCACGGACCCTACGCGCTGTGGAGTTGTGCAGGTGCCCAACGGACCCATCGCACACCCCGGACTGCCCGGAGGATGGATGTTCTGGAACGTCGGATGTTTGGCCCGGAAGGTCAGATGTTATTTGGTGGAACCCAAATTCTTAAGATTCGTAGTGTTAATAACTGCTGTGGATACTGTGGACAACTCGCCTCACCGGCCCGGATCTGCGCTTTAAGCCTGTTGATAACTTGTGGATCGTTAGCCTACGCGCTGACGCCGGGTGTTGGGAACTTTTTTGGTGTTCTGTGTATCCACAGGGAAGTGTGCAGAGTTCCGGGTTGTCCACCGAGTTATCCACACCCTTGTCCACATCTGTTAATTTCGAGCCCCTTCGGGGCTCCTGCATCCCAGCACTGGCGCGGATTTCCTATGCTTCGCGCTGCTGCTGCTTGATCCGGTTGGTCAGTTCCGTGACCTGGTTGTAGATGGCCCGGCGTTCGGCCATAAGCTCACGGATCTTCCGGTCCGCGTGGATGACGGTGGTGTGGTCGCGTCCTCCCAGCTCCTGACCGATCTTGGGAAGGGACATATCAGTCAGCTCACGGCAGAGGTACATGGCAATCTGCCGTGCGGTCACCAGGGTGCGGGTTCGGGACTTGCTGCAGAGCTCTTCGAGACTGATCTGGAAGTAAGCCGCAGTCTGCCCCAGGATCGAAGCCGCCGTGATCTCCTGGGCGCCGTCGTCGGTAATCAGGTCCTTGAGCACGATCTCGGCAAGTCCCACATCAACCTGCTGCCGGTTGAGGCTGGCAAAGGCCGTCACCCGGATCAGGGCGCCCTCCAGTTCACGGATGTTCGTGGAGATCTTGGAGGCGATGTATTCGAGGACGTCGTCCGGCGCACTCAGCGAATCCCCGATGGCCTTCTTGCGGAGAATCGCAATGCGGGTTTCGAGCTCCGGCGGCTGGACATCCGTCAGCAGGCCCCACTCGAAGCGGGACCGCATGCGTTCCTCAAAGCCGGACAGCTGCTTGGGCGGCAGGTCGGAGGTGATGACCACCTGCTTGTTGTGGTTGTGCAGTGCGTTGAAGGTGTGGAAGAACTCTTCCTGCGTTGCATCCTTGTTGGCCAGGAACTGGATGTCATCGATAAGCAGGATGTCCACGTTCCGGTAGAGCTGCTTGAAGCTGGCGCCCTCGTCGTACCGGATGGAGTTGATGAAGTCGTTGGTGAATTCCTCGGAGTTCACGTACCGGACGCGGATACCCGTATAGAGGTGGCGGGCGTAGTGCCCGATGGCATGGAGCAGGTGCGTCTTGCCGAGACCGGAGTCGCCGTAGATGAACAGCGGGTTGTATGCCTTGGCCGGCGCTTCCGCCACTGCAACGGCTGCTGCGTGAGCAAACCGGTTGGAAGAACCAATGACGAATGTCTCAAAGACATACTTGGGATTCAGCCGGCCGAATTCCTGGGAAGTGCTCGGCGGCGTGGGAGACGGGGCGCTCTCTCCCGAGGGGACCGGCGAAGGAGTGTTCTCTTCCGGTTCAGGCTCGGGTTCAGCCTGCACAACGGGCGTCAGATCGGCATCGATCACGAACGCACACTGGATATCAGCCTGGAAGACCGTCTTCAGGACCTCGTCGAGGATGTTCTTCAGCTGGGTCTGGAGGACTTCGCGGGTCAGCTCGTTGGGAACGGCCACCAGCAGGGTGGTGCCAATCAGGCCCTGGGCCTGGGCCAGGACCACAAATCCGCGTTGCCGGGGCGACACCCTGTCATCGGTCTCCAGCGTTCGGATGACCTTGCGCCAGGAGCTGCCGACATCGTTGATTTCGTCCGTACCCACAAAAACCTCTCGTGACGCCCACCGGGGGCGGTCTAAGAAACCGGATCCAGGCCTGGATTCCGGAGGGCTCATCCACAGAGTTATGCACAGCAGTGGATAAAACGCCCCGCGCCAAGCCTAGATCAAGATTTCCCGTGCCGGTAGCTGGATTCCTGCGGCCCGGCGCTACTTGGGACGTCACTCACAATGCCATGTATTGGAGCACCGCCACCCACTTGTCCACAGGTGTTGATGGTCAGGGCCCCACAGGGCGTGAATGCCCGGTTTGACTGGCAAGAGGCTCTCACCTAACGTTGAGTAGTCCTTTGTGTCTGCTATTTGCACTCATTCATGCCCATCAGGGTTCTGGGAATCAGGGTCCAGGTCCGGGTTGAGTGCAGAGCGTCACATGAAATAGCGCCGCTTGTGCTTCCCCCTTGATGCCGCAGGCGCCAGCGCAGATCGTCTTGGAGTAACCACCGTGAGCAAGCGGACTTTTCAGCCGAATAACCGCCGTCGTGCCAAGAAGCACGGCTTCCGCCTTCGCATGCGTACCCGCGCCGGCCGTGCCATTCTTTCCGCACGCCGCGCCAAGGGCCGTACCGAACTGTCGGCATAAACAGCCTTAGGTTTGCCGATGCTGCATAAGCAGCTCAGTCACCTCTCCTTGGCGTCCTGAATGCTGGCCGCGAGGAACCGGGTACGGTCGTCGGCGGATTTTTCCCATACCGTACGTTCCGGTGCCCGAAGCGGGCGCCGGAACGTAGTCTTATATGCAGTGCCAAACCCGGCAGCGCCTACGCGCGTCGGGTTCATTGTGTCGAAGGCTGTTGGGAACGCCGTGACACGCAACCTCGTTAAGAGAAGACTGAGAGAAGCAGCAGCGCAGAGCCTGGCGGATCACCCCACCGGGCTGGACATAGTCGTTAGAGCGCTGCCGCCGGCGGCATCGGCGTCATGGGCGCAGCTACGCGCCGACTACGCGGGTGCCCTCTCTGCATGTTTGAACAAGCTTTCCCGGCAAGATCCACACAGATGAGGGAGGGGCAGACCATGGGCCGCACCGGTGCTCCGGCGAAGGCCTCCGTGAGTGCTGCCTTTTTTCACCGCGTGCTTCTGTTCTTCTGGCACCTGCCCCGAAACCTTCTGATCGGTTTCCTCATCGCCTACCGCAAGGTAGTCTCCCCGCTCTACGGTCCGGTGTGCCGTTTCTTTCCCTCCTGCTCGGCATATGCCCTCGAAGCCATAACTGTGCACGGCGCAGTCAAGGGCACATGGCTGGCAGCGCGGAGGCTGGTGCGGTGCCACCCGTGGAACGACGGCGGAGTGGACCATGTGCCCGAAGGCCGCCGGACCTGGCCCCAGGAGTCAGTCCCCAAGATTATTGTGCTGAATCATCCCGTGATTCCGGCAGACGAAGACAGCCGCTCGGCGGCTTGAGGAGTGTAAATGGGTTTCTTCGACACGATCATGTTTCCATTCAAGTGGGTGGTGTCATGGATCATGTGGATCTTCCACGAGGGATTTGTCTTCCTCGGGATGGACGCCGCCTCCGGCTGGACCTGGACCCTTTCCATCATTGGTCTGGTTATCGTCATCCGGGCCGCCCTGATTCCGGTCTTCGTCAAGCAGATCAAGGCACAGCGGGGGATGCAGTCCCTGCAGCCTGACCTGCGCAAGCTGCAGCAGAAGTACAAGGGCAAGACCGACCAGCTCTCGCGCCAGGCGATGACGCAGGAACAGATGGCGCTGTACAAGAAGCACGGCACCAATCCCTTTGCGGCCTGCCTGCCCATGCTGATCCAGATGCCGTTCTTCTTCGCCCTCTTCCAGGTGCTCAACGGGGTTTCCAATGCCAGCTCCGGTGGCGAGGGAATCGGCGCACTGAGCCACGACGCCGTCGTACAGTTCGACGAAGCGACCATCCTGGGCGCACCGCTCTCCTCCTCGCTGCTCCACGGCTTCGGCACTGAGGGCCACACCTCCGTGATCGTGCTCTCGATCATCATGATCGTTGCCATGACGGCGTCGCAGTTCATCACGCAGAAGCAGATCATGTCCAAGAACATGTCTGAAGAAGCGCTGCAGAGCCCGTTCATGCGCCAGCAGAAGATGATGCTCTACGTACTGCCGCTGGTATTCGGCGTCGGCGGTATCAACTTCCCCATCGGCGTCCTGATCTACTGGACCACCACTAACCTGTGGACGATGGCACAGCAGTTCTTCGTGATCCGCCGTATGCCTACCCCCGGTTCCCCCGCAGCCAAGGCACTGGCCGAACGCCGCGCAGCCAAGGGCCTGCCCATGGTTCCCCTGCTGGGCGAAAAGAAGGCCGAACCGGCTGAAGAAGTACCCGTCCCCGCCAAAGGCCAGCGCCAGCAGCCCCAGCGCAAGAACAGGAAGAAAAGATGAGCACTGAGCACGTCGATGAGACCGCTGAAGAACTGTCTGAACCTGCCGGGAACGGCGCTGTAAGCCGTCTGGAAGAAGAAGGCGACGTCGCTGCGGACTACCTTGAGGAACTGCTCGACATTGCCGATATCGACGGTGATATCGATATAGAGGTACGAAGCGGCCGTACCTACATTTCGGTGGTTTCCGAAGAGGGAGACGACTCCGGGCTGCAGGCTCTGGTGGGGCACGACGGCGAGGTGCTGGAGGCGCTTCAGGAGCTCACCCGGCTCTCCGTACTGACCGCGACGGACTCCCGTTCACGTCTGGTGCTGGACATCTCCGGATACCGCAAGAAGCGCAGCGAGGAGCTTCACCGGATCGCTGAAGACGCGGTTTCCCGCGCCAAGACCTCCGGCAAGGACGTCGCGTTGGCTCCCATGAGCGCCTACGAACGCAAGATTGTGCACGACGCCGTCGCGGAGCTTGGGCTCGTCAGCGAGTCCGAAGGTGAAGGCCCAGGCCGGCACATCGTGGTTTCCCTCCCCGACGCCTAATACGGCCGGGTTCGGGATCTCTTTTCAAGACAAGGACAGTTTTTACGTGGTTGAGATTACGCCGGCTGAGCACACGGCGGCGGTTCAGGTTTTCGGCGCCCGCCTTCCGCTGGCGGAGCGCTACGTTGAGCACCTGGCGACATCCGGGATAGAGCGCGGGCTTTTGGGCCCGCGCGAAGTTCCCCGGCTCTGGAGCCGCCATGTGCTCAACTGCGCTGTTGTTGCAGACCTTATCCCCGAATCCAGCAAGGTGGCGGACGTCGGTTCGGGTGCGGGTCTGCCGGGCCTCTGCCTGGCAATTGCGCGCCCGGACCTGAGCATGACCCTGATTGAACCGCTGGAGCGCCGCGTAACGTGGCTCAATGAGGTCATTGAGGATCTTGGGCTGGAGAACGTAACTGTGATCCGGGCCAGGGCTGAGCAGGTGGTTGGGAAGGTCAGCGTAGATGTGGTTACGGCCCGGGCGGTTTCCGCACTGTCCGGCCTGGTGGGACTGACTATTCCGCTGCTCGGTGGATCCGGTGAGGTACTTGCCATCAAGGGCAGGAGTGCCGCGGAGGAAATCGAGAAGGCTGCCAAGCAGATCCGCCGGCTGGGAGGCAGGGAAACTTCGGTTGTCACGGCAGGAGAAAGTGTCCTCGAGGAACACACCACAGTCGTACGCATTGTGGTTTAGCAGGTGACGGCGGATAACCGCCGTGCACACACCCGGACCGGTCCCGGAATTTCGCGGGCCAGCCGATAGGCTAGTGGCAGTAATGCCTTATGTTGTGAAAGTGAGCATGTCCAGGTGAGTGTGCGCGATTCTGCCGCAAAACGTATTCCCCCCTTCGCCGCCCTTGGCTCTGCCTTCTCTTCAACGTTTTCCCGGTCTCAACCGGATCCGGTTGAGGAGGCAACGAGCCACTTGCCTGTTTCACGTGAAACAGGACATGCTGTTGCAACACAGTCTGCCGGCGCATTCCATGTGCCTGATCCCGAGACCAGCGAAGGTGGTGTAGCCGGCCAGGCGGTCCTCCCGTCGGAGTCGGTAGACGTTATGGACCTGATGGACGAGAGCACACCCCTGGCCCGCGAACTCGCCAGCGAGACCCGCCGGCGTGAGAAGCTGCGGGGCCGTGTACTGCCGCGACCGGCGGAGACCCGGATCATGACGGTAAGTAACCAGAAGGGTGGCGTCGGAAAGACCACCACCACTGTGAACCTCGCGGCAGCCCTGGCCACCGCGGGGCTCAACGTAATGGTGATCGACATTGACCCTCAGGGTAACGCCTCCACAGCCCTGGGAATTGACCACCGGGCCGACGTCGAGAGCATTTACGACGTCCTGATCGATGACCTGCCTCTGGGCAAGGTGGTGGCACAGTGCCCCGATATCCAGAACCTCATCTGTGCGCCGGCCACGATTCACCTAGCCGGGGCAGAAATTGAGTTGGTTTCCCTCGTCGCGCGGGAACAGCGCCTGCGCCGTGCAATTGACGTGTATGCCGCAGAACGGAAGGCGGCGGGTGACGAACGCCTCGACTACATCTTCATCGACTGCCCGCCCAGCCTGGGCTTGCTGACAGTCAACGCCTTCGTAGCGGCACGCGAGGTGCTCATTCCCATCCAGTGCGAGTACTACGCGTTGGAAGGTCTGAGCCAGCTGCTGAAGAACATTGAGATGATCCAGAAGCACCTTAATGCCGATCTGGTAGTTTCCACCATCCTGCTCACCATGTATGACGGCCGAACCAACCTGGCGGCTCAGGTGGCAGCGGAAGTAAGGGAACACTTCCCCCAGCAGGTTCTTTCTGCAGTGGTTCCACGCTCTGTGCGCATCTCCGAGGCACCGAGCTACCAGCAGACGGTTATGACGTACGATCCCTCATCCACAGGTGCACTTTCGTACCTGGAAGCAGCAGCGGAAATCGCTCAGCGCTCCGTCTAGACACTCCCTCCGGGATCCCGGCGGTTCGCAAGGGCGAATCGTAGAATACTCTCATAATCAATCCATGCCGCTTGCTGTGTGCATAAGGGAAGGACATACCCATGACCGAAAAGCGTCGTGGTTTGGGCCGTGGTCTGGGCGCACTGATTCCCAGTTCCGCTGAGTCTGTTGAAGCTACCGAGGGCGGACAGCCTGCGCGTGCAGGCCGGCCCGTTGATTTGTTCTTCACGTCTGTCAGTGATGAAACGGCTGGAGGCCGCGCGTCCGGACCCCGCCGTGGCGCGGGAATCAACAAAGATGCATTGACCGCACCGGCGAAGAAAAAGCCGGCAGCAGCAAGTACACGCACGAATAAGGCCGGGGCTAAGGCGCCGGGTCCCAAGGCAGAACATTCCGAACCTATCGCTGGGAAGGAACATAAGTCGCCCAGTGAGGCTCCTGTAAAGGCCGAGAAAGTACCCGCCAAGCCCCGAGCACGGAAGGCTGCTCCTAAGGCCGACAGCAGCGCTCCTAGCCCTGCTGCAGAGCTTTCTGAATCCGAGGCAGTCCTGGAAGGTGAGGCGACTCCTCTAGTAGAGGAGATTCCGGCTGGAACAGAATCCACAGATGATGTTTCACGTGAAACGCTAATGGAAGTTCCTGGGGCACGCTTCGCAGAACTGCCTATCGATTCCATCCATCCGAACCGTAAGCAGCCGCGCAGTGTCTTCGATGAAGATGACATGTCCGAGCTGGTGCACTCCATTCGTGAGATTGGCGTCCTGCAGCCCATCGTGGTGCGTCCATCGGGTGAGGGAGACGCCGAGCATCCGTACGAGCTCGTAATGGGCGAGCGACGGTGGAGGGCAAGCCGGGAGGCTGGACTGTCCGCAGTCCCAGCCATCATCCGGTCCACGCAGGACGTAGATCTACTGCGGGACGCCCTCCTGGAGAACCTCCACCGCAGCCAGCTCAATCCGCTGGAAGAGGCCGCTGCTTACCAACAGCTGCTGGACGACTTCGAGTGCTCCCATGAGGAACTTGCTGAACGGATTGGCCGGTCCAGGCCGCAGATCTCCAACACGCTTCGGTTGATGAAGTTGCCTCCGCTGGTACAGCGTCGCCTGGCCGCTGGAGTTCTCTCGGCGGGTCATGCTCGTGCGCTGCTCGGTCTCAACGACCCGGCCGAAATGGAGAAGCTGGCGCAGAAGATTGTTGCTGAGGGAATGTCGGTGCGTGCAACGGAGGAAGTTGTGGCGCTGTCGGACGGCATCCGCCGACCATCCAAGGAAGCAAAGCCGAAGGTCGGCGCACGGCACGAACGGCTCGACTACCTTGCTAATTCCCTGTCTGATCGCCTGGACACCAACGTCAAGATCACGCTGGGCGCCCGGAAAGGTAAGGTCAGCATCGAATTCGCTAGCGTCGATGACCTCAACCGCATCATGACCGTTCTGAATCCGGCGGACGGACAAGCTACCACCTAAAGCCGCAGCGCTAATGGCTCCTGTTTCACGTGAAACGGGAGCCATTCTTATATCTGGGAGATACGGGCTCAACGTGCGGCAGATTCGCATTCCACTATGGCACACGCACGGATACCTCCATTTAAGTTGACTGCCTGGTTCATAATCTCAGCCGTTTATCGTCTATTTCCCGGGCATGGGACAGGGGCCCGGCGCTGTAAGTAAGCCGCTTCGTTTCACGTGAAACAGGACCTCCTACTGCGTGAGACAGGACCTCCTTCGGCGCGACTGTGCACGAACATGGGGGTTTGAATGCGAAAGACTGACAGCAAGCCTATGAGCGACCGTTAGGGACGGTAGAAACGCGATATGGTCACATCCACCCCTAAGAGGCAGAGGATGGTATGCGAACCTGATCAAACCTCTGGCGCCGCCGAAAGGTGTAGTGACGAAGCTTTCCCTTCGCCCAGCTCGCGGAAGGCGGGCCTTGGACGTGCCGGTCAGAACAGCGCCGTTAGGCGAAGAGTTTATGTTTTGTCCGTCCGTTTCACGTGAAACCCGACGGACGCCTTCAGATGAGGAGAGGGCGGCCGCGCGGCCACTATTCCATGGGCTGTACAAGTGGCAATGCGTAGGCGGAGGCGGTCTAGGTTAGCCAGAAGCCCCTGTCACTGCCAAATAGTTCGGGTTTTACCAGGCGGCTATGAGAGTAGTATCTACCGGATTGAGTTGTTTTTACGTTTAGTTGCGATACCCCGATTAGTTACGAAGGTTTCCATGCCCCTGCTCGTTGTTGTTGCGCCTCTCGTACGGGGCGACCGTGGATTGCCACAATTAACCCATGAACACCGATCTACTGCGGTTGGCCCTGGTGCTAGAGGTGTGGAAGCTTCTAATCCATTTCGCTGCTCATTTGAACGGTCGGCAGAATGCACTCGTGGACCCACGGACCAGGCGCCTGAGTCCGCTCCGGGATAGATTAAATGGCCCGTTTCACGTGAAACAAGGACAGCTATCTTTGCTACCCTGCCCTGGTCGTTTCCGTAGAACCGCGCCACGAACCCCTAGGCACTTCGCACGATACTGCTCCAGGGTGCTTGGGCTGTTAGCCATTCAGTGGTCAGCTGCTTGTCCTGATTACTACGACATCCTGAAGCGGAGTAGAGAATGTCTCAAGGACCCGAAGCTCCAACACAGCGAGGAGCCAGGGTAACGTTTGACGTGAAACCATGCCCTTCCTAACGCCTATCGTGGGCTCATCGCATCGCGAACCACGCGATCCCTTGTTACAAAAATCCTGATCGCTGGCTTTGAACCACCTTGCTGGCACGTCAGCGGGTGATGTTAGGCCATGACGGCAGGTCGGGGGCGGAGGGTGTAATCGAGGGTGTAATCATTATGAAGCGAAGTAGATCGGTTATACGGAGCGATGTCCTGTTCGACTGTTGGCAGAAACCTCGAGCCCGCAGGTCTCACAATGGCCGCCGGCATGGCCCAGAGCTGCCCTGGACCGTGTTGCGCTAGTGGCAGCGAGGTACCACTAGCATCGCCGGCAGGAACGACAAATGAGAACGTATTGTTCGGTTAGTTATGCAGATGGAGTTCGCCGGAGAAATGGGTCCGTAGTGTCGTCGCGGCGGATGCGGCGAACCCCAGGGACCGGAGGAGTGTAAGGGCCATCTAGGAAACAGCCGGAATTGAAGCATCGTTTCACGTGAAACGTGCCCTGTGGGTTATCAGATACAGCGTGACTTTCGGTACGACGATTCAGGGTCTTTTAGTCGATTACTTGGCGTTGCTGGATCATCGTACCGAGACCGAGACCGAGACCGAGACCGAGACCGAGACCGAGACCGAGACCGAGACCGAGACCGAGACCGAGAC
>JBELYP010000080.1:0-14937 GCA_040273995.1 Arthrobacter sp.
ATGATGGAGCCGGTCAAGGTAGCCGGGTCCACCGTGGAGATGGCCACGCTGCACAACCAGGACGTGGTGAAGGCCAAAGGCGTCAGGATCGGTGACACCGTGGTGCTGCGGAAGGCCGGCGACGTCATCCCCGAAATCGTCGGCCCCGTGACCGCACTCCGTGACGGCAGCGAACGCGACTTCGTGATGCCCACGCACTGCCCCTCCTGCGGCACCGAGCTGAAGCCGGCGAAGGAGGGCGACGTGGACATCCGCTGCCCCAACGCCCGTTCCTGCCCGTCACAGCTGCGCGAGCGCGTGTTCCACCTGGCCGGCCGCGGCGCCTTCGACATTGAGGCCCTGGGGTGGGAAGCTGCGATCGCGCTGACGTCCCCGGCGGAACCGGAGACCCCGCCGCTGACCAGCGAGGCCGGTTTGTTCGATCTGACGGTCGAAGACCTGGCCGATGTCCGGATCGAACGGCCCAAGCGATCCAAGGGCGTAGTAGTGGGTACCGAGCTGGTTCCCTACTTCTACACCAAGGGCACCGCGAAGAAGCCCTCCGAGCCGTCCGCCAACACCCGCAAGCTCTTCGAGGAGCTTGAAAAGGCCAAGTCCCAGCCGCTCTGGCGGGTCCTGGTGGCACTGTCCATCCGGCACGTGGGCCCGACGGCGGCACGCGCCCTCGCCACGGCGTTCGGTTCCATGGAGAACATCCGCGCAGCCAGCGAAGAGCAGCTCGCCCACGTGGACGGCGTTGGCCCGACCATCGCGGCAGCGCTGGAAGAATGGTTCGCCGAAGACTGGCACGTGGAAATCGTCGATTCCTGGGCCCGCGCCGGCGTCCGCATGGCCGACGAACGGGATGACTCCCAGCCCCGCACCCTGGAGGGCCTCACCGTCGTAGTCACCGGCACCCTGCCGAATTTCAGCCGGGACGAAGCTAAGGAAGCGATCATCACCCGCGGAGGCAAGGCCTCGGGATCGGTCTCCAAGAAGACCGACTACCTGGTGGCGGGGGAGAACGCCGGGACCAAGCTGGACAAGGCCGAGTCGCTGGGTGTTCCAGTGCTGGACGAGGACGGATTCCGCCAGCTGCTGGAGAACGGACCGCTGAAGAAGGACCCGGCGGACACGGCAGGCAACGCAGAGGACGAGGAAACCACGCCATGACCAAAGCACCCGCCCCCGATCCGCTGGAACTGCTCGACGTCGCCCGGCAGGCAGCTGCCGCCGGAGCCGCCGTGCTGGCCAAACGCTCGGAGGCGGGGCTGTACGTCGAAAACAAGGGATCCTCCGGCGACTGGGTCACCGCCTATGACACCGAGGCCGAGTACGCCGTCCGGGACGTGCTCAACCGGCTGCGCCCCTTTGACACAGTGACCGGCGAGGAACTCGAGGCCAGCGTCCCGGAGGAACCCTCCGGCATCCGCTGGTCCGTGGACCCGCTGGACGGGACCACCAACTTCATCCGCAACATTCCCTTCTACGCCACCTCGGTGGCCGCGGTAAACGCCGACGGCGAGTGGCTGGCCGGCGCGGTCCATGCCCCGGCGCTGGTGCGTGTCTACTGGGCCGCGAGGGGCCACGGCGCCTGGCTGGCGGAGCACGGCAGCCTGCGCCAACTCCACGGCCCGGACCCCGACCGTACGGGCAGGCGGCTGGGCACCGGCTTCTCCTACGAACCGGAGGTCCGCTCCGAACAGTACGCCGGGCTCGCTAACCTGATGGACGGCTTTGCCGACCTGCGCCGGCTCGGCTCCGCGGCCCTGGACCTGTGCATGGTGGCTGACGGAACGCTGGACGCCTATGTGGAGCGCGGCCTGAACGAACACGACTTCGCAGCCGGCGCGCTCATCGCCGAGGAGGCCGGACTGACGGTCAGCCGTCCCGGTTCGCCTGACCGCAGAATGGACGACGCCGAGCGGCTCGCTGCCGTCACCACCGCGCGGCGGGTGCCGCCGGCCTAAACGGTGTCACACGTTTCCGGGCACCAACCCGTCACACAGGCACCAGGCAACCCGCCGGCAACACCTGTAATGCTTCGCGGGCCCGCGTTTAAGCCCTGAGGAAAGCGGCGCCCCGGAGGGCAGGCAATCGGGGACACCGCGCGGATAATTGGTGGAACCTCAGCAATCGGAACTGAGCTGGATCCACGGACCGGAAGGACGCACCATGCCACGTAAAGCCACCACGGCATCGCAAAAGCTGGCACCCGCAGTTCCCGCACGTGTCCGGGAACCGAAGCCGCAAACGCCCAAAGACCTGGATACTGCCCGCTTCGCTGCCATTATCGATGAGCACATCGATGGCGTTCGAGCGAAAATCGACACCGTCCTGGCGGACATCCGGGAAGTCACTGCCGCCGCTAAGGACACCCCCGCGGATGATGAGCACGATCCGGAAGGCACCACGGTCTCGGTGGAACGCGCCAACGAGGTGTCGATGCTGGCCGCTTTGGAGGCCTCGCTGGTGGAACTGCTGGACGCCCGGGTAAGGCTGGACGACGGCACCTACGGGGTCTGCGAACGATGCGGGGAACCCATCCCCGAAGCGCGGCTGGAAATCCGGCCGGAAGCCCGGTTCTGCGTCACCTGCGCGGCGGCAGCCCGCCGCCGCTAGGACAGCCGGGCGGACCGGCTCCGCCGGGTTCCAGGCAAGTGTGCCCGCGGTCACGCCCGTCGCGGATCCCCCCTGGCCCAGAGCTAGAATCGAGCGTGGAAATCAACCACCACGTAAGGATTCGTAACACCAATGAGCATCACCGTCCGGCGCGCAACACCGGCTGACTATGAAGACATCCGCCGGATCACCCGCGACGCGTACCTGAAGGCGGGGTTCATTGACGCTGACAATCCCTACGTGCAGGAACTCGAAAACGTTGAACACCGTGACCAGCACGCCGAGCTGTGGGTAGCGGAAAAGGACGGCGTGGTGGCAGGCTCCGCGGCCGTCACGTTTGCGGGGCAGCCGTACACGGACATCGCCGTCGAAGGCGAGCTTGAATTCCGCATGCTCGCCGTGGACCCGGCCGTCCAGCGCGGGGGAGTGGGCCGTGCCCTGGCCAATGCGATCGTGGAGCACGCCCGCAGCCTGGACGGAATCCACGCGGTGTCCCTGACCAGCATGACCAGCATGCTCGGCGCGCACCGCATGTACCTGTCACTGGGCTTTGAACGCGTGCCGGAGAGGGACTGGACGGTTCCCGGCGAGGACTACGTTCTGTGGGTCTTCCGGCTGGAACTCTAACGGCCCGGCGGCACGCACCCGCCGGCGTCGTCCGCTGCTCTCCGGCAGTCCGGAAGACAGCCGCGCCCTGTATGTCCCGGCCACCGAACCGGGGCCCTAAACGCCGTAGACTGGTACGGATACCGGCGTAAGGCCGAAAATACTGCATAAGACGCATGGGAGACTCATGTCTGAGATCAATCGTGAGGCTGTGGCGCATCTGGCGCGGCTGGCCCACATTGAGATGACCGATGACGAGCTGGACAAAATGGCCGGCGAGCTTGACGTCATCGTGGATTCGATCAAATCCGTAAGCGAAGTTGCCGGTGATGACATCCCGGCTACCTCCCACCCGATCCCGCTGGCGAACGTGTTCCGCGAGGATGTTGTGGGGCAGACGCTGACCAATGAGCAGGCCCTGTCCGGCGCTCCGGACAACGCCGAAGGCCGCTTCAAGGTCCCTGCCATCCTGGATGAGGAGTAAAGACTTCCATGAGTGAACTGATTACCTCTCCCGCCGCCGTCCTGGCGGAGAAACTTGCATCACGCGAGGTTTCCGCCGTCGAGGTCACCCAGGCCCACCTGGACCGGATCGCCGAAGTGGACGGCGACATCAACGCCTTCCTGCACGTCAACACCGACGAGGCGCTTGAAGTCGCGGCCGGTGTGGACAAGGCCCGCGCCGCCGGCGAAGAGCTGCATACCCTGGCCGGCGTCCCCATCGCTATCAAGGACCTGATTGTCACCGTGGGCCAGCCCACCACCGCCGGGTCCAAGATGCTCGAAGGCTGGATGAGCCCGTACGACGCCACCGTGATTTCCCGGATCCGCGCCGCACGCATGCCGATGCTCGGCAAGACCAACCTGGACGAATTCGCCATGGGTTCCTCCACGGAGCACTCCGCCTACGGCCCCACCCGCAACCCGTGGGACCTGGACCGCATTCCCGGCGGCTCCGGCGGCGGCTCGGCAGCAGCCGTTGCCGCCTTTGAAGCACCGCTGGCCCTCGGCACGGACACCGGCGGCTCCATCCGCCAGCCCGCGTCCGTCACCGGTTCCGTGGGCGTGAAGCCCACGTACGGCGGCGTTTCCCGCTACGGTGCCATCGCCATGGCTTCTTCGCTGGACCAGATCGGCCCGGTCTCCCGCACCGTGCTCGACGCCGCGCTGCTGCAGGAAGTCATCGGCGGACACGACCCGCGCGACTCCACATCCCTGACCGATCCGGTGGGCAGCCTCGCCGACGCCGCCCGCAACGGCAGCGTCGCGGGCATGCGCATCGGCGTCATCAAGGAACTGCAGGGCGAGGGCTACCAGCCCGGCGTGCAGGCCCGCTTCGATGAGTCGCTGGAACTGCTCAAGGACGCGGGAGCGGAAATCGTTGAGGTTTCCTGCCCCAACTTCAAGTACGCCCTGGGCGCGTACTACCTGATCATGCCCTCGGAAGCCTCCTCCAACCTGGCGAAGTACGACGGCGTCCGCTTCGGCATGCGCCGCCTGCCCTCCGATCCGCCGCTTACCATTGAGCGCGTCATGGGCGCCACCCGCGCCGCCGGTTTCGGCGACGAGGTGAAGCGCCGCATCATCCTGGGCACCTACGCCCTCTCCGCCGGCTACTACGACGCCTACTACGGTTCGGCGCAGAAGGTCCGCACGCTGATCCAGCGCGACTTCAACGCCGCGTTCGCGCAGGCTGATGTGCTGATCTCCCCGACCTCACCGAACACCGCGTTCAAGCTGGGGGAGAAGCTGGACGATCCGCTGGCCATGTACCTGAACGACGTCGCCACGATCCCGGCCAACATGGCAGGCGTCCCCGGCATTTCCATCCCCGGCGGCCTGGCCGACGGACTGCCGGTGGGCATCCAGTTCCTGGCCCCGGCGCGTGAAGATGTGCGCCTCTACCGTGCCGGCGCGGCACTGGAAGGCCTGCTGGAGCAGAAGTGGGGCGGCCCGCTGCTGGCCTCGGCCCCCGTACTCGGAGGAGTGAAGTAATGTCCGTCCATACCCAGGATGAAACCCTGTCCTTCGACGAGGCCATGGAGAAGTACGACCCGGTGCTGGGGTTCGAGGTCCACGTGGAGCTCAACACCAAGACCAAGATGTTCTCCGACGCCCCGAACGTATTCGGCGACGAGCCCAACACCAACGTCACCCCCGTGGACCTTGGCCTGCCCGGCGTGCTGCCGGTGGTGAACAAGACCGCTGTGGAGTACTCGATCCTGATCGGCCTGGCGCTGAACTGCAGGATCGCCGAATCCTGCACCTTCGCCCGGAAGCAGTACTTCTACCCGGACACCCCCAAGAACTTCCAGACCTCCCAGTACGAAGACCCCATCGCGTACGACGGCTGGCTGGACGTTGAGCTGGAAGACGGCACCGTATTCCGCGTTGAAATCGAACGCGCGCACATGGAAGAGGACGCCGGAAAGCTCACCCACATGGGCGGCTCCGCAGGACGCATCCAGGGTGCCGATTTCTCCCTGGTGGACTACAACCGTGCCGGTGTTCCGCTCGTGGAAATCGTCACCAAGCCGATCCAGGGCGCCGGTTCCCGTGCACCCGAACTCGCCAAGGCGTACGTCGCAGCCATCCGGGAAATCGTGAAGAACCTCGGTGTTTCGGACGCAAGGATGGAACGCGGCAACGTCCGCTGCGACGCCAACGTGTCCCTGCGCCCGCACGGCCAGGAAAAGTTCGGCACCCGCTCGGAAACCAAGAACGTGAACTCGCTGCGCGCCGTCGAACGCGCCGTCCGCTTCGAGATCCAGCGGCATGCCGCCGTCCTCGAATGCGGCGAGAAGATTGTCCAGGAAACCCGGCACTGGCACGAGGACACCCGCTCCACCACCTCGGGCCGGCCCAAGTCCGACGCCGATGACTACCGGTACTTCCCGGAACCGGACCTGCTGCCCGTGGTCACCACGCCGGAGTGGATCGAAGAGCTGCGCTCCCGCCTGCCCGAACCGCCGGCCGAGCGCCGCAAGCGGCTCAAGACAGACTGGGGCTATTCCGACGCCGAGTTCCGCGACGTCGTCAACGCCGGCGTCATGGAAGCCATCGAAGAAACCATCGCCGCCGGTGCCTCCGCCCAGGTGGCCCGCAAATGGTGGATGGGTGAAGTAGCCCGCCGCGCCAAGGAAGCCGAAGTGGATCCGGTGGATACCGGCGTCACTCCGGAACTGATCGTGGAACTGGACCGCCTGGTCCAGGCCGGCAAGATCAACGACAAGCTGGCCCGCCAGGTCCTGGACGGCGTCCTTGCCGGCGAAGGCACCCCGGAGGAAGTCATTGAAAAGCGCGGCCTGGCCGTGGTTTCTGACGACGGCGCACTGCTCGAAGCCATCGATGCCGCCCTCGCGGCAGCCCCGGACGTTGCGGACAAGATCCGCGGCGGCAAGATCCAGGCCGTCGGCGCGATTGTGGGCGGTGTCATGAAGGCCACCCGCGGACAGGCCGACGCCGGCCGCGTGCGTGAGCTGATCCTGGAACGCCTGGGCGTCTCCGCCTAACTGCGCCAAACCTGTACCGGCCCCGGCCGGTGCTGACGGTCAATCGACCCGATGCGCCGGATCCGGGGCCGTTCGGCATTAACCGCCCTGCCGCTGTGCCTGCCGCCAAGGTAGGGTGCTCGCATGCCTACGTCCCAGCTCCGGGTAGATGCTCAGCTGGTGCGCGGCCTGCTGCAGACCCAGCAGCCCCAGCTGGCGCACCAACCGCTGGCGGAGATTGGGGATGGCTGGGTCAACCACGTCTTCCGGCTTGGCAGCGGCTACGCCGTCCGGCTGCCGCGCCGGGATGAAGCCGCTGCCCTCATGGCCAAGGAACAGCAGTGGCTCCCGCAGCTCGCCGCCGGGCTGCCCACACCCACCTCCGTTCCCCTTTACTGCGGCGTGCCGCAGGAACCGTACCCGTACCCCTGGAGTATCAGCGCCTGGTACGACGGCCTGGACGTCTCCGTCCAGCCCCGGGGCCGGAACCTGGCCTTAGCGGTTCCCCTGGCTCAGTTCCTCCTCGCCCTGCACATGCCCGCGCCGGAGGACTATCCCCGGAATGAGTTCGTTGGGGGACCGCTGGCGTCCCGGGATGCGGCCGTGCAGGAACGGCTGCATGCGGGAATGGTGCCGCACGCCGCACGGATCGGTGAACTGTGGGCGGAGGCAGTGGAACTGCCCGGCTGGAACGCGGATCCGGTGTGGCTGCACGGGGACCTGCACCCGGCCAACCTGATTGCCGGAAACGGGACACTTCGCGCCGTCATCGACTTCGGCGACCTCACCGCCGGTGACCCGGCAGCGGACCTCGCGGCAGCCTGGCTGGTGTTCGAGCCGGCCGGGCGGCGCGCCTTCCGCGAGGCGCTGGGCACCCGGTACGACGCCGATCCGGCGCTCTGGCTGCGGGCACGCGGCTGGGCGCTGTGCATGGCCTCGAACCTGCTGGCCGGCGCGCAGCGCCACCCCGGCCTCTACCTGGTGGGATCGGAGACGCTCATGGAGATCCTGACCGACGACCTCTCCTGGCTCTAGCCTTCCCGCCTGATCCCTTGCGTTGAAGGTTTGTAGGGCCGCCGGAGGGTTCGGCGGCGCACTCGGGAAAACGTACGGCGCTGAGGCCCGCGTCACGCAGTGCGTGCCAGAATGGGCTATGCCTTCCTCCCCGAACCACCCCGTCCCTGAGCCGGCAGCAGAGGTCCTGGTGATCGGCGGCGGGATTGCCGGGTTGTCCCTGGCATCCCAGCTGGCCGGGCACACCGGCGTCGTTCTCCTGGAGGCCGAAAACGAACTCGGCTACCACACCTCTTCCCGCTCGGCGCGGCAGCTGATCCCCAGTTACGGACCGCCGGCGGTCCAGGACCTCACGGTGCGGACCCTGGCCCTGATCCGCGAACTCGAGGCCGCCCTGCCGGAACCGATCCTCGTGCAGCGTTCCTTTATGCTCGTGGGCCGGGAGGAGGACGTCCGGGACCGGGCCAGCGGGCACATGCACCCCATTACCATGGCCGAGGCCGCGGGCCTGGCGCCGGAGCTGGCTGCCGGGAACTTTGAGGCAGCCGGGCTGGACACCACCTCCGTCTCCTGCAATACGGACATCCTGATGAGCTGGCACCGCGCCCGGATCGAAGCAGGCGGGGGACGGATAGTGACCGGCTGCAGGGTGGATTCTGCCGAACGCACGCCCAACGGGAGCTGGACTGTCACGGCGGGAGACAGGACGTGGACTGCTGAAGTGGTGGTCAACGCTGCCGGTGCCTGGGCAGACCCTGTGGCAGGGCTGTTCGGTGCGCGTCCGCGTGGGCTCCAGCCCTACCGGCGCACGGCCGCGATCGTGGAGGCAGGGAACCCGCCCGCAGCGGACGGACCGATGGTCGCGGGGGCGCTGGATAATTTCTATTACCGGCCGGACCTTGAAGGTGTCCTGGTCTCGCCGTCGGAAGCCGTTCCCAGCCCGCCTGAAGACGCCAGGCACCGTCCCCAGGACGTTGCTGACCTCGTGAGACTGGTCAATTCACTGACAAGCCTTGAACTGGGCCGTACGCTGCGGGCGTGGACCGGGCTGCGGACGCAGGCAGCGGACGGGGTGCCGGTGGTGGGGTTCGACGACGCCGTTCCCGGCTTTTTCTGGCTCGCCGGCCAGGGTGGGTACGGGTTCCAGACGTCCTCCGGTATCGCCGAGCTGGCAGCTGCCCAGCTGCTTGGAACCGAGCCCGTCCTGGACGTTTCCGGAGCCTTATCACCTGCCCGCACGGGACTGTGACCAATCTCTCATTGCCGCGGGGTAACGAATCAGCCAAACGGCGCGGGAATGGTCGAATGATGCCCCGGGTAAACCTAGAGTTGAAGGGCAGGCCGGCTCCGGCCAACTTTCTATTCCAAGCCTGCTTGTTGTGCTCTTGAGAGGTCCGTCAGTGCCAGAAATCATGCCGCCGCAGCTTGCCGGTGTGCAGCAGCGTCCCTTCTACGTCAAAGCCCGTTCCGTCATTACCGCCGTGAGTATTCTCTGGCTGATTCTGGCCGTGGCGGGGTATGGGTCCTTCTCCGGCGGTACGACTTCCCTGGCACTGTCCCTGGCTCTGATGTACGGCACCGGCGTAGCGATCCTCGTGGTGGCCGCCGCGGTTTACCGGCTGATTAAGCGCTCTGCACTACGGCGCGCCGAGTCTGCGCCCCAGGATGCAGCGGCGGCAGCGTTCGTGGATGCCACGCGCTTTGCGGCGGAAGAGATCCGTGCCGCCCTGAGCCCTGCCCGCCCCGGACGCGCCCCGGCTGCCTCCGCCTGGAGCGCCGGAGCTGAGCAGCGGGCGGCAGCCGTCCCCGTACTGCGCGAACCCGGCGCTCCAGCCGCCGTGCGGGATGCTGCAGCCGATCTTCCCGGGCCCGCTGCGCAGCAGGCTCCGGCCGTCGGACGGACCCCTGCGCCCAAGCCCTCCCCGTCGGCGGCCCCGGAACGTGCAGGGGGCACGCCGGCTGCAGGCAAGGCCGTAGTGGGCAAATCCGTGGTCAACAAGAAGGCGTCCGCGAAGAAAAAGAAATCCGCCAAACCGCGGACCGGACAGCATCCTGCAGCACAGGGGCCTGCCGTGCAGGGCAAGCCTGAAACGGGTTCCCAGGATTTGAAGCGCGCCGCCTGACTCACTCTCAGGAAGTTGCCAGCTTGCTGACAGGAGCTTTTCAGACCGCCGTCCTAATGTAGTTATTACCTCATAAGGGTGCGAGTGATGAATGGATAGCGTAGTGAACTATCCGGCGCCGGCAGACTAGGGTTGTTCCCCCCAACCAACCCAGACAGTCTGCCGGCGTTCTTCATGTCCGGGGTCTTTTGCAGGTAGAACCCACCGCGTGGAACCTGCCCCCGGGACCCGCCCCGGGAACCTGCCGTCGGGACGTCGTCGCCAGGAATCGGCCATTGGGAACCCGCCGTGTGGAACGCGCCGTTGGGACGTCGTCGTCGGGACCCCCCCGGATGGTGCTCCTGGCGCTTCCGCTCAGCCGGCGTCGAACCCGCTGAACTCCCCGGTCGCGGGGGAGTGGCGTTCCTCAACACTTTCCACCACACCCGGCGCCGACGGGGAGCGCACCCATTCGAGCAGCCCGTCCAGGGCTGACGGCCGTCCCTCCGCGGTGATCAGCACAGAGCCGTCGGAGCGGTTTACCACCGTTCCGGTAAGGCCCAGTTTCAGGGCCTGGCGCAGAACCCGGTAGCGGAACCCCACGCCCTGCACTACGCCGCGTACCTCGGCGGTGACGCGCACATCTTCTCCGGAATGGCCGGCCGATGCGGCACGCTGGTGCGGCGAATTCATGCCTGCAGCCTAATGCAGCGGTTCATCCAGCGCACCGTTGGCGGCCGCAACCAGATCTCCTTCGGAGACCAGCCGGTAGACCGCCTCGATTTCCGGTGCCAGGTACCGGTCAGGCCCGGGTCCTTCCACAACGGTACGGACCGCAGCGCGGACAGCCGTGGAAGCAGGAGCGCTGCGGGTACTGTGCACGCCGCCGTCGCGCATGTCCAAGGCCCGCGCGGCGGTGAGTATTTCCACGGCCAGCACCCGCGCCAGCCCGTCCAGGGCCCGGCGCAGCTTCAGCCCTGCAGCCCAGCCCATCGACACGTGGTCTTCCTGCATCGCCGAGGACGGAATCGAATCCACCGACGCCGGAACGGCCAGCCGCTTGAGTTCGGAAACTATGCCGGCCTGGGTGTACTGGGCAATCATGTGGCCGGAGTCCACGCCCGGGTCGTCCGCGAGGAAAGCGTTCAGCCCATGGCTGCGGCTGCGGTCCAGGAAACGGTCTGTGCGGCGCTCACTCATGGAAGCGACGTCCGCGACGGCGATGGCCAGGAAATCCAGCACGTAGCCCACCGGGGCTCCGTGGAAGTTGCCGTTGGATTCAACCCTTCCGTCCACGGTCACCACCGGGTTGTCTACGGCGGAGGCCAGCTCGCAGGCTGCTACGTGCTCGGCATGGGCGAGGGTGGACCTGGCGGCACCGTGGACCTGCGGGGCGCAGCGCAGCGAATACGCATCCTGCACCCGGGTGAACTCGCCGGTTTTCTGTTCCTCCACCAGGGCCGATCCTCGAAGGACGTTCCGGATGTTTTCGGCTGACTCGGCCTGGCCCGGCTGCGGGCGGAGCGCCTGCAGATCAGCTGCGAACACGGCGTCGGTCCCGAGGAGTCCCTCAACGCTCATGGCGGCAGCGACGTCCGCCGTTGTCAGCAGCCGGTGCAGGTCCGCGATGGCGAGGGTGAGCATTCCCAGCATGCCGTCCGTGCCGTTGATGAGGGCGAGTCCTTCCTTCTCCTGCAGCTCCAGGGGCTCCAGGCCTGCTCCTGCGAGTGCGGCGGCCGCGTCCTGCTCCCGGCCTGCGGCGTCGCGCACCCGGCCCTCTCCCATGAGGGCGAGCGCGCAGTGGGACAGCGGTGCCAGATCGCCGGAGCAGCCGAGCGAACCGTACTCGCCGACCACAGGCGTGATGCCCGCATTCAGCAGCGAGGCGTACGCCTGGGCGACGGCGGGCCGGACGCCGGTGCGGCCGGTGGCCAGGGTGGAGAGCCGGTTCAGCATCAGGGCACGGATCACCTCGCGGTCCACCTCCTGGCCGGACGACGCCGCGTGGCTGCGTACCAGGGAGCGCTGCAGTACGGTCCGCTGCCCGGCAGGAATCTGTTTCGTTGCCAGCGCCCCAAATCCGGTGGAAACGCCGTAGTGGGGTTTGGAGTCTGCGGCCAGTGAATCGATGACCGCCCGGGAAGCCTGCATGGCAGCCATGGCCTCACTGCTCAGGGTTACCCCGGCGCACGAGCGTGCAACCGCCAGGACCATTTCCGGTTCCAGCGGGCCGGTGCCGACTTCAACTGCCAGAACCGAGGTTGAACCCGAAGAAGAAAGAACCAAAGCCGTCATCCTGTCTGAATCGCTGTCCGGGCAGGCTTGCCCGGGGGAACTGTGAAATGCCGCACAGTGGTACCGGCATTTCATCCAGTGAAATGCACCCGGCACATAATGGCAAGCGGCAGCCATCCTTCCCGGGGAACCGATCAGGCACAATAGGCACATGCGCTCCGCTTCCGCCGCCACCGTCCCTGATTCCGGATCCCGGCGCAGGCTGGTAGCCGAAATCCTCATTGTGCTGGGACTGTCCCTTGGGCAGTCAGGCGTCTACGCCGTCGTCCGCCTGATCGACAAAATGACCCAGGGGCCGCTGCAGGGGCAGACCACCACATTGAACCCGGTGCTGGATGACCGTGCGGTCTTTGATTTGGTGTACCAGCTGCTGGGCATCTTCTTCTCCCTCGTTCCGGTGGCGCTGGTGCTTTTCCTGTTGACCGAGCCCGGCCGGTCGGCCTTCCGCCGGATCGGTTTTACGTTCTCCCGTCCGGTGCTGGACTTCGGACTCGGGTTTGGGCTGGCGGCCGTCATCGGCGTCGGGACCCTGGGCGTCTACGCGGCGGGACGGGCGATGGGTATCACCACCGCGATCGTGCCGGCCGCACTGGACACCTACTGGTGGACCCTTCCCGTCCTGGTGCTGTCTGCGATGCGGCACGCCGTCCTGGAGGAGGTCATTGTGGTGGGTTACCTCTTCACCCGGCTGCGCCAGCTGGGCTGGTCCGTGCCGGCCATGATCCTTACCAGCGCCCTGATCCGCTCGAGCTACCACCTGTACCAGGGGATCGGCCCCGGGATCGGGAACTTCCTGATGGGGCTGCTGTTCGGGTACGCCTATTACAAGACCAGGCGCGTGATGCCGCTGGTCATCGCCCACGCCCTGGTGGACATCGCCGGGTTCGTGGGATTCGCACTGTTCGGATCCGCCATTGGAATTGGAGACTGACGCCTTCATGGCACTGCTGACACCCTGGGGCGAAGCCCTGGACCCGGACAACGTCCTGCCCGAATATCCCCGGCCCCAGCTGGTCCGCGGGAACTGGCGAAACCTCAACGGATTCTGGGATTACGCCATCACCTCCTCCAGCCGCACCGGGACACCTCCGTCCTGGGACGGGCGGATCCTCGTGCCGTTCTCACCGGAGGCACCGCTTTCCGGCGTCGAACGCCAGCTGCAGCCGGACCAGGCGCTCTGGTACCGGCGCTCCTTTGCGGTTCCCGAGGGAGCGGACGGGCGTGTCCTGCTGCACTTCGGGGCCGTGGACCAGCGCTGCACCGTGATGGTCAACGGCCGCCAGGCCGGAACGCACGACGGCGGTTACCTCCCCTTCACCCTCGACATCACCGGGCTCCTGGACACCGGTTCGGCAGAGCAGGAGCTGATGGTCCGGGTGCTGGATGCCACGGACACCAACGGGGCGTCCCGCGGCAAGCAGAAGCTGGAGCGCGGCGGCATCTGGTACACGGCGCAGTCCGGAATCTGGCAGACCGTCTGGCTGGAACGGGTGCCCGGCCGCTGGATCCGGGACGTGGTTTTGATCCCCCTGGACTCGCTGGACGCCGTCGAAATCACCGTGGCGGCGGATGATGCTGTAGGCGAAGGCGAGGTGGCCGTCTTCGCCGACGGGGCCGAAATTGCGGCGTCGTCCTTCACCCCCGGGCGGCCCCTTCGGCTGGGTGTGCCTGACCCGCGGCTGTGGAGCCCGGAGGACCCGTTCCTCTATGACGTCAGGGTGCGGCTGGGCACTGACGAGGTCCAGAGCTACTTCGGTCTGCGCACCTTTGGCACCGGGCCTGATCCCGCCGGTCACCAGAAGCTGCTGCTCAATGGGGAGCCGTACCTGCATCTGGGTCTGCTGGACCAGGGCTACTGGCCGGATGGACTGTACACAGCGCCGTCGGATGAAGCGATGGTGTCCGATATCCAGACCGCCAAGGATCTGGGCTTCACCATGCTGCGCAAGCACATCAAGGTCGAACCGCTGCGCTGGTACCACCACTGCGACCGGCTGGGCATGCTGGTCTGGCAGGACCTGGTTAACGGCGGCATGGGGGAGGGGCGTGCTCCGGAGCCAGTGCCGCTGCCGGGACGCGGCAGCCGCAGCGACAGGCGCTACGCCAAGTTTGGCCGCAGCGATGCCGCCGGCAGGGACACCTTCCGGCGGGAGATGCGCGAAACCGTGGACCTGCTGCGCAGCGTTCCCAGCATTGCGCTGTGGGTTCCGTTCAATGAGGGCTGGGGGCAGTTCGACGCCGCGGACATCGCCGTCGAGCTGCGGGCACTGGATCCCACGCGCAGCATCGACCACGCCAGCGGCTGGCACGACCAGGGTGCCGGCGACGCCAAAAGCCTGCACGTCTACGCCGTCCCGTTCCGGATCCGCCGGCGCTGGCAGCGCGATCCGCGGGCCATCGTCCTGTCCGAATACGGCGGATTCAGTCTTCCGCTGGACGGGCACACCTGGAACAGCAGGGTCTTTGGGTACGGCAAAACCCTGCACAGCCGGGCCGAGCTGGAGCGCGCCTACACCGCCCTGCACCGCACCCAGATCGAACCGGCCCTGCGGGAAGGCCTTGCCGCCACCGTCTACACCCAGCTCACCGACGTCGAGGATGAGGTCAACGGCCTGCTCACCTACGACCGCCGGGTGCTCAAGGTGGCTCCCGCCGTCGTCCGCGCTTTGAATGCGGACCTGATCCGCGCCTTCTCGGGCTGATCTGTTGCCGTTTCCGGTGAAATCGTCCGGTTTGCAGTTCTGCTGCCGGTCCTAACCGGCAGCAGAAATGTGAACTGGCGGCAGAATCAGCGACGGCGTTTACGCGGCAGGCCAGCCTTAGAAGCG
>JBELYP010000081.1:0-14868 GCA_040273995.1 Arthrobacter sp.
CTTCACCCTCGCGGATGAGGCCCAGCAGGATGTGCTCGGTCCCAATGTAGTTGTGCCCCAGCTGCAGCGCTTCACGCAGTGAGAGCTCAAGAACCTTCTTTGCCCGCGGGGTGAAGGGGATGTGTCCGGACGGGGCCTGCTGGCCCTGCCCGATGATCTCCTGGACCTGTTCGCGGACGGCACCCAGAGAAATGCTCAGGGATTCAAGGGCCTTAGCGGCAACGCCTTCGCCCTCATGAATGAGCCCAAGCAGGATGTGCTCGGTGCCGATGTAGTTGTGGTTGAGCATGCGTGCCTCTTCTTGGGCAAGCACGACAACGCGACGGGCACGGTCGGTAAATCTTTCAAACATGAGGCACACTCCTAGCTAACGCGTAATTCGATGCTACGGCGGTTACCCGGCCTTAAGTGGCGTGTTCGCCATGGGCGTGACCTCCTGGGGTGCTTTAGCCCTGGGCTGCCCGGTAAGCCTCAATGATCTCGCTGTTTACGCGGCCGCGTTCAGAAACGGTGTAACCGTTGCTGCGGGCCCATTCGCGGATCTGCGCCGCCTCGTTGCTGCGGGATGCTCCGCTGCTGCGCGGACGCCCGGTGCGCCCGCCGATCTTGCGGGCTGCGTCAACATACTGCTTAAGTGCCGCGCGGAGGTTCTTCGCATTGTCATTCGAGAGGTCGATCTCGTACTGTGACCCATCCAATCCAAAACGGACTGTTTCATCGGCACTTCCGCCGTCGAGGTCGTCCACCAGAATAATTTTTACCTTTTGCGCCATGACCAGGCTCCTATGCACTCAAGTACGCCGAATGTTGATAATTTCGAGACTACTTCGAGTATGGCGCAATCGGTAATGCCCCGTCAAAGCAGGAGAGGCATTTTCTTTAGTTATTCTTTATCGGCAGAACCGGCAGGATCGATTTTGGGATCCTGCGCCCGCAGCTCATTGTGATCAACCTCGCGTTCAGCCTCTGCAAGGGCTTTACGCTCGGAACGATCAGCGTTCAACACTGCCTTCATCACAAAATAAAAGAGAGCAGCAACACAAATTGAGGGCAGGAGAACTTCTACATATTCCATGTTCTAACCCATTTCAGGCTTTAGGAGGGGGAACAGAATTGTTTCCCTGATTCCGGCGTTGGTGAAAAGCATCACCAGCCGGTCGATGCCAAGGCCGATGCCACCCATGGGCGGAGCGCCGTACTCGAGCGCCCGCAGGAAGTCCTCGTCGAGTGCCATTGCTTCGTCGTCGCCGGCTGCCGCCTTGCGGGACTGCTCCGTAAGGCGCTCCCGCTGGATGACCGGATCGATGAGCTCTGAGAATGCCGTACCGCGTTCCATGCCGCCAATGATCAGGTCCCAGGCTTCAATCAGGCGGGGATCCTCGCGGTGCGGCCGAGCCAGGGGCTGGGCGGAGGGCGGATAGTCATACACAAAGGTTGGCTGCAGCAGGGTGGGTTCAACAATCTCGCCGAACAGTTCTATGACCAGCTTTTCCGCATCCCAGTTGGGATCAACCTTCACATTGTGCTTTTCCGCAACGGCGCGCAGCGTTTCGGCGTCAGTGTCCGGCGTGATTTCCTGGCCAACCGCTTCGGAAAGGCCGGGATACACAGAAAGCCAGCGCCATTCTCCGTCAAGGTCAATGGTCCCCGCGGCAGTTTCAATCTGGCGGCTGCCGGCAGCGTCTGCGGCATTGAGGATGATTTCCTTGATGCGGTCCGCCATAACGTACTGGTCCGCATACGCCTCATAGCATTCCAGGGTGGTGAACTCGGGGCTGTGGGTGGAATCCACGCCTTCGTTGCGGAAGATCCGTCCGAGTTCATAAACGCGCTCAATGCCGCCCACTACGGCACGCTTGAGGTAAAGCTCGGTGGCAATGCGAAGCGTCATCGGCTGGTCGAACGCATTCAGGTGCGTCTCGAACGGGCGGGCAGCAGCACCGCCGTGGATCAGCTGCAGCATCGGCGTTTCCACTTCCACATAGTTGTGGCTGTGGAGCGTGTCCCGGACTGCCCGGATGATCGCGGCCCGCTTGTAGACCATGTCGCGGGCTTCGTCACGGACCATCAGGTCTACGTAGCGCTGCCGGACACGGGTTTCCTCGTTCAGGTCAGCGTGCAGCACAGGAAGCGGGCGCAGCGCCTTGGATGCCATGGACCAGGACTCAGCCATCACCGAGAGCTCACCCCGGCGGGAGGAGATGACCTCACCGCGGATGAAGACGTGGTCGCCCAGGTCCACGGTGGACTTCCAGTCGGCCAGCGCCTCTTCGCCAATGGATGCGAGGGACAGCATGGCCTGCAGGCGGGTTCCGTCGCCTTCCTGCAGTGTGGCGAAGCAGAGCTTTCCGGTATTGCGGATAAAGACAACCCGTCCGGTGACCCCTACGGTTTCGCCGCTGGCCTCATCTGCCTGCAGGCGGCCGAACTTGTCCCGCACCTGGCGCAGGGAGTGTGTGCGCTCAACTCCAACGGGGTAGGCTTCCTGACCCCGTTCGAGCAGCTTGGCACGCTTTTCCGCACGGATGCGCATCTGCTCGGAGGAATCTGCTGCTTCGGGAACGATGTTAGAGGAGGTCACGATTCTTAAGTCTACCCAGCCCGGTCAAAACGCCTGACAGGATTACCTTCGGGAACCGGTCAGCCGTGCAGTTCCGCGTTGTCGATCAGGCGGATTCCAGCCACCCGCGCCGCTACCAGCGCCAGGGCCGGGCCGGCGAGGACATCCCCCGCCCCTGACGGGACCGGCTCCAGCGTGAGCGGATCCACAACCTCAAGGTAGTCCAGCTCGACGCCCGGGGTTGCCTCGATGAGGGCTGCGGCTTCGGGCGCGTCCAGCGGCCGGTGCGCTGCTGCCCGCTCCTGCAGCCGGGCGAGGGCCCGGGAAAGCACGAGGGCCCGGGTGCGGTCTTCCGGATTCAGGAATACGTTGCGGCTTGACTCCGCCAGCCCGTCCGCGGCACGCACAATGGGCACCGGATAGATCTGCACCGGGAAGTTCAGGTCCACCGCCATGCGCCGGATCAGGGCGACCTGCTGGGCGTCCTTCTGCCCGAAATAGGCACGGAATTCGGCAGGGACCGCCGGCTGGACGCAGTGGAAGAGCTTCGCCACCACCGTGAGCACGCCGTCAAAGTGTCCTGGCCGGGAGGCCCCTTCGAAGCGGGTTCCCAGGCTGCCCGAGCTCACCCGCACCAGGGGCTGGCCGCCGGGATACATGGTTTCCTCACTGGGAGCGAAGACCAGGTCCACGCCGGCCCGGCCGAGCAGCTCCAGGTCAGCCTCCAGGGTGCGCGGGTAGCGGGCAAGGTCAGCGGGATCATCGAACTGCAGCGGGTTGACGAAGATGCTGGCCACTACGACGTCGTTGTCCGCACGGGCTGCCTCCGCGAGGGACGCGTGGCCGGAGTGGAGGGCACCCATGGTGGGAACCAGGCCGAGGGCAGGGCGGTCCTTGCCGGTGGCTTCGAGGAGTTCGGTTATGGCTTTGCTGAGTTCTGCGGGGGTTGTTGCCAACCGGGGGTGGTTCACCGGGGTCCTTCGGGTTCGGAATTCAGTACTTCAATAATTCTCTCCCCCTGGGAAGGTGTCAGCAGACCACGGGCAACAGCACGTCTGGCTGTGGCTGCGGAGAGTGCGCGGTAGGCCTCCGCCAGGTCCGGGGCTGCGTCCTGGCCCAGGGCCCGGGCGTGCGCTTCGATGGTGCCGGTGTCCCCGCGGGCCACGGGTCCGGTCAGGGCGTGCTCCCCCGAGGCCAGGGCGTTTTCAAGCGACGCGCGCATCAGCGGTCCCAGCAGGCGGGCGGGCTGTTCGACGCCGATGCGCTGCAGCAGTTCGGAAGACTGCGCCGCAATGGTGACCAGATGGTTGGAAGCGTGTGCCAGGGCTGCGTGGTAAAGCTCACGGTCGGCTTCGTCGATAACCACCGGTTCCGCCCCCATTTCCACCACCAGCGCCTGCGCAATCGGCAGGACGGCAGTGGGCGCGGTGACGCCGAAGGAGCAGTCCGCCAGCCGCGTGAGGTCCAGGCTGAGCCCGGTGAAGGTCATGGCCGGGTGCAGTGCCAGCGGAATGGCGCCCGCCTGCCTTGCCGGCTCCAGCACGGCGGTGCCGAACCGTCCGGATGTGTGGGCCACCAGCTGCCCTGCCTGCCAGGCCCCCGTAGCGGCCAGGCCGGAGACCAGCGGCGGCAGGGCGTCGTCGGGCACTGCGAGCAGCACCAGTTCGGAGCGTTCAATGATGTCCGGGATTTCGAGCACCGGGACGCCCGGCAGCAGGTTCTCGGCCCGCTCGCGGCTGGCGTCGGAGACGGCGGAGACACCCACCACCGCGTGCTCGGCGGCGCGCAGGGCCGCGCCCAGGACGGCGCCCACCTTGCCGGCGCCGATAACTCCGATGCCCAGCCGGCCGCGCCTGCGCTGATCAGCGGTGTTCATTCCAGTTTTCCTCCAATTGCGGTGCGGGCGCTGCCTGTTCCGGCGCCCCTGTCAGTTCCGGCGCCTCAGTCTGTTCCGGCGCCCCAGTCTGTTCCGGCGCCCCAGTCTGTTCCGGTGCAGCGGCCTGGTCCGGTCCCTTTGCCGGCGTTCCCGGCGGCGAAGCCGGCGAGGCCTGCGGAACAGCGGGTCCGGTGGCCGTTTCCCGGTGCAGCCAGCGTTCGGTGCGGTCCCGGCGGCGCGCATCGGCTGCGCGCACTGCCTGTTCGCTGAAAAGTTCCAGCAGCACATCCTGGTCCAGCTGGCGGATCACCGGTACCACCGGCCCAGGCGTGGAATGCAGCCTCAGGTCAGCAATCCGCAGCCGGCGCGCCAGCGGACCCTGCTGCAGGGCCATTGACTGGATACGCTCATGCGGAACCACGGCAAGGCTGCGCCAGAGCCGGCCGGTACGGGTCAGCAGTGCCGTTCCGGTCAGTGCGAAACCGCTGCGGCGCCACTGCAGGGGCGCTACCCACCGTGCCCTGCGCGGTGATGTGGTGAAACCGTGATCCCCTCCGCTGCCTTCGACGCCGGCGCGGAAGAGGCCCACGGGATCATCCGTGCCGGGGTTGGGCAGCACCAGGGCAAGGATCTGGAGGATTTCTTCCAGCGTGCCGGCGGGAAGCAGCTTGGTGCGCGCGGAGTCGGCGCCCGGAGAAGCGCCGTAGCCGGCCACATTGACGGAGATCCGGTACCAGCCGGCAGGCCTCCACAGCAGCGGCTGCGTGATTGAAACCGCCTGGATCCGGCCCGGCGGCACCGTTTGCGTGCGCGTGTCCAGCAGTCCGTAGCGGATCCGGACACCGTCCCGGGAGACAGCTGCCCGGAAGTTCCACGCGGTGCTGAGCATGGACCAGTAGCCGCTGACTACGCCAAGTCCCACCGGGATAAGCGCGGCCAGGGAGACGCCCTCTCCGGTGGCCAGCGTGAGGATGATGACGGCGATGATGCCCAGCACCAGGACCACGGTGTTGCCGGAGAGCACCGTGGCGCCAATGACCCGTCCGGGACGCAGGCCCAGGACAGGGAACTCCGGCGCCTCGGCCGGGCGGCGGGGCGCAGGCGTGCCGTCCGGCAGCCCGGGGCTCTCCGGGGAACCGTCCGTTTCGATTTCGGTCCCGGCGCCGGAGGCCCGCTCCAGGATGGTGGCCCGCAGGGCGCGGGCGTCGTCGAGCCGCAGATAGGCCAGCCGCACAGCCGATTCACCGGCGTCGGCTACTTCGAAACGCAGTTCCCCCAGTCCGAACAGACGGGCGAGCAGCGGCTGGTTGATGTCGATGGCCTGGACCCGGTCCAGCCGGGCCTGCCGGTGCTGGCGGAACAGAACGCCGGAACGGACCCGGACGTGGTCATCGCTGACCTGGTAGCGGGTGAACCACCAGGAAAGGAAGAAGACGACGCCGATCGCCAGCACCAGGACCGCCAGACCAATGACCGCCCAGAGCAGCGGTGTGCCGTCGGGCAGCGGCCCGCGGGGCTGCTCGCGCAGGAAGAACGCTTCGGCCGAGTCCCGGCCCAGGAAATAGGCGACGGCGGCCAGGGCGATCCAGCCGCGGACCAGGGGCGATACCGGGTGCACCCGCTGCCAGCCGGTGTCCTTCGTGCCGGCGGTGCCGCGGGGCTGCCGGCTCACAGTCCCGCCAGCTGCGCCTCGCCGCGCGCAGAAAGGTGTTCACGCAGCCGCGCACCTTCGTCGGCGGGCAGGCCGGGGATAGCTGCGTTCGTTGACTGGGAGGCCGTGTGCAGCTTGAGCGTGCAGAGTCCGAACAGCCGTTCCAGCGGACCCACGGCGACGTCGACGTACTGCATCCGGCCGTAGGGAACCACCAGGGTGCGCTGGAAGAAAATCCCGGAGCGCAGCAGCAGGTCCTCATTGCGTTCGGCGTAGCCGATTGCACGGACCTGGCGGGGCACCAGTACCGCACGCCAAAGAAACGCCGCCAGGAAGACTGACGGCAGTCCCCACGCGATCCAGGCCGGGAAACGGTCCCAGACGCCCGTCAGACGGAGCACCAGCGGAATGCTGGCCAGAGCCAGGGTGATCAGTGCTTCCGCAGCCAGGGAAAGCAGCCGCAGGGTGAGGTAGCGCTCAGAGACCCGCTGCCAGTTCAGGCCCTGCGGATCTATTGCCTGGTTACGCATACTCTCCCCCGCCGTTGTTTTCTTCTCCGCCGTCGGGATCCTCCGGCGGTATCCTGCAGAACCGCTCCACCACCAGTCCGGTGGCTACCATGATCATCCCGCCCACGGACATGGCAAGTGAAGCCCAGGTAGGTGCGTGGTTGGGGCGCAGCTGCCACAGGCCCAGCTGGTCCAGGAAAATTCCTCCGTGCCAGCCCAGCAGCAGCGCCCCGGCATAGGCCGTGGCCTGCGCCAGCACCAGGGTTCGGGCTGCGGCGATGGGGTCAAGCGGCTTTTCCCGCTCCCCGTTGCGCCAGCGCCGCACCCGCAGTCCCAGGAACAGCGTAAAGCCGACAATAAAGGCCAGGGTAAGCAGGGCGGTGAAGTTCAGGACCGGTGCCGGCAAGCCGCTGCGGGTGGCCCAGGCGTTCACCTGCCAGCCGGCGATGCCGAAAGCCACGGCGGTCACGGCAAGCCAGCGGTACCGGATGCTCTTCACGCTGTGCTCACTCCCCCTCGAAGAGTTCGACGCCGGAGACGTCGGCAGCCCGTGCGGCCAGCTCGGCCACGGGTTTCCCTTCCAGCCTGGCGTCCGGATCCATCCAAGCCCAGGGCTGGAGCACAAAAGCGCGTTCCGCTGCCCGCGGATGGGGAATCGTCAGCGTTTCATCATCGATGCGTGCAGTGCCGTAGGTGATGATGTCGACGTCGAGCGTCCGCGGACCCCAGCGCACCTCGCGGGTACGGTGGTGCCGGTTCTCGATGTCGTGGCAGTGGTCCAGCAGGGCATGGGCATCCAGCGTGGTTTCGAACTCCGCCACCAGGTTCAGGTAGTCGGGCTGGTTCTCCGGGCCGCCCACGGGGGCGGTGCGTGCCACGGGTGAAACCGCCACGAGCTTCATGCCGGGATGGTCCGCCAGGGCGGCTACGGCGTCGGCCAGCGTGCTGCGGGACTCCCCCAGGTTGCTGCCCAGCGCCAGGACTGTGCGGACGGCGTTCACGTCCGCTCCCGGTGGATCTGTATTTCGACGTCACCGAACGGCACCGTGATGGGAGCGTGCGGTTTGTGCACGGTAACGTCCACGGCCTCCACCACGGCAAAGCCCGCCAGCACGTGGGCGGCGATCCGTTCGGCGAGCGTTTCAATCAGGTTCACCGGGTCTCCGGCAATGATGGCGCACACCTGTTCAGCCAGCTCGCCGTAGTGCGCGGTCAGAGTCAGGTCGTCCGCAGCGGCTGCCGGCCGCAGGTCCGTATAGAGGACAAGGTCAACGGTGAATTCCTGGCCGTCACGCCGTTCGTGGTCGAAGACCCCGTGATAGCCGGTGGCGCGGAGGCCGGAAAGCCGGATCCGGTCACGGACGGGCGAGGGATGCGCTGGGGAAGCCACTGCTAGCCCTGCCAGGCAGCCGCGACCTTGACCGCGTCTACGTTCGCCGCGACGTCGTGCACCCGTACAGCCCAGACACCCTGGCTGGCAGCCAGGACGGTGGTGGCCAGCGTGGCGTTATCCCGTTCCGCGGGCGGGGCGGCCTTGCCGGCCGTGGTCAGCAGCGAACCCAGGAAGCGCTTGCGGGATGCTCCGATCAGCAGCTTGTGGCCCAGGACCGTGAGCCGGTCCACGTTGCGCAGCAGCGCCCAGTCGTGTTCGGCGTTCTTGGCAAAGCCCAGCCCCGGATCAAGGATGATCTGCTCCGGGGCAACACCGGCTTCGTAGAAGCGGTCCCGCAGCGAGGTGAGTTCGGCAATGACGTCTTCCACGACGTCGTCATAGCTGGCCTTGGGGTCCTGGCTGCGCACGCTGCCGCGGCTGTGCATGAGCACGTAGGGAACCTTGGTGCGGGCAATCAGTTCCGGCATGGCCGGGTCCAGTTCCAGTCCGGAGACGTCGTTGATCATTCCGGCGCCGGCTTCGATGGCCTTTTCCGCGGTGGAAGCATTCATGGTGTCCACGCTGATCAGCGCACCGGCCTTCACCAGTGCTTCAATGACCGGAAGGATCCGCCGCTGTTCTTCCTCGGCGCTGATCCGCTCGGAGTCCGGGCGGGTGGATTCCCCGCCGACGTCAATAATGTCCGCGCCGTCATAATGCATCTTCAGGCCCGCGCGGATGGCTGCGTCAGCGGTGTCATGCTCGCCGCCGTCGCTGAAGGAATCCGGGGTCACGTTCAGGATTCCCATCACCAGGGTGCGCCCTTCGGGCAGGTCCTCGAAGCGCCGCTTCTTGGCACCGGGCCGGATGACCGGCAGCGGGTTGGTGGCGGGCCCGGTTCCGGGGGTGGCAGCTAGCGAATCCATCGAGTCGTCCTATCGTCCGAGTATCAGGCTCATTGCTTCTGCACGCGTGGCAGTCTCCCGCAGCTGGCCGCGCACGGCCGAGGTGACAGTCTTGGCACCGGGCTTGCGGACTCCGCGCATGGACATGCAGAGGTGTTCACATTCAATGACGACGATCGCGCCGACGGGCTGCAGGTTTTCCATGAGGGCATCCACAATCTGCGTGGTGAGGCGCTCCTGGACCTGGGGCCGGCGGGCATAGACGTCCACCAGGCGGGCAAGCTTGCTCAGCCCGGTGACCTTGCCGTCGTGGGAGGGGATGTAACCAATGTGGGCCGAACCGTGGAAAGGAACCAGGTGGTGCTCACAGGTTGAGTAGAACGGAATGTCCTTGACCAGCACCATTTCCTCATGGTCAAGGTCAAAGGTGGTGGCCAGCAGGTCCGAGGGGCTCTGGTGCAGTCCGGCAAAGATTTCCGCATACGACTTGGCCACCCGGGCAGGGGTTTCCTTGAGTCCGTCACGGTCCGGATCCTCGCCGATGGCAAGGAGAATCTCGCGCACCGCCCGCGCAATCCGGGGCTGGTCCACTTCAGAGGCCGACTGGGTCAGCTCGGCCAAGGTCAGTTCGTCGTCGAAATCCGTCACTGCACGATCCTACCGTGGACGCTGAAGCGGCTCGGACGGCCGGAACCTGTGGTCCCGGCCGTCCGGCCTGCCGTTATTCGTGGTTCGAGGAGCCGGTGTGGCTGCCGCGGCCGCTGTTCTCGGGCTCCGGAAGCCCGTTGGCGGAAACGTCGAAGTCCTGCGGGATATCGGCGTCGGCAATCTGGTCCTGGGGTGCCACGGTTGCCGGGTCGGGCTCACCCGCGGCTGCGGCCTCTTCGCGCTCCCGCGGGGAGATGACCGGAGGAATGTCATGCACCGGGCGGGTGGGCTTGGAAAGCCATACTTCCCGGACATCGCGCTTGCGCACGTCGCGGAACACCTCGGCGATTTCGGCCTGGTTCAGCGTCTCGCGCTCCAGCAGTTCCAAGGCGAGGCGGTCCAGTACGTCGCGGTTCTCCGTGAGGATCTGGTAAGCCTCGTCGTGGGCGTTGTCCAGCAGGCGCCGGACTTCCTCGTCCACCACGTACGCAACCTGGTCGGAGTAGTTGCGTTCCTGGCCCATGTCCCGGCCCAGGAACGGTTCCCCGCCGCCGGAGCCGAGCTTCACGGAGCCGATCCGCTCACTCATGCCGTACTGCGTGACCATCTTGCGGGCCGTGGCGGTGGCCTTCTCAATGTCATTCGAGGCGCCGGTGGAGGGATCGTGGAAGACGATCTCCTCGGCGACGCGGCCGCCCATGGCGTAGGCCAGCTGGTCCAGCAGTTCGTTGCGCGTGACGGAGTACTTGTCGTCCTGCGGCAGCACCATGGTGTAGCCGAGGGCGCGGCCGCGGGGCAGGATGGTCACCTTGGTCACCGGGTCGGTGTTGCGCAGGGCCGCGGCCACCAGCGCGTGCCCGCCCTCGTGGTACGCGGTGATCTTGCGCTCAAGTTCCTTCATGACGCGGCTGCGCTTCTGCGGTCCGGCGATCACGCGGTCAATTGCTTCGTCGAGCGCGCGGTCGTCGATCAGCTGCGCGTTGGAGCGCGCGGTAAGCAGGGCAGCTTCGTTGAGCACGTTCGCCAGGTCAGCGCCGGTGAAGCCGGGAGTCTTGCGGGCAACGCTCTCCAGGTCGACGCCGGGTGCCATCGGCTTGCCCTTGGCATGGACCTGCAGGATGTGCAGCCGGCCCTGCATATCCGGGGCCTCGACGCCGATCTGCCGGTCGAAGCGGCCGGGGCGCAGCAGTGCGGGGTCCAGGACGTCCGGGCGGTTGGTGGCGGCGATCAGGATGACGTTGGTGTTGCCGTCGAAGCCGTCCATCTCAACCAGCAGCTGGTTCAGGGTCTGCTCGCGTTCATCGTTTCCGCCGCCGACGCCGGCGCCGCGGTGGCGGCCGACGGCGTCGATCTCGTCCACGAAGATGATGGCCGGGGCGTTGTTCTTGGCCTGTTCAAACAGGTCGCGCACACGGGAGGCACCGACGCCCACGAACATTTCGACGAAGTCCGAGCCGGAGATCGAATAGAACGGCACACCGGCTTCGCCGGCCACCGCACGGGCCAGCAGGGTCTTGCCGGTTCCGGGCGGGCCGTAGAGAAGCACGCCCTTGGGGATCTTGGCGCCCACGGCCTGGAACTTGGCCGGCTCCTTCAGGAATTCCTTGATTTCATGGAGCTCTTCAACCGCTTCGTCAGCGCCGGCAACGTCCGCGAAGGTCACCTGCGGCATGTCCTTGCTGGTCAGCTTCGCCTTGGACTTGCCGAACTGCATGACCTTGGAGCCGCCGCCCTGCATGCGGGTCAGCAGGAACCAGAAGATCAGGCCCAGGATGATGATGGGCAGGAAGAGGCCCAGGAAGCTGGTGAACCAGTTGGACTGGACGGGCTGGTCAGTGAAGCCGTCCACGTCGGAGCTGTTTACGGCCTCGACAATGTCGTCGCCGCGCGCGGATCCGAAGAAGAACTGGACGTTTTCGCCCTTGTCCTCATACGGTTCCCGCAGCGTAAGGTCCACACGCTGGTCGCCGTCGTAGATCTTTGCCTGTTCCACCTTGTTGTCAGCCAGCAGCTTCAGGCCAACGTTGGTGTCAACCTGGGAAGCGCCGGAGGGGGCAAGGTTGGGAAGGATGATCAGCAGTGCGGCAAGTGCCAGCACGATCCAAATGATCGGTCCCTTGAAGAAGTTCTTGGATTTCATTCGTCGTCAGGGCAGATGCCCCGTCCCTCCTGATCAACAACGCTGATACTGCGCGGTATTCATTCGCTAGCAATGTCTAGCTATACACCGTCTCCAAGAAACACACGGTCTGCCGGGCCCATTAGTTCCCTCAGGGCGTATCCGGGTTCCCGTGATTCCCCTCATGCGGCGGGGTGGCAAAAACCCGCCGGCCCTCCCCGGGCACCGAAACCGGTGCGCCGCTTTGGGCCAGCGGGTTCAATAGCGCCGGCGAAGTTCTGCCGGAAATTATTCGTAGACGTGCGGTGCCAGGGTGCCGATGAAGTCCAGGTTGCGGTACTTCTCGGCGAAGTCCAGGCCGTAGCCGACCACAAATTCGTTGGGGATCTCATAGCCGACGTACTTCACGTCGATCTCCACCTTGGCGGCGTCGGGCTTACGCAGCAGCGTGCAGATTTCCACGCTGGCCGGGCCGCGGGACTGGAGGTTGGTGCGCAGCCAGGACAGGGTGAGGCCGGAGTCAATGATGTCTTCGACGATCAGGACGTGCTTGCCCAGCAGGTCCGTTTCCAGGTCCTTCAGGATGCGGACTACGCCGGAGGACTGGGTGCCGGAGCCGTAGGAGGACACTGCCATCCAGTCCATGGAGACGTGGCTGTGCAGGGCGCGGGACAGATCGGCCATGACCATTACGGCGCCCTTGAGCACGCCGACAAGCAGGATGTCGCGTCCGGCGTAGTCGCGGTCGATCTCCGCCGCCAGTTCCTTGATCCGCTCGGCAATCTGTTCCCTGGTGTAAAGAACGTGTTTGAGGTCTGACTGGACGTCGTGTGAATCCACGAATGGCTCCCGGGTACGAGATGTTGCAGCTGGACTTAGGCGCTGCTCTTTTTCCTAAAAACAAGATTGCCATAGCTTGGGCTGCCTTGGGGAACCGGCTTGGTCCTCACCTGGCGGTAGGCGGAGACCTTCCCGGCCAGCTGCACGGGCCCGGCAGACCCTTCCCGCTTGAGCAGTGCCTCCACGGCATGCACCCGTTCCCAGCTGGGACGGGCTGCCCCGAGCTCCGCGGCGGCCAAAGCCAAGACCCGCTGCCGCAGGGCAGCAGGCAGCTCGCGGAGAGCCTGTTCTGAGAGCAGGATCTCTTCCGCCGCGCCGCCCGGTTCCCCGTTTCCGGCCTCTGCCCGCAGCCGGGCATAGGTTTCCGCAGCCTGTGCATCAAGGTAGTCGGCGTCCTGCGCCAGGATCCGCGAGCTGCGGAAGAGCGCTTCGGCAACGCCGGGACCCAGCTCGGTTTCCAGGAACGGCAGTACCGAGGTCCGTACCCGGGAGCGGGCGAAGGACGGGTCCGCGTTGGTGGGATCGTGCCAGGGATCCAGTTCCTGCGCCTGGCAGATCTCTTCGATTTCTTCCCGCCGCAGGCCCAGGAACGGGCGCAGGTAGATTCCGCGCCGCGGCGGCATGCCGGCCAGGGACCGGGTGCCGGAGCCCCGGGCCAGGCCCAGCAGCACCTGTTCAGCCTGGTCATCCAGAGTGTGCCCCAGCAGGACTGCGTCGGCACCTGCCGCGGCGGCAGCGGCGTCGAGCGCTTCATAGCGCACCGTACGGGCGGCGGCTTCCGGGCCCATGCCGGATTCCGGAACCTGCACCCGTTGGACGGTGACCGGGGCCAGTCCCATGGCACGCAGCTTCGCTGCAGCGGCTTCGGCGATTTCCGCCGAGCCTGCCTGGAGCCCATGGTCAACGACGGCGGCACCTACCGCGTAGTCTCCGCGGCGGTTAAAGAACGACGCCGTTTCCGCCAGTGCCAGCGAATCCGGGCCGCCGCTGCAGGCCACCAGCAGCACCGGCGGTTTCGCCGGGTTCGGCGGTAGGCCTTCCCCGCCCAGGAAGTCCTTCAGCATGGCCCGCGCCTTGCCCAGCGTGGGGTTCAGGCGGCGCCGGGCACGCGCAGCGGGAACCAGGGGATGCATTGGGGTCTCGCTCACGTGCTGCCTAGAGTCCCATCCGCTTGATCCAGAGGTCCGGATTGTGGATCTCCGCTTCCGTGGGCAGGTTTTCTGCCTGTTCCCAGACCCGGTTGAAGCCGGCCATGCCCGCCTTGTCCACCACGCCGCGGACAAACTTCGAACCGTCCGCGTACTGCCGCATCTTGGCGTCCAGGCCCATGATCCGGCGGAAGAACTTATCCAGCCAGCCCCGGTTCATGCCCCGGTCATTAAAGCGGCGGCGGATGGTCTTCACGCTGGGGATGATGCTGGCGTCCACGGCGTCCATGACCACGTTGGCGTGGCCTTCGAGCAGGCTCATCACCGCGGTGATGTGGGACAGGCGGGCCTTGTCCTCCGGGTCCTGCACCAGGGTCAGGACGTCCATCTGGCGGTCCGGAACGCCGTCGGCGGCCTTTTCCTCACGCCCACCGGCCGCTGCGGAGAGCTGCTTTGCCATCGAGCTGATGCGTTCCGGAAGGCTCTGCGCCTTGTCGATCAGCCCGCTGCTGAGCAACCGGATCTGGTCCAGCAGGTGGTCGCGCAGCCAGGGAGCGGCGGCGAACTGCACCCGGTGGGTCTGCTCGTGCAAACACACCCAGAGCCGGAAGTCGGCCGGCTCCACGTTCAGTTCCTGCTCGGTGCTGATGATGTTCGGGGCTACCAGCAGCAGCCGTCCGCCCTTCTTGCCCGGGTCATCCGTTGCCAGCGCGGAGAAGGGGTCGTACTGGCCCAGGACCTTGCTGGCCAGGAAAGCCAGGACGGCTCCCAGTTCAGCGCCGGTGACCGTCCCGGCCACGGCGGTGTTGGTGGCGTTGAGGGCCTCAGGGCGGGTTTCGGCCAAATGCCTGAGCATGGGGTTCATCAGGGCGGCGAAGCTCTGGGAGTTGGCCTTCGCCCAGGACGCGCGGTCCACAATGAGCACCTGGGAGTCCCGCAGGTTCTCGGCGGCGTCCAGCCCGGTGATGCGGTGGACGTGGGAAACGGACTCGTCCGCGAGCCGGCGCAGGTCCGCGACGGCGGCCTGGATTTCGCGGCGGCTCATCTTCGGCCCGGGAGCCACAAGGATGGCGGCGGTTGCGGCGGCGAAGTCCCAGTTCACCAGCCGCGCGGCAGTTGAGGTGCTTTGGTGCTGCTGGTTGCTCTCCATTGCTCCATTCGATCACAGGCGCGCTGGAATGCGCTCCAGCTGCCGGCTCCGGTTCCCGCCGAGAGGCCAGTTACGGCTCGTTTCAGCGCT
>JBELYP010000082.1:0-14580 GCA_040273995.1 Arthrobacter sp.
GTTGCAACTCCCAAAAGTCTGGGTGTTGCAACGACCGCTAGAACCCGCCGTTCGGGTGCAGGGCCTTTTGCTGTTGCCGGAGACTAGTCCAGCGGGTAGAAGCTGACCACGGCGGCGAAACCGCGGCCAAGCACCTGCGGGCGGTCTTCTGCGCCGGCAACCGTGTCCAGCAGCTCAAGGTCTTCGGTGCGGTTCCCGCCGTCGAGCGCGGCTTTGGCTGAACCCTGCAGCAGAACCAGGAACTGGTCGGGTCCGAGGGACGGCGCGTTCTTCTTGGACAGTTCCACCACCATCACCGCGGCGCCGTGGGTTTCCCGGTTCACGAAGGTGTTCAGCACCGTGACTTCGCCGGTGGGCAGGGACGCCTGCACCGGCACGTCTCCGGGGTAGCGGAGCGGCCGGAGACGCTCCATCGCGTGTTCGGTGCCGTCCACGTTCAGGAGGAGCAGTTCGCCCTCCACCGGAACGGTGATCCGGTCCGTCCCCGGAAACGCGGTGAACGGACCGGACTTCTCGATGGTCGCGGCGGACAGCCGCCATCCCGGGTTTCCCGATGCCCCGGCCGGTCCGGTGGCCAGGTCCTTGGCGCGTCCGGCATTGGCGCCCCAGGAACGGGAAGGCAGTGCGGCGAACCGCGTCAGGGTAGCTGCCATGCCTATTCGATCAGTGCCTGGCGGCGGCGCGCGTCGAGGACATGCCGGCGTGCCGCGTTGCTGATCAGGAAGCGCCGGCCGGTGGTCTGCGCAGGAGTGATGCGGATGAAGTGGTTCTTCTCGCCGGACTGCCAGGGGAACAGCTCCAGCTCGGCGGAGTCCAGGACATCTTCGATGGACTCGAGCCGGGACGCCGTGCCCTTCGCGACGACGCTCCAGGCGTAGCCGAGCCGGTCGTCATAGCCGTCAACCTCGAAGGCCACAGCTGAATCATTCAGCGCTGCGGAGAGCTTGGTGCCTTCGGCGGTGCGGAACACAACCGTTCCGTGATCCACAGCGAAGTTGATGGGAAAGATCTCCGGATGCCCGTCGACCACCACTGCCAGCCGTCCCACGGACGCCTGGCGGATGTAATCCCAGCAGTCGCTGGAACCCAGTTCGGCGGGTACCCCTGCATCATTGGTTGGCGGCATGTCCCCAGTCTAGGCATAACCCCGGCCTGCCCGGTAAGCGCACCGGCAGTGACTCCGCAGGCCAAATGGAGAACAATGGGTTCATGAAGGCAATCCTGAACGTCATCTGGCTCCTGTTCGGCGGCATCTGGCTGGCTTTGGGCTACGTTGCCGCCGGCATCGTGTGCTGCCTGCTGATCGTGACCATTCCGTTTGGCATCGCGTCCTTCCGGATCGCCTCGTATGCCCTGTGGCCCTTCGGCCGGACGGTGGTCGACAGCGGCCGGGGAACCGGCGTCCTCGCCACCGTAGGGAATGTCATCTGGGTGGTTTTTGCCGGCATCTGGATTGCTATTGGCCACGTGCTCACAGCGATTCCCATGTTTGTCAGCATCATCGGGATCCCGCTGGGAATTGCGAACCTGAAAATGATTCCCATTTCCCTCACCCCGCTTGGCAAACGGATCGTGCCGACCTCCGGTCCCGGCCTGGTGCCGTACGCCAGCGGAGCTGCCTACGGCAACTACCCCGGCACACCTGGCCCGTACTACCGCTAGCCTGCCAGCGACTCCAGGAAAGCCGCCGCCACAGCGGCCGAATCCGCGCTGCTGCCCTGGACGAATACCGCCAGTGCAAGGTCGCCCTGGATTGCCGTCACCCAGCCATAGGTGGCCTTCTCACCGGCCGTTCCGGCGGTTCCTGCCGTTGCCAGTACCGGATCGCCCGAAACCGCCTGCAGGACCCCCACCGCGTCCCCGGCGACTGCTTCGGCCACGTTGCTGCGCAGGGCGCTGCGCAGCGCTTTGGCTTCCTCCGAGCTGATGGCGGACGCTCCGTCGCTGCCCGACGGCGGCGCCTGCTCCGTTCCAGCCCCGTCGCTGCCGGGTTCCTCCGCGTTGAGGACCAGGACCGGTGATACCAGTTCGCCCCGGGCAGCGGTCGCCGCAGCAACGGCTGCGGCAAGGGGTGATGCTATGACTTCGCCGGTGGAGGAGCCCGCCTGCTGTGCTCCGTCGGAGCTGGTCGGTGCTGCCCCATAGAAAGCGCGCGGCCCCAGGCCGGAGGTAATGCCCAGCCCCAGAGACTCCGCGGCGGCGCTGAGCGCAGCGTCATCAGCCGCGCCCGATCCTCCGGAGCGCAGGCGGGCCAGGACATTCACGGGTTCGAACCCGGTCCCGAGAGAATATTCACCCAGCAGGGCGGCTTGCGTTCCGTCCGTTGCTGTTTCGCCAGCGACAGCCAGGACATTGCCGGTGGAGGGCTGGACGGCCACGAGCGACGCTCCGGGGGAGTCTGCCAGCGCGGCCTCGGCACGGGACTGGAATCCCTGGTCAAGGGTGGTCTGAAGGGCTGTGCCCGGTTCTGAGGGGGCTTCGAAGAGCGGAGCCGAAGCGGAGTTGTCCGCATTCAGGATGCGGACCGTGACTGCATCCGAACCACGCAATTGTGAGTCGTATTCGCCCTGGAGTCCGGAAAGGCCGACCAGGTCCCCTTCAGCCAGCGGCCCGTCAGCCGCCATCTCCTCGGTAGCCGGTCCCACGCTGCCCAGCAAACCGGCCGCGAAACCGGGGCTTGGGGCCAGTACCCGCCGTTCCGCTAGGGCGGCGGCACCCGGAATGGTGGCTATGTCGGTTTCGAAGGCCGGGGATACCTTGTCCTGCCGCACGGTCACGGCCTCGACGAACCCATCCGGGGCGGCTGTCTGTACCCTGGCCGCAAGCGCGTCCGCGTCCAGACCCAGATAGAGGGACAGGTAGAAGACGGAGGAAGCGTACTCCTGCGGGCCCAGCACCGACTTATCCAGTCCCACGCGCCATACCGGCCAGTGCCGCATCAGCACCGATCCACCGGATCCGAGAATGTCCGCGCGCGGCGGCGGGCTGGCCCTGCGGACCAGCCGCTGGCCGGGAAGCAGATCCGGGTGCACGGTGGTGGACCGGAAACGCGTCTGCCACCCGCTGTCCGGGCCGCGTTCCAGCGTCACCGTGGTCTCGTAGCTGAAGTCCTCCGGCGAGGCGTTGACGTCCCACACATACTTCAGGGTGGCTACGGCCTCGTTGGAGGACACCTCATCGATCTTGGCGACCGTTACGGAGGGGTTGATGTTCATCCCCTCGACTTCGTATTCAAGCATCCCGTTCACCGCCTCAACAGTGGACCCGGCAAACTCGTTGCCGGTGACGTCCAGACGGGACAGGCCCTCGGCCAGCGAGGTGGCGGCCTGCTCCGGTCCGGGGCGCTCCTCCTGAGAACACCCGGACAGCGAAAGGCCCAGTAGTGAGAAGGCTGCGACGGCAGCGGCAAGGCGGTTCTTCCCCATGCCGGAAGGCTAGCCGCGCGCCTTCCAAAAGGGCACAGGACGGCGCCAAAACGGGTGCCCGAACGGGCTATTGGACGCTTCCGGAGACGCCGTCCAGGAACGCCTTCATCACAGGTCCGCCGGAGGTGGATCCAAGTTCGCCTTCCTCGATGAACAGCGCCACGGCAAGATCGCCCTGGAGGGCCACTACCCAGGCGTGGGTGCGGGGTGGAACCTCGGAACCGAACTCGGCCGTTCCGGTCTTGGCGAGCACCGGCTCTCCGGGCACGGATCCCAGCAGCTGCACACCGCCGTCGGTCACCACGGCGCGCATCAGCTCCCGCAGTGCCGCTGCCTCGGCCTCCTTTAGGGGCGCGCCGTCGGGCGCGGAGGGCGTGCCGGACTCAGACGGCTGCGCTTCGGCGTGGGGGTCCTCCACGAGCACGGGGGAGATGCGGCTGCCGTTTCCAATCGAAGCCGCAGCGACGGCCAGCGCGAAGGGGGAGACCAGTACTTCGCCCTGCCCGATCATGGCCGCGGCATGGGCGGTGCCTTCTGCTGTGGCAGGGACCGAGCCGAAGTACGCGCCTGTGCCGATCGGCGTTTGAACCCCAATGCCCAGGCTTCCGGCCGCCTCGGCCAGGGCAGACTGGGGAATTTCCCCGCGGGCGTTGATGAACGCTGTGTTGCAGGACTGGGCGAAGGCCTGGATCAGGGGGATCTCGCCCAGGAACTGTGCAGGATAGGTGCCGGCATTGTTGAATTTTCGTCCGTCAACGTTCAGTTCCGCAGGGCAGGACACGGTGGTCTGTGCGGTGGTTCCGGCGCGGAGCATGGCCAGGGTCGTGGCGAGTTTGAAGGTGGAACCGGGTGCGTACTGTCCCAGCAGTGCCGTCTGCTGCCCCTGGCTGCCCGGGCCGTTGGCTACGGCGAGCACGTTTCCGGTGGAGGGCTGGATGGCCACAAGCGCAGACGCTGAGGGCTCATCTTCCAGTACCGATTCGGCCAGGACCTGGAGGCCGGAGTCGAGCGTGGTGCGCAGTTCCCCCCGCTGGCCTGGCAGTTCGAAGAGCGCTGCTGACTGCGCTCCCTCCGGGGAGAGAATCCGGACGCTTACCGCGTCTGCGCCGCGCAGCAGCTCGTCGTACTCGCGCTGCAGGCCGGAGAGGCCGGTGACGTCCCCGGGGGAGAGCCTGCCGTCGGATTCTTCGATCAGTTCCGCCGTCGCTTCCCCGGCGGAGCCGAGCAGTGCCCTGGCGAAGGTGCGTGTCGGAGCCAGGGACAGGGTGGAGGGCAGCGCCGCAGCGCCTTCGATGGCTGATATCTCCTCCTGGAACACCGGTGGGGGGCTCACGGCGTCCTGCCTTAGTGTGATCGCTTCCACGAAGGCTTCCGGGCCTGCTGCCTGAACCTGTTCGGCGTAAGGAGCGGGTTCAAGTTCCAGGAACGTGGCCAGAGCGGTGGCAGAGGCTTCGAGCTGTTCCTCGGCAATACGGGTCTTGTCGATCCCCACCCGCCACACCGGACGGTCCGTGACCAGGACCTGGCCCCCGGCCCCGAGGATTTCCCCACGCTGCGGGGCCCCGGATTCGAGCAGCAGCGAGTCATCCGGACCCAGATCGGGATGCACCGCAGTGGAGGTGAGGCGGACCTGCCAGTCCTCGTCCTCCCCGCGCTGCAGCGCCACCGTGGTTTCGTAGCTGTAGTCCTGCTCCGACGCGTTGATGTCCCACACATAGTTCAGGGTGGCTACGGCCTCGTCGTCTGCCGTTTCCTCCACCGAGACAACGCTGACGGCCGGTTTCAGCGGCGCCATGCCGGAGGTCCAGTCCGTGAGCAGGGTGTTGGCTTCCTCCGAGCTGGAGTCCAGGAACACGCTTTCCGAAACATCGAGCCCGGCCAGTCCCTCCGCAAGGGTTTGTGCGGCCTCTTCCGGGGACGGTCCGCCGCCGGAACAGGCACTCAGCGACAGGCCCAGGACGGCGACGGACAGGACAGATGCGAGCAAGCGGTGTTTCCCCATGCGCACACAGTACCGGCGCCGGGGAAAAAGCCGGAATATAAGACGGACACGGATGCCGGGGCATCCGTGTCCGTCAGTTCCCCGGCCCGGTGGAGCCAAGTGCGGGAATCTTAGGCAGCAGCAGTGTGGGCGCCGGTCGCTGTGCCGAAGCCGGCGCGGTCCTGCCGCACCAGTTCAGCGCAGCGCTCGCCGATCATCATGGTGGTGATGTTCGGGTTCACCGTGGTGAGTTCCGGCATGACCGAGGCATCCGCCACGCGGAGCCCGGTGACTCCCTTGACCCGCAGCTGCGGATCCAGCGGTGACATGGCGTCGTCGGCGGCTCCCATCCGTACCGTTCCGGCGGGGTGGTAGACCGTGTTGTGGGTTTTTTTGATGTACTCGGTGATCTCCTCATCCGTCTGCACGTCCGGCCCGGGGTACAGCTCGCGTCCGGCCCACTCCGCCATCGCCGGTGAAGCGACGATTGCACGTGCCTTCTTGATGCCGTAGACCATCACGCGCATGTCATGCGGGTCGGTGAAGTACCGCGGGTCCACCATGGGCTTGTCCCGGAAGTCCCGGCTGCGCAGCCGCACGGTGCCGCGGGAACGGGCGTGGGTCACGTTCGGAGTCAGGCAGAAGCCGTTCTCCGTGGTGGGGTAGCCCTGGCGCAGGGTGTGCATGTCGAACGGTACCGAGCCGTAGTGGAACATCAGGTCCGGCCGGTCCAGGCCCTCTTCGGTAGGCGTGAAGATGCCGATTTCCCACCACTGGGTGGACGTCTCTGGCATGGGCTTCTTCGCTTCCCACTGGATGACCCCTTCGGGGTGGTCCTGCAGGTTCTCACCGACACCGGGAGAGTCCACGCGGACGCTGATGCCATGCTGCTCCAGGTGCGCGGCGGGGCCAATGCCCGAGAGCATCAGCAGCTTCGGCGAGTCGATGGCACCGGCGGAAAGGATCACCTCGGTGCGGGCAGTGAGGGTGTGGGTGCGGGCGAACTGTCCGTCCACCACATCGACGCCGGTGCAGCGGTTGTTTTCGTCGAACTTCAGCTCGCGGGCGCGAAGGTCCGTGAGCAGGGTGAAGTTGGGGCGTTCCATGATCGGGTGGATGTAGGAGACGGACGACGACGAACGGGTGCCGTCCGCGCGGCGGTTGATCTGGAAGAAGTTCGCGCCGTTGATGACGGTTTCACAGGTATTGAACTTCACCCGGGGGATGCCGGCCTGTTCACAGGCATCCAGCAGGGCCACGCCGCAGGGGTCGTTCGCCGGAATGTTCATCAGGTGGACCGGGCCGCTGTCTCCGTGGTGCGGAGCGTCCGGGCCGGCGTCCTCGTTCTTTTCCAGCTGCTTGTACAGCCGGAACGCCATCTCTGAGTTCCAGCCCTCGGCACCGAACCGGGATTCCCATTCGTCGATGTCTTCCCTCGGCGCCCAGAAGGCAATGCAGGAGTTGTGGCTGGAACAGCCGCCCATCACCTTGGCGCGGGCCTGGCGCATGAACGAGTTGCCGTTTTCCTGCGGCTCGATCGGGTAGTCCCAGTCGTAGCCGGATTCGAGCAGCTCCATCCAGCGGTCCAGCTGCAGGATTTCCTCCAGTCCGCGGTCATCCGGTCCGGCCTCGACCAGGGCGACCTCGACGGACGGGTCCTCGCTGAGCCGGGAGGCGACCGCCGCCCCGGCGGAGCCTCCGCCGATGACGAGGTAGTCGAATTCGGTCTTCTGCAGATCAGTCATGGAACTTAGTTGACCTTTCCGTGGTCGGTGAACCAGCCGGTCACCTGGGGATTGATGTTCTGGTAGATGTGCTTGGCTTCCTGGTACTCACCGAGGCCGGTGGGGCCCAGTTCCCGGCCGACGCCGGAGATGCCGAAGCCTCCCCATTCCGCCTGCGGCAGGTAGGGGTGGAAGTCGTTGATCCAGATGGTGCCGTGGCGCAGCCGGCGGGCAACGCGCTGGGTTTTGCCGGCATCCGCGGACCAGACGGCGCCGGCCAGGCCGTAGGCGGTGTCATTGGCCAGGGCAACGGCTTCGTCTTCACCGTTGAAGGTCTCCACGGTGACTACCGGACCGAAGGCTTCGTCCAGCAGGGCAGAGCTGCCGCGCTTCACGTTGTCCAGCACGGTGGGCGCGTAGTAGTAGCCCTTCTCCAGGTCGCCGGTGCCCCAGTTGCCGCCGCAGCGTACCCGCGCGCCTTCCTCCTGGGCCTTTTTCACGTAGGCGGTGACCTTGTCCCGGTGCGCTTCGGAGATCAGCGGTCCGGTTTCGGCGTTTTCGTCGAACGGCCCGCCCATCCGGATCTGCTCGGCCCGGCGAACCAGTTCGGCAGTGAAGCGCTCAGCGATCGGCTCTTCGACGATCAGGCGGGCCCCTGCGGAGCAGACCTGGCCGGAGTGGACAAAAGCGGCGTTCAGGGCGTTGTCCAGCGCGGCGTCGAAGTCCGCGTCGGCAAAGACAACGTTGGGGTTCTTGCCGCCGAGCTCGAGTGCCACCTTCTTGACGGTGCCTGCCGCAGCGGCGGCAATGGTCTTGCCGGTGGCGACGCCGCCGGTGAAGGACACCAGGTCCACGTCGGGGGATTCCGCCAGCGGCGCGCCGGCCACTGCGCCGGCGCCGAGCACCAGGTTGGCAGTACCGCGGGGCAGGCCGAGGTCCTCGAGGACCTTCATCATGAGGATAGAGGTGGACGGGGTCAGCTCCGAGGGCTTGAGCACGAAAGTGCAGCCGGCGGCCAGGGCCGGAGCAATCTTCCAGGCAGCCTGCAGCAGCGGGTAGTTCCACGGGGCGATCAGCCCGCAGACACCAACAGGTTCATACTCAATGCGGGAGACGACGTCGGGGTTGCCTGCGTCCACGATCCGGCCGGCATTCTGGCCGGCGATCTTCCCAAAGTAGGTGAAGCACGCAGCGATGTCGTCCATGTCGATTTCGCTCTCGACCAGCCGCTTGCCGGTGTCCAGCGTCTCGGCCCGGGCGAAGTCGTCCTTGCGGGCTTTCAGCTCGGCCGCGACGCGGAGCAGGAAGTCGCCGCGCTCCGGAGCCGGGACGGCAGCCCACTCGCCGCGGTCAAACGCGCGCCGTGCGGCGGCAATGGCCTTTTCCGTGTCCTGTGAGGTGGCCTCGGAGACCACGGCAACCAGCTCGCCGTCGGCCGGATTGCGGATTTCCCGGGTGCCGCCGTCGGACGCGGGGACCCAGGCCCCGTCGATGAAAAGTGTGGCCGGTGTACTCATCGTTTCTCCTCTCCGCCGACAAAGTCGGCGTCCCAGTTGTCTTTGACGACCAGGTCTTCGGTGATTGCGGTGTTTCCGGGTACCTCGCGGTTGAGGTGCAGGAATTCGAGGTGGCGTTCGTAGTGGTCAAGGACATCGGTAATGAGCTGGTCCTTGGTGTAGCCCATGACGTCGTAGCCGTGGCTGCCCTCCAGCGAGAAGACCTCCATGCGGAAGTACTTCGTCTCGGCCGAGGCGCTGCGCAGGGCGTAGGACGGGGTCTCATACTCCACGGGGTAGACCTGGTACTTGAAGGGGCGCTCATCGCCCAGGCCCACTGTCAGGTCGGCGGTCAGGATGCCGTTCCCCGCTTCGGTCTGGCTGAGGGAAACTTCGGCACCCTTGGCCTCGAGTTCGTCGTGCACTTCGGCCAGGGCCGGGTAGGCCACGACCTCCACGAACCGTGCGGCCTGCCGGCGTCCGGGATAGGACATTGCGCGTGTCAGGCGCTGGCGCCAGGTGCGTCCGCCGCGCGGGTCCGGGCTGCGGCCGGCAATCATGCTCGGCAGGGAGGCCCGGAAGCTGGCGGCCAGCGAGTTCTCCACCCGCAGTGCCTTGTAGACCCCGAGCATGATGAACAGCAGCAGGATGGACAATGGCAGGCCCATGATGATGGTGGCGTTCTGCAGCGTGGTAACGCCTCCCACCATCAGCATGGCGAGGGTGAGGACACCGGTGATGACGGCCCAGAAAACACGCATCCACTTTGGGGCGTCCGAATCGGCGTCCTTGAGGTGGGAGGTGAAGTTGGCCATCACCAGGGCGCCGGAGTCCGCCGACGTCACGTAGAACAGCAGGCCGGTGAAGGTGGCAATCGCGGCGGTGGCCGGCAGCCAGGGGAACTGCTCCAGCAGCCCGTAGAAGGCCCGTTCCGGCTGGTTCATGGCCACCTCGCCGAAGGCGGCGTTGCCGCCCATGACCAGTTCCAGGGCGCTGTTGCCGAAGATGGAGATCCACAGCAGGATGAAGGCGAACGGCACGATCATGACGCCGAGCACGAACTGGCGGATGGTGCGGCCGCGGGAGATGCGGGCCAGGAACAGTCCCACAAACGGTGCCCAGGCGATCCACCAGGCCCAGAAAAACAGTGTCCAGCCGGAAAGCCATTCATCCGGCCGGTCATAGGCCATGGTGTCCAGTGTCATTCCCGGGAACCGGCTGAGTACGTCGCCGATGTTCTGGACGATCCCGTCGAACAGGAAACTGGTCTTGCCCGCAATAAGGATGAAGAGCATCAGGCCCAGGGCCAGGATCACGTTGAGCTCGGAAAGCCTGCGGATACCCTTTTCGACGCCGGAAACCACTGACACGGTAGCCATGAGCACGGACAGGGAGATCAGCGCGATCTGAACGGTGAGGTTCTCGGGCAGGCCGAACATAAAGCTCAGGCCGTAGTTCAGCTGTACGACGCCGATGCCCAGGGAGGTGGCGATGCCGAAGATAGTGCCAAGAAGGGCGGCAATGTCCACGCCGTGGCCCAGCGGACCGTCTATCTTCTTTCCGAAGATCGGGTAAAGCGCGGAGCGGATGCTCAGCGGCAGGTTGTGCCGGTAGGCGAAGTAGCCCAGGGCCAGGCCCATCAGGGCGTAGAGCGCCCAGCCGGTGATGCCGTAGTGGAAAAGTGTCCACACCAGGGCCTGCCTCGCGGCTTCGGCGGTGGAGCCGTCACCCAGCGGAGGTGCCAGGTACTGCGTTACCGGTTCGGAGACGGAGAAGAACATCAGGTCAATGCCGATCCCGGCGGCGAAGAGCATGGCTCCCCAGGTGAACAGGCCGAACTGGGGCTTGGAGTGGTCCGGGCCGAGTTTCGTCTTGCCGATGCTGGAGAGCGCAATCACCAGGACAAAGACCACCACCATGGTTACCACCAGGAAGTAGTACCAGCCCATGTTGGTGGAGACCCAGCCAACCATGGCTCCGATGACTTCTTCGGCGGATTCGGTGGAGATCATGGCCCACAGGGCAATGGCCGTAATGCCAACGGCGGAGCCGGTGAAAACTACCTTGTTTGTCCGGGTTTTCTCCACGGCCGAGGGCGGCGCTTCGGGTTGTGCAGTCTTGGTCATGACATCCTTCAAGGCTGTGCGAGTAGAAAGTAAGGTCCCTTAGTCTCGGCCTTCAGCTTAGCAAGTACCCTTATGAGGCGGTGATTTTTGTGACTTGGGCCAATTCCGGCGGCTTGGCCCAGAATGCGGATTCCCGACAGCGGGAGGACCCGGCGGGCCGCGGGGCCTGTCTGTGGATGCCCTGTCCTGCTAACCTCCAAGAAGGTGCGGAATACGTGGCGCACCTCACAATTGCCGGTTCCGGGGACGTCCGGCCGGACCGCTGGATCGATCCGGAAGCCTCCTTTGGGACCGTGATGCCGGAAAGCTGAAGGAGCGGGAATGTCCGAGTTGGAGGCGTCACTAGCCGAAACAGAGCGGTCTTTTGGTCTCCGCCAGATTCAGGCCGGCCATGCACGCATGCTGATTATCGGCCGTGACCTTAGCCAGCCGATCGGGGAAGTCTGGAACGCGCTGTCCGATCCGGCCCGGATAGCTGCGTACTTTGCCCAGCCGAGCGGAGAGCTGCGGCGGGGCGGTGACTATGAAATGCCGGGCTTCTCTACGGGAACCATTCTTCGCTGTGACCCGCCGCGGATGCTGACGGTGACCTGGCTGCCGCCGCACGGTAATCCCGGTGAGCTGGAGATCCACCTAACAGATGTTGACGGCTCAACCCGCGTGGAGCTGCTTTACGCCTCGGTGCGCAAGAGGTTTGCCGTCATCGATCCCGAAGCTTCCGAGTGGGCGGCCGGGCCTGGCTGGGAGTTCTTCCTTGACCGGCTGGACGCGCATGTCCACGGCCGGGAGACGTCCCCGAACCTGGTCAGCTGGGCCCAGATGGAGGCCGAGGAGCGGGATCTTTATCAAGCCCGCAATGCCGAATGGGAGCGCGTCCGGGAAGAGTTTGAGCGGCAGCATGCACCCTTGTCGGGGCCGGAATAACTGCAGGTCAGTAGCAGGTTTTGACCTGTGGAAAACTTTACAGTCAAGGTTGAGTGAAGTACACTCAATTTAGTTGAGTGCGGCGGCTAGCAGTCCGGAACGGCTCCATCGAGGATGGGGCGTCCAGACACTTCCTGTTCTGTGCAGGTGCCGGCCAGTCCGCCGGGAACTTGTTCGGTTTACCTGAGCTTGAGAAGGAGCCCGTAGTGGAGACTAAGTTCACCAACAAGAGCCAGGAAGCGCTGCAGGCTGCGGCCATGAACGCAACCACCGCCGGCAACCCGCAGATCGAGCCTGCGCACCTGCTCAAAGCGCTGATGGACCAGCGCCAGGGTGTCGCCGTAGCGCTGCTGAAGGCTGCTGGCGCCAACCCCGACGCAGTCAGTGTTGCCGCAAGCAACGCCATCCATGACCTTCCCTCCAGCTCCGGTTCCTCTGTTCAGCAGCCGCAGTTTTCGCGGCCGCTGCTGCAGGTGATCAATACGGCGCAGCAGGAGGCAGCCCAGCTCGGTGACGCCTACGTTTCCACGGAGCACCTGCTGCTTGCCCTATCGGTGGACAACGGTCCCGCCGGCAAGGCCCTGCGGGACAACAATGCCGGCCATGACGTCCTGGCCAGCGCCCTTCCTAGTGTGCGAGGAGACCGCAAAGTGACCAATGCCGATCCGGAGAATACCCTGCAGGCGCTGGAGAAGTTCAGCACCGACCTGACCGAGATGGCACGTGCCGGCAAGCTGGATCCGGTAATTGGCCGGGACTCGGAAATTCGCCGCGTCATCCAGGTGCTGAGCCGGCGTACCAAGAACAACCCCGTCCTGATCGGCGAGCCGGGCGTCGGCAAGACCGCAGTGGTTGAAGGCCTGGCGCAGCGGATCGTCGCCGGGGACGTGCCGGAGAGCCTGAGCGGAAAGACCCTGCTGTCCCTGGACCTGGGATCCATGGTTGCCGGTGCCAAGTACCGCGGCGAGTTCGAGGAACGGTTCAAGGCAGTCCTGGAGGAGATCGCCAACTCCGAGGGACAGGTGGTCACGTTCATCGACGAGCTGCACACCGTCGTCGGGGCCGGCGCTGCGGAGGGTTCCATGGATGCGGGCAACATGCTCAAGCCCATGCTCGCCCGCGGCGAACTCCGGCTGATCGGCGCCACCACCCTGAACGAGTACCGCGAGAACATCGAAAAGGATGCTGCCCTGGAACGCCGTTTCCAGCAGGTGTTTGTGGGTGAGCCGAGCGTTCCGGACACCATCGGCATCCTGCGCGGGCTGAAGGAACGCTACGAGGCCCACCACAAGGTGGCCATTGCCGACTCCGCACTCGTAGCAGCCGCCACACTATCCAACCGCTACATCACCGGACGCCAGCTGCCGGACAAGGCCATTGACCTGGTGGATGAGGCCGCGTCCCGCCTGCGCATGGAGATTGACTCCGCGCCGGAGGAAATCGATGAGCTGCGCCGCGCCGTCGACCGCCTCACCATGGAGGAACTGGCCATCAGCGGCGAAACGGATGAAGCGTCGCTGGAACGGCTGGAGGTCCTGCGCGAGGACATGGCGAACAAGAAGGAACAGCTCGCCGCGCTCAACGCCCGCTGGGAGGCTGAAAAGGCCGGACTGAACCGGGTGGGTGACATCAAGGCCCGGATCGACGAGCTGCGGTCCCTGGCTGAGAAGGCACAGCGCGACGGCGACCTGACCGAAGCCTCACGGATCCTCTACGGCGAAATCCCCGCCATGCAGAAGGAGCTCGACGCCGCCCAGGAGGCTGAGGAGGACAAGTACGGCGACGGCGCCCGGGAGTTGATGGTTTCCGAGGAAGTCACCGCTGACGACATCGCTGAAGTGGTGTCCTCGTGGACGGGCATTCCGGCCGGGCGCATGCTGCAGGGTGAATCCCAGAAGCTGCTGGACATGGAGTCCGTCCTGGGGTCCCGCCTGATTGGCCAGACCAAGGCAGTGCAGGCCGTGTCTGACGCCGTCCGCCGGTCCCGTGCCGGGGTTGCCGACCCGGACCGGCCCACGGGTTCCTTCCTGTTCCTCGGTCCCACCGGCGTCGGCAAGACCGAACTGGCCAAGGCGCTCGCGGAGTTCATCTTTGACGATGAGCGGGCCATGGTCCGGCTGGACATGAGTGAATACGCCGAGAAGCACACGGTGTCACGCCTGGTCGGCGCCCCTCCCGGATACGTTGGCTATGAGGAAGGCGGCCAGCTTACTGAAGCTGTCCGGCGGCGTCCGTACTCCGTGATCCTCCTCGACGAGGTGGAGAAGGCCCATCCGGATGTTTTCGACATCCTGCTCCAGGTGCTCGACGACGGTCGGCTCACCGACGGGCAGGGCCGCACCGTGGACTTCCGCAACGTCATCCTGATCCTCACCTCCAACCTCGGTTCGCAGTTCCTCGTGGACCCCGGGCTGAACGAAGAGCAAAAGCGGGAATCCGTGATGTCCATGGTGAACGCGAACTTCAAGCCGGAGTTCCTGAACCGGCTGGACGACGTGATCCTCTTCGACCCGCTGAACCTCGAAGAGCTCTCCGAGATTGTGGACCTGCAGGTCAAGGCGCTCGCCGCCAGGCTGCGGGACCGCCGACTGACGCTGGACGTCACTGACGCCGCACGGGAATGGCTGGCCCTGACCGGTTATGACCCGGCGTACGGTGCCCGGCCGCTGCGCCGTCTGGTGCAGCGGGAGATCGGCGACAAGCTGGCCAAGGGAATCCTGGCCGGACGGATCACGGACGGAGACACCGTCCTGGTGGACCGCCCGGAACCCGTTGGCGATGAGCTGGCAGACCCGGGGCTGACCGTGCAGTCTGCGGCGTCCGTGAGCTAGCGGATACCTTCCCGGACCCGGCTGCAGGACAGCGCACAGCGGGGCCCGCCGGTTGAACTGAGCAGTTCAGCCG
>JBELYP010000083.1:0-14484 GCA_040273995.1 Arthrobacter sp.
CTTCCGGCAGCACGCGGCGCTGTGCGCACGCTTATGTAAGCTGCCAATTGACGGTTATCAGCAGCACCCGGCGGGTGCTGCTCCTGGTGCCCATCAGCCGTCCGCCCGAAGCAGGCGGTTGGCGCGTGTTCCTTCCCGGCGTTAGCCGGACCGCAGGATCACGCCCAGTTTTTCCATGGGAAAGCGTGGATAGTTGGGGCACGCGTAGTCAGCCTGAGGCGCGTTGCCTAATCCGTCCGGCTTTCCGGGCGGTTCTCCGGTGCGCCAGTGGCGGCAGGAGGGACGTACCCGGTTGGGCAGGGAGGATCAGCGCGCAGCAAACTGCTTCGTCAAGTGTACTACAGCGCCGGAGCACTTCTGCCCCCTGCCGCGGCGTCTTCCCCTCCACAACGGCTGCGGCCTGCGCGACGCCGCGCGGCCGGCCCACAGTATGGCCCACTGGGCGTCCTGCGCATGCCCAGCCGAGCTGGACTTGGGGAATGGATCCCGCTTCAGCGCAGCCACGTCCTCCGGAAACGGCTCATGTCCGGCACCCCCGCCCGCTTCGACTCCGGCCCCGGCCCCGGCCCCGGCCCCGGCGCCGACCCGAGCCCCAGCCGCAACTCCGCGGCCGACTCCGATCCCGGCTCAGTCCGGCCGCGGCGCTCATCTTTTTTCTTTTGGTCCTGGGTGGACCAGCAGCGTCGAGCGCCTCCCAACCGGTCCCTGCCGGACCCGCCCCCGGTGCCCCGGCAACCTGGCAGTGGCCGCTGGAGCCGGAACCGGGAATCCTGCGCGTGTTCGACAAGCCCGCCCAGCGCTGGCTGCCGGGCCACCGCGGGGTTGATCTGGCGGCATCACCGGGAGATGCCGTCCGCAGTCCCGCCGCCGGCACGGTCCGTTTCACCGGCCTAGTGGTGGACCGCGGTGTTATCACCATCGACCACGGCGGCGGCCTGCTCAGCAGCTTTGAACCCGTGGCCGGTGCCCTTCCCCCCGGTACAGCCGTGGTGCCGGGGCAAAGTGTTGGTTCACTGGAAGAGCGAAGCCCGGAAAGCAGTCAGCCGCACTGCCCCGGCAGCTGCCTGCATTGGGGAGTGCGGCTGGACGGGGACTACATAGACCCGCTTCGCCTGCTGGCGGACCGGCGGCCGAGCGTACTGCTGCCGCTCGGCGCCGGGGCGCTGGCCGGTTTAGACGAACGCGGCAATTCCGGTGATGGCACGGCCGGTCACCAGCGTGTTGATCTCGTAGGTTCCCTCGTAGGAGTAGATCGCCTCGGCATCGGCGAAGACCTTGGCCATCCCGTAGTCGGTGACAATGCCGTTGCCGCCCAGGATGCTGCGGCCCAGCGCAACGGACTCACGCATCCGGGCAGTGGTGAAGGCCTTCGCCAGCGCTGACTGCTCATCCTTGGCGCGGCCTTCGTCCTCAAGCTGCGCCAGCCGGACCATCATGCCCATGGAGCTGACAGTGTTCCCCAGGATCTGCACCAGCTGTTCCTGGACGAGCTGGAAGGAGGCGAGCGGCTTGCCGAACTGCTGCCGTTCCACGGCGTAGCGGCGGGCGACGTCGAACGCCGCCATCTGCTGCCCCACGGCCTGCCAGGCGACTGCCAGCCTGGTGACCTTCAGCACCTTGTTGGTATCGCGGAAGCTGTTGGCTCCCTTGAGATGGAAGTCGTCGCTGACCACCACGTTGTCCAGCACTATGTCTGCGTTCTGCACCGTGCGCAGGGCGATTTTGTTCTCGATCTTCGTGGCGGAGTAGCCGTCGGTCTTGGTGTCCACAAGGAAACCCTTGACCTGGTTGTCCGCTTCATCGCGGGCGTAGATGACTACCCAGTCGGAGAAGGTGGCGTTGCCGATCCAGCGCTTGGCGCCGTTGAGGATCCAGTTATCCCCCTCGCGGCGGGCGGTGGTGCGGGTTCCGCCGGCAACGTCCGAGCCGCCGAGGGGTTCAGTCAGGCCGAAGGCACCGATCTTCTTCAGGGAGTAGATGTCCGGAAGCCAGGCTTTCTTCTGCTCTTCGGAGGCCAGCGCTTCAATGGAACCGGTGAACAGGCCGTCGTGCACACCCATGAAGGTGGCAAAGGAGGTGTCTGCCCGGGTGAATTCGGCATGGCACAGGCCGGCGAACAGGTTGGAGTAGCCCTGCCGGTGAACCGGCGACACAACGTCCAGTTCGGCGAGCTTGGGGATCATATGGGTAGGGAAGGTGCCGGCGTTCCACCAGTCGTTGGCGTAGGGCTTAACTTCTGCGTTCAGCCAGGACCGGATCTCCTGCAGCCGGTCGCGCTCCTTCCCGCTGAGCATGTCCTCGAATGCGTAGAAGTCGCCGTCCGCGTAGGGGAGGTTATCGACGTCGATAGTTGCCATGAAGTGTCCTTCGCTGATCCAGTTCGATCCGGGCCGTGAAGCCGGCTGCCCCTTATGTTACCCGCCAGTAACATCGGGCACAATCCCCTGTGGCGCTTACCGGCTGCATAGTTCGGCTGGCCAGGTACCGGCGGACTCCCGTACACAAACAAAAACACCCCGGTCCGAAGACCGGGGTGTTTGAGATCCGCCTCCCCCAGGGGAAGGACCGGACCGCATCACGGGTAGGGCTGGTGGGGCTTGAACCCACGACCCACGGATTATGAGTCCGCTGCTCTGACCGGCTGAGCTACAGCCCCGTGCAGTTACTGTCCGCTGAGGGACAGTAGGAACATCCTAAGCGGCGGCGGCCCCGGGCGCCGAATCGAACGGCGCCCGGGTGTCGCACCTAGACGGCAGATTCCGGCCGGTACAGCTTTTCGAAGGTTGCCAGGGTGCCCTCGAGACTGTGCGAGTCCACCATGACCCGGCTGTGCCGGCCCATCTTCAGGCGCTCCGCTTCAGGCAGGGCCATGATCTCGGTGATCCGACCCGCAACCTCCGTGCTGTTGCCGGGTTCAAACAGGTAGCCGTTCTTGCCCGTTTCAACCAGGTGCGGCAGCGCCATGGCATTGGCCAGCAGCACCGGCGTGGAAGCGGACATGGCTTCCAGGGTTACCAGGGACTGCAGCTCAGCCGTACCCGGCATGCAGAAAATGTCGGCACGCAGGTAGGCCTGGCGCAGTTCGTCGTCGCTGACCAGGCCCCGGAAGGTAACCCGGTCTTCGATGCCCAGCTGCTTGGCCAGGGCGATGAGCGCCGGCTTGACCTCGCCTCCCCCGACAATCTCTGCGTGGACGTTCAGTTCCCGCGGCGTCTTTGCGACTGCGTTAATCAGGACGTCCACGTGCTTCTCTTCAGCCAGCCGGCCCACGAACAGCACCGTGGGGTGGTCCGGACGCTCGATGACCTCGCCGTCGCGCAGCTCGTAGGTGGATGCGTCAATACCGTTGGACAGGGGCATCACACCCGTCAGCCCGGCATACTTGACCATGGCCTTGGCCGCCAGCGGCGTCGGGGTGGTCACCACCGCAGCCCGGCCCATGACCTTGCCCATGTCCCGCCAGGAGTTCCGGGCGACGATGCGCTTGAACCACTTGGGGAACGGCAGGAACGGGTCCAGGTTCTCAGGCATGAAGTGGTTCGTGGCGATCACGCGGATGCCGCGCTTGCGGGCCGCATAGAGGGTGTACTCCCCCACCATGTAGTGGCACTGGATGTGCACTACGTCAGGCTTGACCTTGTCCAGCAGCATGGAGATGTGCTTCTTGATTTCCCACGGCAGGCAGATGCGCCAGTATTCGTGGGTGGGCACGCCGTGGGACCGCAGGCGGTGCACGGTCCATGGGCCCCCGGTCTCAGAGTGGCTGGGCCCGCTCTCCGGGCTCGGCGCCAGAACGTGCACGTTGTGGCCGCGTCCGTGCATTCCCTGTGCCAGCCGGAAACCGAACTGGGCTGCACCGTTGAGGTGGGGCGGGTAGGTATCGCAGGCGATCAGGATGGTCAGCGGTTTGTCTGCCGGTTCCTCGGTCACGGATGAAGTCCTCTGGTGGTGTGTTGGCGGGTCGGGCCACACGTATCAGGGCTTGCGCGTGGCCCCGGTCCGGACGGACGCGGGCTTGTGCCGCCGCTTGTTCATCGCCCGGCGCTTGATAACGTCCGGGTGATAGCGGGACAAGGCGACCACCCCAACAATAGCAACCACGGCGCAGACGCCCATCGCGACGCCCAGCACGGCGGGAACATCCGGGCGAAGTTCGTTCAGCACGCCAATCCCGATTGCGATTCCCACCATGGGATCAATGACCGTCAGGCCGGCGATAACCAGGTCCGGAGGGCCGCTGGAGTAGGCGCTCTGCACGAACCATGCTCCGAGTCCGCCGGCCACCGCAATACCCACAATCGTGTACCACGGCACGTTCAGCAGGAATCTGCCGTTGGGATCCAGCAGGTCCGCAGCAATGGTCTTGGTCAGCACAGCCACAAACCCGAACAGGATGCCTGCGCCCAGGATGTGCGCGATGGCCCCCAGCCGCTTGCCGAAGACCAGGTTGAGCATGCCAAAAAAAGCAACGACGACGGCGAGGATCAGGACAATCACAATCTCCTGCCGCGGTTCCACCACCTGCTCGCTTCTGGTGGCACCTACGGCGAGGAGGACAAAGAGCATGCTGCCCACGACGCAGGCGATGATGGACACCACCGTCACCCGGTTCAGGCGCAGCCCCTGGTCCCGCGAGTTCACAATGGTGGTGATCACCAGGGCCAGCGACCCGATGGGCTGGACAACCGTCAGGGGTGCCATCGCCAGGGCGGCGACGTTCAGGGCGGTTCCGGTTCCCAGCAGCAGGAGCCCGAAAAGCCAGCGCGGATTGCGCAGCAGCCGTCCCAGCCCGGCCGAACTCAGGCCCAGCCCTCCGGTGTCCGCGCTGACGGCACTGCCCTGGCGCTGTGCCCCGAAAGCGAGGAACACGGCACTGGCAAGCGCGCAGGCGATGGCGACGGCGGTCATGGCGGAGGTGCCCCCGCGTCCGGGTCACGCACCATGGAGTTCCTCCGCTGCTGTGCTCCGGCACCGGTACTTCTGCCAGGATGCCCGGAAGTACCCAAGGAACGCAGCTATGTGCCCGATGCAGCCAAGCACCAGCACCGTGTTGCCTGCGATGATGAGCCATCCGTAGTCGAAACCCGGCACCTTTTGAAGCAGCAGCAGGGGCGCTCCCACCAGCAGCAGGGCCGTGCGGATCTTGCCGATGTTGCTCACCGGGAGGTTGGGGCTGCCGCGGAAGAGCAGCAGGGAATTCACAATGAGGATGATGTCCGGAATGACGATCGCCCAAATGAACCAGCTCGGAGCGATCCGGTCCACCACAAACACTGTGGCAACAATGATCAGGGCGAGGCGGTCTGCGACCGGATCCAGCCATTTGCCCACAGCTGATACCTGGTCCAGCCGGCGTGCCAGGTAGCCGTCCACCCAGTCCGTGGAACCAACGATTACCAGCGTGATGAATGCCGCACCGTAGTTGTCCCGGACGATCAGCCAGACAAAGAGCGGAACACTGAAGAACCGCAGGACGGTGATCAGGTTGGGGATTGTCCAGAAGGTTTCCAGGACCCGCTCCCCCCGGCCCGGACGTGTTCCGGCGCCGATGAGCCTGATCACTGAAGAACTCCTTCCGCCTTCCGCTTCAAGGCACTATTTTCGCAGCAGTTTGCGCAGCAGAATTGCCATGGTCAGCAGCGAGGCTCCAAGCACCGCGAGGGGCTCCTTGCGCTCACGGAACATGGCACCCACTTCGTCGGCCGTGCTTTCCGCATGTGCTCCGGATCCGGCAGTTCCGTTCCTCCGGTCAGCTGCACGGCGGGCCTTGAGCTCTGCCATCTGCTTCTTAACGTCGGTTTTCTCGCCCAGCCCGTCACGCACGGCAGCGATGTGTTCGCGGCGCTGGCGCAGCCGGATGCGAAGTTCCTCGGGAGTCGGCTTCTGCACGGCGTCCTCCGGCTTGTCCTGCTTGTCCTCAACCGGCTTCTCCTTGGGCTGCTTCGGCGCATCCAGGGTGGCCGGATCAAAGCTGCGGCCTTCCTTCAGCACACCCAGGTCGTAGCGGATGCCGCGAAGTGCATCCTCGGGCAGCAGCGGCATGGTCTTCTTGAACCGGTTCACACCCACCAGTGCGGCAATGGCCGCGATGACCAGGAAGAGCGCGGCAACGAGCAGTGCTGCCAGCCAGGGCGCCATAACCGTGGCCAAACCCAGGATGGCCGCGGCGATCAGTGCCACTCCGAGCGCGGCGAGGAACAGAAGTGCGACGACCAGGAAAGCTGCGGCCACGCCGGCCTTGATGCCCTTCTGCTTCATCTCGGCGACGGCCAGTGACACCTCGTCGCTGATCTGCCGGGGCAGCAGTCGCGCCATCACCTTTGACAGGCCGGCGAGCGAAGAGCTTCCGTTAGCCCGCTGGGTCCTGGTGCTTGCGGAGCTGTTCATCGGCCCTGCCTCCGTCTGGTTGTCACTGTTCGCCGTTGCCATTACCCAAAATTACCATTCTCCTCAGGTTTCACTAGCAGATGCCCGATCGCGCCAGCACCACCAGTCACAGTTTGTCCCGGTCCTCCTCGAGTTCACGGCCGGACAGCTCCGGAAGCTTGGTCTTGACGAACCAGAAGGAGACTACGGCGAAGATCGTAAAGAGGGCGTACATGATCCACAACCCGAAGTTTTCGCTGACCCAGGGGAAGGACAGGGTCACGATGAAATTGAAGATCCAGTTGACCATGGTGCTCAGGCCCAGTGCCAGCGACCGGATGTTGTTGGGGAAGATCTCCCCCAGCGTCACCCACATGACCGGCCCCCACGTCGCTGCGAAGAACACCACGAAGAGGTTGGCGCCGATCAGGGCCACTGCCCCCCAGGGCTGCGGCAGCACTACTTCCCCGCTGCTGCTGTCCGCCTGGAAGAAGGACACCGTGGCCGCAAGGAGGCCAATGAACATGCCGATCGAGCCGGTCATCAACAGCTTCCGGCGGCCGACGCGGTCCACAAAAGCTATGGCGACGATGGTCATCAGCACATTCACCACCGAGGTGATAACCGACGTCGTGAAGGAATCCGACTCGCTGAAGCCAACCGACTGCCACAGGGTGGTGGAGTAGTAGAAAATGGCATTGATGCCCACCAGCTGCTGCAGCGCCGCAATGGACATGCCGATCCAGAGGATGGGCTTCAGGCCAAGCATGGTGCCGCGCAGGTCGGCGTAGCTGGCGCGTTCCTCGTTTTCGAAACTGTCCCGGATTTCGTGGATCTTTTTGTCCGTGTCCTGGACCCCGGTAATCTCCCGCAGCACCCTGGCGGCTTCTTCGTTCCGGTTTTTCCGAACCAGGTACTGCGGCGATTCAGGAATGGTCAGCGCGAGGATTCCGTACACAATTGCCGGCACCACGCCCACCAGCAGCATCCAGCGCCAGGCGGCCATGCCCCACCACAGTTCGTTGAAGGCGCTGCCGGCTGTGTTCGCGAGCCATGCGTCGGAGAGCAGTGCGGCGAAGATGCCCAGAGTGATCGCCAGCTGCTGCACGGAGCCGAGCGCTCCGCGCCATTTGGCCGGCGCCACCTCGGCGATGTAGCCCGGTGCGATGACCGACGCCGTTCCAATAGCCAGGCCGCCGATCAACCGCCACAGCATCAGGTCCCAGACGCTGAAGGCCCAGGCAGATCCGATCGAGTTCACCGCAAAGAGAATCGCGGCGGTGACCATGACGGTCTTGCGTCCAAGCCGGTCTGCGAGCTGGCCGGCAAACCAGGCACCAATTGCGCAGCCCAGCAGCGTGATGGCTACGGTGAAGCCAAGCACACCGGCGCTGAGGGAGAACTCCCCGCCGATCGCATCAACGGCACCGTTGATGACCGCGGTATCGAACCCGAAAAGAAGGCCGCCCACAGCGGCGGCAACGGTGACGGCAATGACTTTAGCCGGATGCGTAATGTTTCCGGCACTTCCCTGGCTAGGGCCTGGCTGGCTGGCACCCATCGGTTCCTCGGCTTTCCTAGTACTGGGAAATAACCAATAAAGCCTACTCCAACACTAAGCATCCTTTGGATACCCGGGAACTGCGGCGGCGTGATTCAGCCCTCCTTGGCTGCCGCAGCGCCCTTCGCCCCGCACAGGGAGAAGGGCGCCGCTGCCCGGGCCGAGGGCTCGGCCCGGGCGCACGGGCCTGCGGCTAGGCCTGGGCTGCTGCCGCGACCGCTGCCGCGACCGCCGGTGCAACCCGGGGGTCCAGCGGGCTGGGAACAATCCGGTCCGGAGCCAGGTCGCTGCCCACCAGGTCAGCGATGGCTGCGGCTGCGGCAACTTTCATGGCCGGGGTGATCCTGCGGGCGCCGCTGTCCAGGGCGCCGCGGAAAATGCCGGGGAACGCCAGCACGTTGTTGATCTGGTTTGGGAAGTCGCTCCGTCCGGTGGCCACGACGGCGGCGTAGCGGGCAGCGACGTCGGGGTGGACTTCCGGATCCGGGTTGGAGAGGGCAAAGATGATCGCTTCCGGGGCCATGGTTGCCAGGATTTCCTTCGGCACCGTGCCTGAGGAAACACCGATGAAGACGTCCGCCCCGGCCAGCGCCTCCGCGGGCCCGCCTTCGATGTTCCGCGGATTGGTCCGTGCTGCAAGCCCGGCTTTCACACCCTCCAGGCCGCGTCCTGTGGACAGGATGCCGCGGGAGTCAAGGACAACGACGTCGGACACTCCGGCTTCCAGCAGGATGTTGGCGCAGGCGACGCCCGCGGCCCCCGCTCCTGAAATGACCACGCGCAGTCCTGACATGTCCCGGCCGGTCACGCGGGCGGCATTGGTCAGCGCCGCCAGCACCACAATTGCCGTTCCGTGCTGGTCATCGTGCATGACCGGGCAGTCCAGTGCCTCAATAAGGCGCTGTTCCAGTTCGAAGCAGCGGGGTGCGGAGATGTCCTCAAGGTTCACCGCACCGAAGCTCGGCCGCAGGCGCACAAGCGTCTGGATGATTTCATCCACGTCCGTGGTGTCCAGGACCAGCGGAATGGAGTTAAGGCCGGCGAAGGTCTTGAACAGAGCGGATTTGCCTTCCATCACCGGCAGCGAGGCAGCGGCTCCGATGTTGCCGAGGCCGAGCACCGCTGTCCCGTCGCTGACCACCGCCACCAGGCGGGAAGCCCAGGTATGCGTGCGGGCCAGCTCCGGCGTGGCCGCGATGCCGCGGCTTACCTGGGCGACTCCCGGGGTGTAGGCGATGGAAAGCGCGCGGGTCGAGTCCAGCGGTTGTTTCGTTTCGACGGAGAGCTTCCCGCCTTCGTGGGCTGCGAAGATCTCTTCTTCGGTAATGGCTGCGGGGGCGACGGCAGAGGTCATGGATGTACTCCTGATGAGGGAACAAGGACCGCACCTGCGAAGACCGGCTGGATCATTGGCGGCGCAGGAGCGGAGAACACGCGGAACTGTTGGGTTCCGGAATGGGCATCAGGATAGGTACGCCCCTGGCGCCTGCGGCCCCGGATGTGTGGTGGATCCGGTGCTCTTTGCGGCGGCAGAACCCCAGTGTAGCCGCGGACCGTGCCGCTTTCGCAACCCGGGCCGGCCGGTCTGCCATGCTCCGGGTCCTCTCCCGGGTACCTAGTTACCCAGGATCGAGACCACCGATTCGCCAAGAAGCGGTTCCAGCCGGGCCGCATAGGCAGGAGTCAGGGCACCGCCCTGTTGCATGGGTGTTTCGCCCGCGAAGGCGGGGCAGCGGCCGTCCGGGAGGCAGAACCAGGCTGCCGGATCCAGGAACACCCCGCCCGCCGCTTCGGCAGCGCTGCGTTCGGACTCACTGGCGTCGCCCCGGCCCAGCTCCACAACGCAGTCAGCCGGTGCCCGGCCGTCTTCCCGGCAGGCCAGTGCGTCCTGAACCTCCGGGACGGATCCCAGGGTTAGTACGCGGGCCGCCGGCGCGAGCCAGCTTCCATGCAGCACGCCCAGTCCTTCCATCCACTGGTCGTCAGCGGCTGCGGGACGGTAATGGCTAACGAAGACCAATCCGGGGGCGGCTTCGGCGATGGCAGCGGCAACTGTTTCGGCGTGGACCGCGCACTCGCCGCCAGTGGAGGCCACTGCCTGGAACGGCAGGGAGCAGTCAAGATGGGCCAATGACAGAACCCGCCACCCGCGGGGTTCCAGGGTCCGGCGAAGGGCTGGAACCCACACCGCAGCAGAGGCGTCCCCCACCACGGCTGCGGTCCTGGATGTGTCTCCGGCCGCCAGGCTGCAGCTGCGGACGGCCGACGGGTCTGCGCTGCAGGCCGTGGACGCTTCCTCAAGCACTGCCTCCAGGTCCGGATCGGACTGCCCTGCCACCAGGCTGCCGGGCCAGTCGGGTGCAGCCAGCGCGGCAGCGAGTTCTGTTTCGAGACTGCTGAGGAGGGTGGGTTCAAACGGGGCCTCGGCTGTGCTTTCCGCTTCCGGCCCCCTGTTCTGGAGGTACTCCTCGGCAGCTCCCGAGGGCGGCGGCGGAGTCCTAGGTGTCATCGCGAGTCCGGTTACCACCACGCTAGCGGCAGCCAGAACGGCCAGGGACGTGTACGCGAGCCTCCGGCGCATCCCGCCGGGCGCCTTGGGCCTGAACTTCCCCGGCTGTGTGTACGTGGTCTGGCGCGGCTCCGGTTCGGAATAAAGTTCCGGCTCCGGTTCGGGATAGAGCTCCGGCTCCGGCAGGCCAGCGTACAGCGGCAGGCCGGTCACAGGCAGGGCATGATTCCGCGCCCGCCGCCACCGCAGGCGTTTCCGGCGAAACGGAGCGTAGTGAGACATGTTTCCCCCTGATCAAAGACCCGCTGCCCGGCACCGGATGAGACAGTCCGGCACCACGCCTGCCCTTCACGGGCCGGCGCCGCGGCGCAGCGCTCCAAGTCTATTGCTGCGAACCCGTAGATCAGCGTTAGACGCGGTCGCGGTCCGGCTCTGAACGCACCAGAGGCCCGTAACAGTGTTACGGGCCTCTGGTTTGTTGCTCCCCCGACTGGACTCGAACCAGTAACCCTTCGATTAACAGTCGAATGCTCTGCCAATTGAGCTACGGGGGAAAGCGCGACTATTACTTTACAGATGAAGCGCCGAGAAACGAAATCCGCCCCTCACTGCATCTCACGCAGGGCGCGGCGCTGCATTTCGAGCTCCATCAGCTCGCGGTTGAGCTGCTGGAACAGCGCAGGATCGGCGCTGGGATCAAGGCGCTGAAGCTGCCCCAGCTTCTCCGCCTTCAGATGCGTCACCTGCAGCTCGAAGAGCCGGTTGAGGATATCCCGGCAGTACATCGCCAGGGCGTCAGCATCCCGGGCCGGAATGGGCGTGACCGCGAGTTCACTGACGAAACCGCGAAGGGCGTCCGGCAGTTCCTGGCGCACCTGCTCCACCCAGGCCGCGGCTGAGGACGGCACCTCGCCGGCCGCACGCACGGCATTGTGCACAGCGACGTACGCCGGAACGGTGAAGCGCGCTGCCTTGAAGCGTTCCCACTGCCCGGCATCGAGAAGACCGGGCTGCTGGAGCACCACTTCCAGTGCCTGCCGCTCCATCCTGGCGGCCGGGTCGTTGGGATCAGGACGGGCGAAAGCCTGCGCCTGCGCAGCAGCCGCGGGATGCTGGGCAGGGTCCTGGGCACGGGAACCGCCGTCGGGCGTGCCGGCAAACTGGCCGGGCTGGCCCGCGTGGTTTGACTGGCTCTGCCGGCCGGGCTGGTTTTGGGGGTGGCTCGGATCCCGGGCCTCACGCTGGCGCTTGGCCGCGGCGTTGACGGCGCGCAGGACGTCGTCCACCTCGCTTCCCAGCCAGCCGGCCAGTTCCCGGGCGTAGGCCGGGCGCATGGCAGAGTCACGGATTTCGGCAACTACCGGAGCGGCTGCCCGCAGGGCGGAGATGCGCCCCTCCACGGTGTTGAGATCGAACTTGGCCAGGGTGGAGCGGATGGCGAATTCGAACAGCGGGCGGCGGGAACGGATCAGTTCCGCGACGGCGGCGTCGCCCTTCTGCTGCCTGATGTCACACGGATCCATGCCGTGCGGGTCCACCGCCACGAAGGTCTGCGCGTTGAAGCGCTGGTCCTCCTCGAACGCACGGAGTGCCGCCTTCTGGCCGGCGGCATCGCCGTCGAACGTAAAGATGACTTCTCCCCCGGTGCCGTCATCGGAGAGCAGCCTGCGGGCGATCTTGATGTGGTCGGTACCAAAGGCGGTACCGCAGGTGGCGACGGCGGTGGTGATGCCGGCTAGGTGGCAGGCCATGACGTCCGTGTAGCCTTCCACCACCACCAGCTGGCGGTCCTTGGCGATGGAGCGCTTAGCCAGGTCAATGCCGTAGAGCACCTGGGACTTCTTGTAGAGCGGGGTTTCCGGGGTGTTCAGGTATTTGGGTCCCTGGTCATCTTCAAAAAGCTTGCGGGCACCGAACCCGATGGTGGCCCCCGTGAGGTCGCGGATGGGCCAGATGAGCCGGCCACGGAAGCGGTCGTAGAAACGTGAGGCATCCTGGCCGGTGGAGAACATGCCGGTCTGGGCCAGTTCCTCGCGGGTGAAGCCGCGGCCGGTGAGGTGCTTGAGCAGGGAATCCCAGCCCTGCGGGGCGTAGCCCACGCCGAAGTGCTCCGCCGCGGCCGGATCGAAGCCGCGTTCAGCCAGGAAGCTGCGGGCCGCCGCTGCCCCGGGGGTAAGCAGCTGCTCACGGAAGAACTCCGCAGCTACCTTGTGCGCGTCCAGGAGGCGCTGTCGCTTGCCCACGTCCTCACGGCGCGGGCCGGAGCCGCCGTCTTCGTAGTGCAGTTCGTACCCCAGCCGGGACGCGAGCTTTTCCACTGTCTCGGAGAACGTGCCGTGGTCCATTTTCTGGACGAAGGAGATCACGTCGCCGCTCTCGCCGCAGCCGAAGCAGTGGTAGGTGCCTACCTGGGGCCGCACGTGGAAGGACGGCGAACGTTCGTCATGGAAGGGGCACAGCCCTTTGAAGGAGCCAATACCGGCGGATTTGAGCGTGACATACCCGTCCACTACCGCCTTGATATCGGTGCGGGAACGTACTTCATCAATGTCTTCGCGTTTAATCAGGCCGGCCATGGTTCTACCTTATTCCCCGGGACCAAACCCGGAGTCCTACCAGAGTGCGGGAACCGGGCCTACCAGGCGTTCGTGCAGGGCCAGCGCAGACCCGTCCGTGAGCGAGGCCACCTGGTCGATGACCACGCGGAGCCGGGCGCCGTCGTCGGCCGCTTCCCGCCAGTCAGCGGCGAACATCGGTTCCAGGTGGCGGTCTCCGGTGGCGGAGAGCTGGGCAACCAGGTTGGTGAGGACTTCGCGCTGGCGTTCGTACAGCGGCTGTCGCTGGTCCGTGGTCATCACGAAGGTGGTGGCCAGGCCCTTCATCACGGCGATTTCGAGCTGCGTTTCCTCGGGAACCACCATTTCGGCGTTGTAGCGGGTCAGCGGGTCAGGTCCGTAGATCTCCCGGGTGGCATCCAGGGCGCTGGAGCAGAAGCGCCCGATCAGCTGGCTGGTCATGTCCTTTAGCGCGGCCATGGAGCGGCGGCTGCCGTCAGCTTCGCGCACCCAGACGCACTCGGCTTCCAGCCGGGCCAGTGCGGCATCCACAGCGGCGGGATCCGCGGTGGGCACGTACCACTGCTGGGTGTAGCCGATGACACGGGCCCGCTGGTCCGGGTTGTCCAGCCATTTGAGCTGCACATGACCGGCGACGATGGCGTCTTCGACGTCGTGCACCGAGTAGGAGATGTCGTCCGCCAGGTCCATGACCTGGGCTTCCAGGCAGGACCGGCCGGCTGGAGCGCCGTCGCGCAGCCAGGTAAAGACCGGGAGATCATCCTCATACACGCCGAACTTGGTGGTGCGGTGCCCGTTGACCAGCGGAGCGTCGACGGCGGACCACGGGTACTTGCAGGACGCGTCCAGGCTGGCGCGGGTCAGGTTCAGGCCGGCGGGCGAACCGTCCGGAGCAATGATCTTTGGCTCCAGCCGGGTGAGCAGCCGCAGGGTCTGGGCGTTGCCCTCGAATCCGCCGATCGCGTGGGCTATGTCGTTCAGTGCAGTTTCACCGTTGTGGCCGAAAGGCGGGTGCCCCAGGTCGTGGGAGAGGCAGGCGGCGTCGACGACGTCGGGGTCGCAGCCGAGTGCGTTGCCCAGCTCGCGGCCCACCTGGGCCACTTCGAGGCTGTGGGTGAGCCGGGTGCGGACAAAATCGTCGGTGTCCGGTGCTACTACCTGTGTTTTGGCGCCGAGCCGGCGCAGGGCCGAGGAATGCAGTACCCGGGCGCGGTCGCGGCCGAACTGGGTCCGGTGCGTGCTCTTGGCCGGTTCGGTTACCCGGCGCGCCTGATCGACGTCGGTGTAGCCGGCGGTACGGAAAACCTGCGGAAGGGTCATATGTTCTTAGCCACCTGATACATCGAGTTCGGCTGCCGCAATGATGGCTTTCTGGGCGGGGTTCAGTTCCCGTCCGTCCAGCCAGCCTTCGGGCAGGGCTGTCTTCTTGGGTGTGCCGGCGCGGCCGCGCGGTCCTTCGGCGTCCGCACCCG
>JBELYP010000084.1:0-14358 GCA_040273995.1 Arthrobacter sp.
CTCGTCCTCACCGCCTGCGGCGGCGGATCCGACTCCAGCGAAGGGACCGAATCCAGTGATCTCGCGTCCGCCGGAGCAACCACGCTGACCATGTGGGTCGACGCCGAGCGCTCACCCGCGCTGACCGAGGTCACCGAGCGCTTTAAGGAAGACACCGGCATTGAGGTCAAGCTGGTAACCAAGGACTTCCAGCAGGTCTCGGACGACTTCATCACCCAGGTTCCCACCGGCAAGGGTCCCGACCTGATTGTTGGGCCGCACGACTGGCTGGGCAAGTTCGTCCAGAACGGCGTGGTGGCCCCGATCGAACTCGGCGACAAGGCCAGCCAGTTCCAGGAAAGCGCCATCGCTGCCATGACCTACGAGGGCAACACCTACGGCGTGCCCTACTCGATTGAAAACATCGGCCTGCTGCGGAACACGGACATTGTTTCCGAGCCGGCATCCACCATGGATGAAGTCATCGCCAACGGCAAGGCCGCCGTGGCCGAAGGCAGGGCAGAGTTCCCGTTCCTGGTGCAGATGGACCCCAAGCAGGGCGACCCGTACCACCTGTACCCGCTGCAGACCTCCATGGGCGTTCCGGTCTTTGGCACGGATGAGTCCGGCAGCTACGATGCCGCCAAGCTCGAACTGGGCAACCCCGGCGGGGTCGAGTTCGCCGAGAAGCTGGTGGCCTGGGGCGACAGCGGCGAGCGCATCTTCAACTCCAGCATCACGCCGGACATTGCCAAGGAAAAGTTCAACGCCGGGGCATCCCCGTACCTGCTGACCGGACCGTGGAACGTGCCCGACGCCGTTGCCGCCGGCATCAACCTGGCCGTGGATCCGCTGCCCACCACCGGCGATTCCCCGGCACAGCCGTTTGTCGGCGTCAATGGCTTCTTCATCAGCGCCAAGAGCCAGAATGCCCTAGCCGCCAACGAGTTCGCACTGAACTACCTCACCACCGAGGCAGTCCAGGACTCCATGTTCGATGCCGGCGGACGCCCGCCGGCGCTGACCGCCTCCTTCGAGAAGGCCGCGTCTGACCCGATTGTTGCCGCCTTCGGTGAAATTGGCGCCAACGGCGTGCCGATGCCGGCCATCCCGGAAATGGAAGCCGTCTGGGCTGACTGGGGAGGCACGCAGCTGTCCCTGATCAAGGGCGAAGCAGACCCGGCCACCGCGTGGCCCGCCATGGTCTCCAACATCGAGTCCAAGATCAGCAAATAGATCAGCAACTAACGGCACCAACCGCGCCGCAGCCGCTTTAGTGGCCCGGACGGGGGAGCAATCCCCGTTCGGGCCACTTGTAGGAGAACATCATGGCCGTTTCAACGGACGCCCCAGTCCGATCCGCTAAGCCCGCTCCCCCCGCCTCGCCCCGCCGGAGCCCCGATTCACTGGCCGGAACCCTGGCGAAGATCGTGCTGCTCGGACTGGTGGACGCCTTCGCCGTCTACGTCCTGATGGCTCTGTTCCTCAATGAGGAGTGGGTGGTGTTCGCCGTGGCGGCAGCGGTCACTGTCATCATCAACTGGATCTACCTGCGCCGGGGCGGGCTCCCGGCCAAATACCTGGCGCCTGGCGTGCTGTTCCTGCTCGTCTTTCAGGTTTTTGTGGTGATTTACAGCGGCTACGTGGCGTTCACCAACTACGGCGACGGGCACAACAGCACCAAGGAAGACGCCGTCGCTGCCATCTCCCTGACGGCGCAGCAGCGGGTTCCCGACTCACCGGCCTATGCGGTGTCCGTCCTGGAGCAGGACAGCGAACTGTTCCTGCTGGTAACCGACCCGGACGGTGAAGTCCAGCTCGGCGGCGCGGACATGCCGCTGGAAGAGGTCAGCGCTGCGCAGACGGACAGCACCGGAAAAGCCACCGGCGTGGACGGCTATGAAACCCTGGCCTTCAATGAGCTGCTGACCCGCCAGTCCGAAATCCTGGCGCTCAAGGTTCCGTTCTCCGAAGACCTCGACGACGGCACCCTTGCCACCGCGGACGGCTCCAACGCCTACGTTTACAAGCCGGTCCTGGTCTATGACGAGGCAGCTGACACCTTCACGAACTCCGAAACCGGCACGGTGTACCGGGACGGAGGCGAAGGCTCCTTCGTTTCGGACGACGGCGAGCGGCTGGCCACCGGCTGGAAGATCAACGTGGGCTTCGAGAACTTCCAGCGCGCGGTCTCTGATCCCGAGCTCCGCGGCCCGCTGCTGAGCGTGATCGGCTGGACCTTCACGTTCGCCGTCGCCTCCGTGGCTTTGTGCTTCGGGCTGGGGCTTTTCCTGGCCATCACGTTCAACCACCCCACGCTCAAGGGCAAGAAGATCTACCGCGTGCTGATGATCATGCCGTACGCGTTCCCGGCCTTCCTCGCCGGCCTGGTCTGGTCCGGCATGCTCAACCAGGAATTCGGTTTCATCAACGGCACGTTCTTCGGCGGGGCTTCCATACCCTGGCTGAACGACCCCTGGCTCGCCAAGGCCAGCGTGCTGCTGGTGAACACCTGGCTTGGATTCCCCTACATGTTCCTGGTCTGCACCGGCGCGCTTCAGTCCCTGCCGGAGGAAGTGAACGAAGCCGCCAGAATGGACGGCGCCGGAGCCTGGCGGATCTTCCGGTCCATCAAGCTGCCGCTGCTGCTGGTCTCCACCGCACCCCTGCTCATCTCCACGTTCGCGTTCAACTTCAACAACTTCAATGTGATCTTCATGCTCACCGGCGGCGGCCCGCGCTTCCCGGGGACCAGCCAGGACATCGGCGCCACCGACCTGCTGATCACCGTGGTGTACAAGGTGGCCTTCGGCCAGGGCACCGGACGTGACTACGGGCTGGCCAGTGCGCTGGCGATCCTCATCTTCATCATCGTGGCCGTTATTTCCGCCGTCAGCTTCAGGCAGACCAAGTCGCTGGAAGAAGTGAACTCATGAGCACCTCCACCGCCCTTCCTCCCCGCCCCGCCGCCGGAACCGCAGGCACACCGCCGCTGCCGGCCCGGCGCCGCAGTTTCGGCGCCTGGTTCAAGGACACCGGCTGGCGGCACCTGGTGGGCCTGGTCATGACTGCCTTCGCCCTGCTGCCGCTGGCCTACGTCCTGTCCGCCGCGCTGAGCCCCACCGGAACCCTGGTTGCCTCCAGCGGCCTGTTCCGGGACATTGGGTTCGAGAACTTCCAGGCACTGTTCACGGACCCGCAGAAGCCGTTCGCCCGCTGGTTCATGAACACCCTGGTCATCGGCCTGGTCACCAGTGCCGCCACCGTGTTCCTGGGTGCGCTGGCCGCCTACAGCTTCTCCCGGATGCGCTTTACCGGACGCCGCATGGGCCTGCTCAGCCTGCTCCTGCTTCAGATGTTCCCGCAGATGCTCGGCGTAGTGGCCATCTTCCTGCTGCTGTCCGAGATTTCAGATATTGTTCCCTGGCTCGGGCTGGGCAGCCAGCTGGGCCTGATCATGGTCTATCTGGGCGGCGCGCTCGGCGTAAACACCTACCTGATGTACGGGTTCTTCAACACCGTGCCCAAAACACTGGACGAAGCGGCGCGCATTGACGGCGCCGGGCACTTCCAGATCTTCTTCACCATCATCCTGCGCCTGGTCACGCCCATCCTTGCGATCGTCGGCCTGCTGACTTTCATCACAACCACGGGCGAGTTCATGATCGCCTCGATTGTCCTCAACGATCCGGACACCCAGACCCTCGCCGTCGGGCTCTATTCCTTCGTGGGGGACAACCAGTCCCGGACCTGGGGCGTTTTCTCCGCCGGTGCGGTCCTGGCCGCGGTGCCGGTCATGGCACTGTTCCTGTTCCTGCAGCGCTACATTGCCTCCGGCCTGGTAGCCGGCGCGGTGAAGGGCTAGCAGCGCTCAGAAACCAACGACGCCGTGCGGCACGTAGTGCTCCGCGAGCACTGACTGGTCCTCGGCGGTCAGCTCCAAGTCCAGGGCTGCGGCGTCGTCGTCAAGCTGCGCCATGGACGTGACGCCAATCAATGGTGCCGTGACCACGGGGTGGTCCAGGACCCAGGCCAGGGCCACCCGTGCCCGGGAAACCCCGTGCGCCTCGGCCACGGTTCCCAGGGCGTCGGAAATCCGGCGGTCGGATTCCTCATGGGCCCCGTACATGGCATCGGCCAGGGAATCGTGCCCCCGGCGGCGGCTCTCCGCGTGCCAGGGCCGGGCCAGGCGGCCGCGCGCCAGCGGAGAGTAGGCCAGCACGCCAATGCCTTCTTCGAGGCAGAGCGGGTACATTTCCCGCTCCTCCTCCCGGTAGATCAGGTTGTAGTGGTCCTGCATGGTGACGAAAGGTGCCCATCCGTTCTCCCGCTGCAGGTGCAGCGCCTTGGCGAACTGCCAGGCATAGGCAGTGGAAGCCCCCAGGTAACGGACTTTCCCGTCCCGCACCAGCTGGTCGAGGGTGGCGAGGGTTTCCTCCAGCGGCGTGGAGCCGTCCCAGCGGTGAACCTGGTAGAGGTCAATGTAGTCGGTGCCCAGACGGCGCAGTGAGTCCTCCACCTGCCACAGGATGTGTTTCCGGGACAGGCCCCAGCCGTTGGGCCCGGGCGCCATTTCCCCGTGCACCTTGGTGGCGATGACTACCTCTTCGCGGCGGGCATACTCCCGCAGCGCCGCACCAAGGATCCGTTCGCTGTCTCCGGCGGAATAGACGTTGGCGGTATCGAAGAGATTGATGCCCAGTTCCAGGGCCCGCCGAATGCAGGCTTTGGACTCTTCCTCGCGCAGCGTCCAGGAATGCGGGCCGCGCGCCGGGTCGCCGAAGCTGAGGCAGCCCAGGCCGATCGCCGAAACGGTGGCTCCGGAACGGCCCAGTTTGACGTAGCGCATCGAGTTCATGGTTCAGGCCTCCAGGAGGGCTCGGCGGCAGCTGTACCCGGCTTCGCGGCCCGGGTACAGCCGATGCTACGGCCGTGCCGGTCTCCGGGTACAGGGGGTCTGCCCGGCACGGGGCGCGCCTGCCTATACTGAGCCATGGCTTCCGCGACCGACCTTCCAGCCGTCCCTGTGGCCGGCCCGGGCGGCACGGCCGGAGAGGCACTGCTGGCCTACGTCGCGGAGCAGTATGCGGAAATGCTGCGGCAGGAGGGCCGGCTGCGCGCCGGCGAGGCCGATGCCATCCACAAGATGCGGGTCAGTACCCGCCGACTGCGTTCGGTGCTGGCCAGCCACCGGAAGCTCCTGCCCGACCAGCCCGCCACACAGATCCGTGCCGAGCTCAAATGGCTGGCCCAGGTCCTGGGGGCGGCGCGCGACGCCCAGGTGATGCGCCACCGGCTGCTGGAGCTGGTGGATTCCCAGCAGGATGGCTTGGTGAAGGGCCCTGTCTCGGCCCGGATCGACGCGGAACTGACGGCCCGCTACACCGAGGCCGCTGAAACAATCCACCGCGAACTGGGCGCGGAGCGCTATTCGGCCCTGGTCCGGGGACTGGGGGAGCTGCTGGAGGACCCGCAGCTTACCGGCGCAGCGGGCCGGTCAGCGCGGAAGGTTGGCAGACGGCTCATTCGCCGCGACCTTCGCCGGCTGAGCCGCCGCGTCCACGAAGCCCGTAAGGAGAACGACGACGCGCAGCGGGCCGGGATCTTCCACGAGGCCCGCAAGGATGCCAAACGGCTGCGTTACGCCGCGGAGGCCTACGTTCCCGCGGGCGGCGATCGTGCCACAGCCATGGTGGAAGCAGCAGAGACGGTTCAGAAAGCACTCGGTGAGCATCAGGACAGCGTGGTGACCCGGGACCTGCTGGTACGGCTCGGGGCCCATCCCGGCCGCGGCGGCAGCGGATTCACCTACGGTCGGCTCCACGCTGTGGAGGAGCAGCGGGCCAGGGCGGCGGAAAAACGATTCCGCCGCCTCTGGAAGGGATTTGCCGGGGCGCACCGCTGGTAACCCCGGCATCCGTCCGACAGCAGCCTAGGCAGCGGTGTCCTTAATGACTGTGTAGGAAGCCACGGCGTTGGGAGCCTGCATTCCCGGTGCCTGGTCATCAGAGTGGGACGCCTTGAAGGAATCCGACCTCAGCCAGGCCATGAAGCTCTCCCTGGAGTCGAACTCCATGGTCGAGAGATACGTGTTGGAAGCACCCTCAGGCCGCATCAGCGTGCTGCGGCCAAGCCCCGGAACGCCTTCAAGGTGCGCCATGCTGTCAATGAAGGCCTTCTCGAACGCCTCGGCGGTATCAGGCGTGATTTCCAGGGTGTTGACTACCACGTACATCGGGGTTTTCCTTTCCGGGCACGGCTGTCCAAGCCGCGCCAGTTTTAGTGACACGGTGTCAGCATACTCCCGGCGGGGCTGTGCTCTGGACTCCGTGCCGCGGCGGTCTTAACCTGCCAGTGAGGCGCCTGGGTCCGCGCACCCGTTCCGGCCGGGAAGCGCCGCCACCGACGGAGGAATCCGATGGAGTCTCCCTGGGCGCCCCTGCGAAACCGGTGGTTCCTGATCCTGTGGCTGGCGCAGCTGGGGTCCAACGTCGGCACCTGGATGCAGACCGTCGGCGCGCAGTGGTACCTCGTGGAGAGCGGGGCGAGTCCGGTCCTGGTATCCCTGGTGCAGTCGGCGTCCCTGGCACCGGCACTTCTGCTGGGGCTCGTGGCAGGGGTGCTGGCCGATGCCTTCAACCGCCGCCGGCTGATTCTGGGCAGCAACCTCTTTGCTGCCGGTGCCGGATGCCTGCTCACCGCAATTGCCGCCCTCGGCCGGCTGGGACCGGACTCGCTGCTGCTCTACACCTTCCTGATTGGCTGCGGGGTGGCCTTGAGTTCCCCGGCCTGGCAGGCGGTCACGCCGTCGCTGGTGCCGCGCGGGCAGATTCGGTCGGCATCGGCGCTCGGCTCCGTTGCGGTCAACGCGGCACGGGCTGTGGGGCCGGCCCTGGGCGGGGTGCTCGTCTCGGCAGCCGGGCCGGCCTTCGTCTTCGGACTCAACGCCCTGTCCTTCCTCGGAACTGCGCTGGCCGTCTTCCTGTGGCGCAGCGCACCGCAGAGTCCCGAGGACCGCGAGCACCTCGGCGAAGCCCTTGCTGCCGGGATGCGTTACATCCGCGCTGCGCCGCGGATCCGGCGCATCCTGCTGCGGTGCATCCTGTTCCTGGTCCCGGCCAGTGCGCTTTATGCGCTGCTGCCGGTGGCAGTGAACGGGCACCTTGGGCTGGGGTCCTCAGGGTATGGCCTGCTGCTCGGACTGCTGGGCGGCGGAGCCATCCTGGGAGTGGCACTGCTGAGGGCCACCCGCAGGATGCTCGGGGACACCGCGCTGCTGGGAGCTTCCGCGGCCGTTTTCGGCGGGGCTGTGTTTGCCGCCGGCTACCTCCCGCCCATTCCGCTGGGAATCCTGCTGGTCCTGGCGGGCATGGCGTGGATCAACACGCTTTCCACACTGAACAGTGCCATGCAGCTGACCCTGCCGGAATGGGTTCGGGCGCGCGGGCTTGCCGTGTACCTGATGGTGCTCACCGGGACCCAGGCCCTGGGATCGGTGCTGTGGGGATCCCTGGCCACCGCGTACGGTTACGCGCCGGTGCTGGCAGGCGCCGGCGTCGTTCTCCTGCTGGTTGCCGCCAGCGTTCTGCCGCTGCCGCTGCTGCCGGGAACCGGCAAGCTGGACCGCAGTGTTCCGGCGCCGGAGCTGGGGCTTGAAGTCGAGTCCGAGCCGGATCCGGCCGCCGGGCCCGTGACCATCCTGGTGGCGTACGAACTGGACCCGGAGCATGCCTCGGAGTTTGTCGAAGCGATGCGCGAAGTGAAACTCTCCCGGCTGCGCACCGGAGCAACTACCTGGGAGCTGGTTCACTCGGTCACGGACTCCAGCCAGTTCCGTGAGGTCTATGACGTTCCCACCTGGCGGGAGTACATGCGCCAGGAACACCAGCGCCTCACCGGAGCGGACCGGAACAACATTGACCGTGCTGCCGGCCTGGCGCGGGAGGAACCAAGTACACGCTGGTTCCTCCCGGCCGATGCCTAGACCTGCTCCCCGTCTGCGGCCAGAGCGGCACGGACAGCCGGAGCCACCTGGGTGCCGTAGAGCTCGATGCACTTCATCAGGTTCTCGTGCGGCAGGGTGCCCAGGCTGTACTTCAGGTCAAAGCGGGACAGGTCCAGGGTGCGGGCGGTGCGGATGATCTTGTCCGCAACCGTTTCGGGGGAGCCGATGAACAGGGCACCTTCCGGGCCGGCGCCGGCCTCATACTCGGCGCGCGTTACCGGCGGCCAGCCGCGCTCGCGGCCAATGCGGTTCTGCATCTGCGCGTAGTGCGGCCAGGCTTCGTCCAGCGCCTGCTCGTCCGTCGCCGCAACGTAGCCGGGGGAGTGGGCGCCGATGGGCAGGGCGGGCTTGCCGAACTCCTTCAGGGCGCGCTTGTACAGGGAAACGAACGGGGCAAACCGCGCCGGTTCCCCGCCGATAATGGCCAGCATCAGCGGCAGGCCGTAATGGGCGGCCCGAACCACGGACTGCGGAGTGCCGCCGACGGCGATCCAGGTGGGAATCTGTCCGTCCTGCGTGGGCGGGTAGACCTGCACGTTGCGCATCGGCGGGCGGATGCTGCCCTCCCAGGTGACCGGCTCCTCGCTCAGCAGCTTCGTGAACAGGTCCAGTTTTTCCTCGAAGAGCACCTCGTAGTTGGACAGGTCGAAGCCGAAGAGCGGGAAGGACTCGGTGAAGGAACCGCGGCCCAGGATCACTTCTGCACGGCCGTTTGAAACCGCGTCGAGGGTGGCGAAGCGTTCGTACACGCGGATCGGGTCATCGGAGGAGAGCACCGTCACCGCTGAGCCGAGACGGATGCTGCTGGTCTGCCCGGCAATGGCGGCCAGCACAGTCTCCGGTGAGGACACCGCGTAGTCGTCCCGGTGGTGCTCGCCAACGCCGATGAAGTCCAGGCCCACGGAATCTGCCAGGACTGCCTCGGCCACCACATTGCGGATGACCTCGGGCATGGGCAGCTTCGCTCCCTCCCCGTTCTGCGTCACGTCCCCAAACGTGTCCAGTCCCAGTTCAATGTGCTGTGCCACTACCGCCGCCTTCGTCGTCGTAAATATGCGTATGCATCTATTGTTGCGCACAACTTCGGCGGAACGCCGCCTATTCCCACGCAGCGTGGCTGGCGCCACCCGGCGCGCCGGGCCAAGCCGTACGGGCGCCGTCCGCCCGGCGGATAGACTTGGAAACGGCCCGGAGCCGGTGCTCCGTGCGGGGGCGGAAGAATGATCCACCAACGAGGACTAGTTGAGGAATTTTGCGAGACTTTAGTGCACGCCTGGCCACCGCCGACGAAGTTGCCGACTGGGACAAGCTGGTCCAGTCCAACCCCAACGGCGGCAACGTCCTGCAGTCCGCTGCCTACGCGGAGGTCAAGTCACACCACGGCTGGAACCCGATTCATCTGGTCTTCAGCTGCCCGGAATACACCTCCTACAACCTCGCGATCGAGAAGAAGGTCCCCGTCCTGGGCAGCCTCTGGTACCTGATCAAGGGGCCCGACGCCGCTGCCCCGGAGGACGTGCCGGCGATGGCCCGCGCGCTGGGACGGTTTATCAAGGACACCCGCCGCCGCGTCTTCGCGCTGAAGGTGGAACCGGACATTGTGGACGGCGACGAAATCCGGGAGCTTTTCGCCTCCGCCGGATTCGTCAAGACGTTCAACCTGCAGCCCAACGACTCCACCGCGCTGCTGGACACCACCCCGGACACCGAGCAGATCCTGAAGAACATCTCCTCACGTGCCCGCAACGCCGTCCGCCGGGCTATCCGCGAAGGTGCCGACGTGCGCCGGGTTGAGCCCACCGAAGAAAACATGCGGACCATGTACAAGCTCATGAGCCACATCGAGGACCGCTCCGATGCCCGGATGCGTTCCTACGAGTACTACCAGCGCTTCTGGTCCAACTTCGTCCAGGCAGGCCAGGGACGCTTCTACTTCGCTTTCGACGAAAACGGCGAGCCGAGTGTCGGCGCGTTCGTGATCGCCTACGGCAGGAAGGGCACCTACAAGGACGGCGGTTCAAAGCCCCGCCGCAAGCAGTACGGCGACTCCCACCTGGTGCAGTGGACCGCGCTTACGGAGCTCAAGGAAGACTTCGGCATCGAGGAATACGACTTCTGCGGCACCCCGCCCAGCAGCGAGCTGAAGAACAAGGAACATCCGCACCACGGGCTGGGGCTGTTCAAGACCAGCTTCTCCAAGACCGTTACTGACTTCACCGGGTGCTGGGACATGGTCCTGGATCCGCTGCGCTACCGCATCTGGAACACCATCGGTGAACGCGTGACCCGCCAGATCTACTGGCGCCGCCACCACCAGCCGTTCTACTAAACCGCATTCACCAGGAGGGAAGCAGGGGTGGACACCGTGGATAACGACGACGACCGCCGCCGGCCTGCGCCCACACCGGATCCGGTGGCCGGGCTGATCCCCATCATCCAGCCGCCCGGGCAGAGCGCCGGGAAGGACCAGGCTGCGGGCACCGTCCAGACCGGTCCGAAGACTCCGGCTGCTGCGCTGCCACCGGTTCCCGGTCCGGGCGGGCTGCGCAGCACCAAGCCGAAGCCCCCGCCCGCCACGTCCTCCGTGCCTCGGATGCCCCAGGGCGCTCCGAAAACCGGACCTGCCCGCAAGCCGGTGGGTGCCGAGCCCAAGCCCGCCCGTCCGGGAAGCGCGGTCCCACGTTCCGGAAAGCCCCGTGCACGGAAGACAACTCCGCGGCAGCACAGCCCTTCCGCCGCCCAGCGGGCGGACTCATCTTCCGCAGCTGCCCGCCGCGTGCTGCGCAGGCTGGTGCAGGGTGAAACCCCGCCCACCCAGGCCATGTCCATTGTTGAACGCCTGGCCGGCAGTCCGTATGCCAACCCCAGGGTCCGCTCAGGCGGGCCGGACGCCAGCGCCCGCAAGACCCTGGACCTGGCACTGGGCATGGCGGAGACCATGTTCCGTTACGGAGCAGGTGCGCTGGAAGTCGAAACAGCGATGATCGCGGTAACCGCCGCCTACGGGCTGGACAACATTGAAGTGGACATCACCAACCAGTCCGTCCTGCTCAACTATTCGCCCAAGGACCAGACTCCCATCACCGTGATGCGGGTGGTCCGTTCCTGGACCAACAACTACGCCGGGCTGGCCCTGGTGCACCGGCTGGTGACGGACATTGTGGACGGGAACATCTCCCGTGCCGAGGCTTCGCAGCAGCTCAACGCGATTGTCCACCAGCCCAAGCCTTTTCCGCGCTGGGCCGTGACCTTCTCGGCCGGGCTCTTCGCGGCGGCGATCGTGGCCTTCATCGGCGGAACCCCGCTCGGCTCCGCCGTGGGCTTCGCGAGCACAATCCTGGTCAGCCTGCTCCAGCGGGTCCTGGGCCGGTGGCGCGTCCCGGACTTCTTCACCACCGCGGCCAGCGGCTTCCTGGTGACGGCACTGGCCATGGTGTTCTGGTGGGTGGACGCCACGGACATGGCTGAGCTGGCCATAGCACCGGGAATCGTGGTGGCCGGCGGAATCCTGCTGATGCTTCCCACTGGCCGGCTGGTCTCAGCGGTGCAGGATGCGATCAACGGCTTCCCGGTTACCGCAGCGGGCCGGTTCCTCTCGGCCTTCCTGACATTCGGCGCAATCGTTGCCGGCATCGCCGTCGCACTCGTGGTTGGTGCACTCATGGGGATGCCCCGGCTGGAAGTGACAGTGGAGGTGTCCTCGCAGTACCCCTTTGCCGTGACGCTGCTGGTGCTCGCCGTCGCCCTGGCCACCATCAGCATTACCGAGCAGTCACCGGCGAATCTTGTGTTGCCCACTGTGCTGATCGGCCTGGGAGGATTCCTGGTGTCCGTGGCCTCGGAGACGGCGGGGGTGGGGCCGCGGCTGACACCGGCCGTCGCGGCGATCGTGATCGGCATGGCTTCGCGGATTGTTGCCCTGCGGATGGGTGCGCCCCAGCTGGTTATTGCCGTGCCCGCCATCCTGTTCCTCTTCCCGGGACTAAGCATTTTCCGCTCGATGTACGGGTTGAGCATTGGATTGGATGACATTTCGGCAGGGGTGATCGGCCTGTTCAACGCACTGACGGTTATCCTGGCGATCGCCGGCGGTGTGGTGTTCGGCGACAACCTCGCCCGCCCGCTGACCCGGAACCTGAACGGTAACGACCGCCGCAACCGGCGCCGCTGATCCTGCCGTTCCCGGTTACAGGATCTTCCCGATCGGGGTTCGCTTCTCCGCCTGGAAAGCGTCTTCGGTGCGTCCTGCCGCCCAGTAGCCGGAGAGCGAAACAGCGCCGCGCCCCAGGTTATGCCGCGTGAAGAATACTTCCCGAAGCCCCTTCATGGCCTCACGCTCTCCGTGGGCGAAGACCTGCACATCACCGGGGTGGAAGGGGAGCGCGTCGAGGGCGGCAACAAGCAGCCTCCCGGCGGGCGCGTCTGCGCCCCGGTAGAGCCACGTCACCACAATGCCCTTGGGGGACTTCAGCGGAAGTTCGTCCTGCGGTCCCTGCACCTCGATGAAAGCGTGGCCAACGGCGTCGTCATTCAGGGCCTCGAGAGCGGCGGCGGTGGCCGGCAGTGCGGACTCGTCTGCAGCGAAGAGATACCAGTCCGCGGCCGGATCGGGAGCGAAGCCGCCGCCGGGGCCTCCGAAGGTAATGGTTTCACCCGGCTGCGCCGAACTCGCCCACGGGCCGGCCAGGCCTGCGTCGCCGTGAACCACAAAGTCCATGGCCAGCTCGCGGCGGTCCATGTCTACCCACCGGACCGTGTATGTCCGGGACACAGGCCAGTCCTCCCTGGCCAGCTGCTCCCGCAGCTCTTCGAGGGGCACGCTCCCGTCCAGCGGCCTGCCGTCGCGGCCAAACCAGATCTTGCAGTAGGCATCCGTGCTGCTGCTCGGGGTGAATGTGTCGAAGCCGGGACCGCCAACCACAATGCGCACCATGTGCGGTGAAAGCTGCTCGCGCCGCAGCACTGTCATCGTGTGCGTGGGCCGGGACCGCCGGGCATCTGCCGGCGTGCGGGTGGCGGGGGCATCAGGCATTGCGGTGTTCTCCTCGAACGCAGGGTGGTTGTTCTACCGTACCCCGGGCAGTCTCCAGTCAATTGGCGCGGCCCCCTGTAGTTTCAGCAGCTCGTTGGTCCGGCTGAAGGGGCGTGAGCCAAAGAAACCGCGGGAGGCGGAGAGCGGGCTGGGATGCGCTGATTCGATCAGTGGGGTGCGGCCCAGCAGGGGTGCGAGGGTTTGCGCCTGGCGGCCCCAGAGGATCGCCACGAGGGGCAGCGGGGAACCGTCCGGCCCGCGCCGGGCGGCCAGTGCCTTCACCGCAAGGTCGGTGACGGCTTCCCAGCCGAGGTTCCGGTGCGAGTTCGCCTGTCCGGCTTCCACACTCAGGGCACGGTTGAGCAGCAGCACGCCCTGATCCGCCCAGGCGCTTAGGTCTCCGTGCGGGGCAGGCCCGATTCCCAGGTCATCCTTTAGCTCCTTGTAGATGTTGACCAGTGAGCGCGGCAGCGGCCGCACGGAGGGGGCGACTGAAAAACTCAGGCCGACGGCGTGGCCCGGGGTGGGGTAGGGGTCCTGTCCGATGATCAGAACCCGAACCTTCTCCAGCGGAAGGGTGAAGGCGCGCAGAATGCTCGACGGCGGCGGCAGGACATGTGCGCCGATGCTGATCCGCCGCAGGAGCTCATCGCCGATCCGATGGATGGCCGCGGCCTGCGGCGCCAGTGCTTCGGCCCATCCGGGCGCGATCAGGTCCGGGAGGGAACCTCCGGCGGCGAAAGGAACGCTCAGCTCGCCGGGGGCGGGGCTGCCGCCGGAGCCGGGCAGGTCGAAAAGGGCTGGTTCAGGGCTGCTGTGCACCCCTCTAGTCTTCGGCATTCCGGGCCAGGATCCCAGCCGGGACCGCCGGCCGCCTGAATGACAACACTGTTATTCCGGTTTACGATTGCATCTGGAAGCAGACTCTTTGCCCGGACCGTGCCCGCGTCCGGGCGCACCGGGAAACGGGGATACAGATTGGCAGGATCAGCCGACGCCGCGGCATTTTCACTCGAAGGTGCGGTCGATCCCCAGAGTCCCTTGAGCGAGCGGGACCAGCAGATGCTGGCCCTTGAACGTTCGTGGTGGAAGTACTCCGGTGCCAAGGAGCAGGCAATCCGCGATCTTTTCGGCCTATCCGCCACAAGTTACTACCAGGTCCTTAACGCCCTGATCGATACCGAGGAAGCACTCGCGCACGATCCCATGCTGGTGAAGCGGCTGCGCAGACTGCGTACTACACGCCAGCGCGCCCGCACGGCCCGCCGCATGGGTACGGACGCGTAGGGCTTCCCGCACCTACCAAGGACAGACAACGCAGCCATGAGCCAATACCCCAGGG
>JBELYP010000085.1:0-14277 GCA_040273995.1 Arthrobacter sp.
ATCGTGTCGGAGCAGGTTTCCTACGTGAACGCTCCGGTGCTGGCTGAGCAGCGCGGCATTGCCGTCCGCCTGATCACCACGCCCGACGTTGACGACTACCGGAACCTGCTCACCATCCGGGGCGCGCTCTCCGACGGCACGCAGCTTGAGGTTGCCGGCACCCTGACCGGTCCCAAGCAGATCCAGAAGCTCGTGGGCGTCAACGGCTACGACCTTGAAATCCCGATCAGCGAGCACCTGCTGGTGCTCATCTACCAGGACCGTCCCGGCGTCATCGGCGCCCTGGGCCGCATCCTGGGCGAAGCGGAGATCAATATCGCCGGCATGCAGGTTGCCCGCAATTCCGAGGGCGGACAGGCCCTGTCCCTGCTGACGGTGGATTCCTCCGTGCCGCAGGACGTCCTGGAAGGTGTCCGCGAAGCCATCGGCGCAACCGTGGCACGCGAAGTGGACCTGCAGGACTAGTTCGCCCTGCGTTGAGGAGAGGCCGGTTCCGATTGGAACCGGCCTCTCCTGCGTCCGGGGGAGCAGCACCGCCGTCCCGGCCTCCACCCGCAGTACGACGCCGCTGCCGCCGGGTTCACGCTGAGAGCCGATGTGCGTGCGGGGCCGGCCGGGACAGGATGGATCCATGAGTGAATCCCTGCCCGGCGCACCCCTGCTCGCAGCCGCCCACCTGACCAAGTCCTACGGAAACTCGACTGCGCTGGCCGGTGTCAGCCTGCAGGTGCGGCCCGGCGAAGCCACCGCGGTGATGGGTGCCTCCGGATCGGGCAAAACCACGCTGCTGCACTGTCTGGCGGGCATTGTGCTCCCGGACACCGGAAGCGTCCGGTATGCCGCTGCCGCACCGGTGGAAATCACCTCCCTGGATGACGGTGCCCGCTCGGCGCTGCGCCGCACAGAGTTCGGCTTCGTGTTCCAGCAGGGACTGCTCATCCCGGAGCTGACCGCCGGGGAAAACGTGGCGCTGGCCCTGATGCTCAATGGAACCGCCCGCCCGGCGGCCGAAGAGCAGGCAGCCGCCGCGCTTGCGGCGCTGGGACTGGCCGGGATGGAAGGGCGCCGGATCGGAGAGCTCTCCGGCGGCCAGGCCCAGCGGGTAGCGATCGCGCGGGCCCAGGTCAACGGTGCCCGGGTACTGTTCGCGGACGAGCCCACCGGTGCACTGGACTCCCGCACCTCGGCGGAGGTAATGGCGCTGCTGCTGCAGTCCGTAGCAGGTACCGGACGCGCGCTGGTGGTGGTCACGCATGATGCCGAAGTTGCCCGCTGGTGCAGCCGGGTGGTCACGCTGGCCGACGGACAAATCGTCGCCGACACCGCCGGGGTGGCCCGATGAGTGCCTCCGCCGTCCTCACACGCGCCGTGGATGCCTCTCCGTGGGCCGTTCCGCTGCGGCTCACCTGGCTGCTGAACCGGCCCGGCACCACGGGGTCCGCCGCCGTGCTGCTGCCGGCAGCGTCCTTCGCCGTCGTCACCACACTGCTCCTGACCGTGCTCGCCGGAGCCCTGTCCTTCACCCAGTGGGGAGACAACGAGGGATCCCTGTACCTGCTGCTGGCAGCGTTCGCCCTCATCCTGCTGGTCCTGCCGCTGCTGACGCTTGGCGGATCCGCGGCACGCCTGTCCGCCCGGCGCCGTGACGAGCACCTGTCTACCCTGCGGCTGCTTGGCGCCACGGCCCGGACAGTCCGGCAGATTACGGTCCTGGAAGCGGCTGCCCAGGCCCTCGCCGGCGCTCTCGCGGGAGTGGTGGGCTACGCCGTCCTTGCCCCGTTCGTGCAGCTCATCCATTTCCGCGGGGCCCCGCTGGGCAGTGCCTACTGGCTGCATCCGGCAGCCGCCGCGGCGGGGGTCGCCGCCGTCATGACCCTCGCCGCGGCCAGCTCCGTGATCAGCCTGCGCCGCGTGGTGATCTCTCCGCTGGGGGTGCGCACCCGGGCCGATGCCCAGAAAGTCCACTGGTCACGTGCCGGCATCGCGGTGCTGATCATCGGGGTCTGCGTTGCAGCCCTCCTCACCCCGGTCGGTGCAGCGGCGCTTGCACTGGCCATTATCTTCGGTGCGTTCGCCGGAGGCCTGGCGGTGCTGAACCTGGTGGGCCCGTGGCTGGTGGCCCGCTCGGCAAAACGGCGCCTGCGCCGGGCAGCAACGCCGCAGGCCCTGCTCGCCGCCCGGATTGTGCTGGATGCCCCCAAGGCGGCCTGGCGGCAGGTCAGCGCACTGTCCATGGTCTGTTTCACCGCCGTCGTCGCCGGTTCCGGGGCCGCCCTGCTGCAGACTGCGCAGGCCGAGGGCCCGGAAGACTTCCTGCTCCGGGACATCATGACCGGCGTCTTCATCACCGTGATAGCCGGCTTCCTCATGGTGGCCTGCTCAGCGGGCATCAACCAGGCCGCAACGGTCCTGGACCGGGCCGAACTGTACCGCAGCCTGCACCGGATGGGAATGCCCCGGGAAGTCATCGACGCGGCGCGCACCGGCGCGGTGATGCAGCCCGTGGTACTGGTCAGCGCTGCGTCCGCGGCTGTTTCCGGGGCGCTGCTCTTCCCGGTGGTTGGTGCCGCGTTTATCTTCAACCCGGTAGCCATGGGGTTCCTGGCGGTCTCCGTGGCGGTGGGAATCCTGCTGGTGCGTGCCGGGCTCGCAGCCACCTCCCCGGTGCTCACTTCGGTGCTGGAAACGGACACACGCTGACACACGGTGCTGCGGACCGGGCCCGTGCCCGGCCCGAAGCGACAAGCCGAGCCGAAACAGGGTAATTTTCTAGTGTGACTTCAACCGACTCCAAGACACCGTTCTACATCACCACAGCTATCTCCTACCCCAACGGCCAGCCGCACATCGGGCACGCGTATGAGCACATCGCCACCGACGCGATGGCCCGCTTCAAGCGCCTGGACGGCTACGACGTGTTCTTCATGACGGGTACGGATGAGCACGGGCTAAAGATGCAGCAGTCCGCGGACAAGGAAGGCATCACGGCCAAGGAACTGGCAGACCGCAACTCCGCTGCCTTCAAGCAGATGGAAGCGGACATGGGCACCTCCTATGACCGGTTCATCCGCACCACGGACGCCGACCACTACGCCGCTGCCCAGGCCATCTGGAAGCGGATGGAGGAGAACGGCGACATCTACCTCTCGAAGTACTCCGGCTGGTACTCCGTCCGCGACGAGGCGTACTACAGCGAAGAAGAGACTGAAGTCCGTGAAGACGGCGTGCGCTACTCCAGGGAAACCGATACCGAGGTGACCTGGACGGAAGAGGAAAGCTACTTCTTCCGTCTCTCCGCCTACCAGGACAAGCTGCTGGCCCTGTACGAGTCCCAGCCGGACTTCGCCGCGCCGCGCTCCCGCTTCAACGAGGTCATCAGCTTCGTCAAGGGCGGGCTGGAGGACCTCTCGATTTCCCGCACTACCTTCGACTGGGGCGTCCCGGTTCCCGGCAACCCGGACCACGTGATGTACGTCTGGGTGGACGCGCTGACCAACTACCTCACCGGCGTCGGCTTCCCGGACACCGAGAGTGAAACCTTCAAGAAGTATTGGCCGGCCGACGTCCACGTCATCGGCAAGGACATCTCCCGCTTCCACGCCATCTTCTGGCCGGCATTCCTGATGTCAGCGAAGCTGGAACTGCCCAAGCGGATCATGATCCACGGCTTCCTGCACAACAAGGGCGTCAAAATGTCCAAATCGCTGGGCAACGTGGTGGCGCCCAAGGACTGGGCGGACCAGTACGGGCTGGATTCAGTCCGCTTCTTCCTGCTGCGCGAAGTGCCCTTCGGCGCGGACGGCTCCTACAACCATGAGTCAGTTGTGGGCCGGATGAACTCCGACCTCGCCAACAACCTGGGCAACCTCGCCCAGCGTTCCCTCTCCATGGTGGCCAAGAACTGCGCCGGCGCGGTTCCGCAGCCGGGGGAATTCACGGACGAGGACAAGGCGCTGCTCGAGGCCGCCGGGAAGCTGCTGGACGTTTCCCGCGAGGCCTACGATGTGCAGGACTTCCACGGCGCGCTCGAAGCGACCTGGAAGGTCCTCGGCGACACCAACGCATACTTCGCCGAGCAGGCCCCGTGGGTGCTGCGGAAGACCGACGTCGAACGCATGAACACCGTGCTGTACGTGACGCTGGAAGTGCTGCGCATTGTGGCCATCCTCATCCAGCCGGTCATGCCGGCCAGTGCCGGCAAGCTGCTGGATGTGCTGGGCCAGCCCGACGGCGATGCTCGCGCCTTCGCTGCGCTGGGCACCCCTCTGGTCCCCGGCACCGAACTGCCCGCGCCGGCGCCGATCTTCCCCAAGTACGAAGAGCCTGCGGAGTAAACCTCGGCCTTCCCCGTACCGCCGAGAGGCCAGTTACGGCTCTTTTGGACGTCCAAACGAGCCGTAACTGGCCTCTCGATGGTTGATAGGGGAAGTGCAGGGGCTAGGTGAGGAAACGGGCGGGCACGGTTTCTTCCATGACCTTCGCGACGGCGTCCTGCTGCTTCTGTGCGAGGTCGAGCAGTTCCCGGATCCGCGGGGCGTGGAAACGGTGGTCATGGGCGGACAGGACCAGCAGAGTCCGGTAGAGGCACTCCTTGGCCCGGACGATTGACTGCAGCGTCTCCAGTTCCAGCTGGCCGGTGGTCCCCTTCCCGGTGCTGAGCGGATTCATGGGACCCAGACGGCCTCCGGCAGCCCCCACCATTGCCAGCGCCTTCTTGAAACTGCTGCGCCGGTAGCCCAGCGCCAGGATGAGGGTCTCCAGCTCGTCGCGCTCGTCGGAGATCTGCTGGACCAGGTCCGCGAAGACGCTCTCATACTCGGTGCCCTGCCAGGTTTCTCGTGCTGCCTTGAACAGCCGCACCCCGGTCTCCGCGCCAAGCAGATGGTCATCCAGATAGGCTGCCAGCGATTCGTGGCGGGGTGTACGGCCGGGCTCGGTGTGCGGCATGGCGGCTCCTTGTCTGTTCCTGGCGCGGCGTGTCAGCGCCGGCACGGTTATCAGTATGCTTTGTATCTTTGCAGGTCAGGGCATAAAGCGCGAGGCGGCACCCGATGGATGCCGCCCCGCGCTGCGGTGTGCAGCTGCTAGTCGGCAGACAGGCCGGCCACGGGGGAGAGGCGTGCTGCCCGGCGGGCGGGAAGCAGGGAGGCCCCCAGTCCGGCCACCAGGGCAACGGCCAGGACTCCGCCCAGCTGGAGCCATGGCAGGGCCGGAGTGACATCGGCGAATGCGCCCAGCGCGGACTGCGCACCGAGCCAGCCGTACACCGCTCCGAGTCCCAGCCCGATCAGGGCCGACACCCCGGCAATCAGCACCGCCTCCAGCGCCAGCATGCCGCGCAGCTGGCCCTTGGTCAGGCCGAGGGCCCGCAGCAGGGAGGACTCCCGGGTCCGCTCCAGGACAGAAAGGGAGAGGGTGTTCGCCACGCCCACCAGGGCAATGACGACGGCGACTCCCAGAAGGCCCGTAACCACCATCAGCAGCACGTCGATCACCTGTTCGAACGCAGCGCGCTCGATGGCGGCGCCGGTGATCTGGTAGTCCTCGATATTCAGCGCCCCGGCCAGGGCCGCCTGCAGATCGATGATTTCCCCGGAACCGAGCCCGTCGGCAACGGCAAGCCACAGCACCGGCTGCGGCGCGTAGGGGCCGACCGTTTCCTCCGGAGTGAGACCACCGAGGGCCTGCATGGTTTCCGCGGAGACCAGTGCGGGGAAGAAGTAGCTCTCGGAGGTGACCACGTTCAGCTCCAAATCTCCTGCGGCACCCTGCACGGTCAGCGTCTTGGCCTCGGTGCCCTGGGGCATCACGATGGTGCCTTCACCCGGCAGCAGGGACTTATCCTGCAGGACGGAGCTGTCGGCAGCGTCCAGTGCGTAAACCGGAGTGGCGCCGTCGTCCATGCTTCCGGCCATCGGAAGCAGCGCCGCCTGCTCAACACCGGCAACCGACTCAGCGGCTTCCACGTCATACTCCTCGAAGGGCCGGTCAACCGGCATGGCACCGCGCACGGTGACGTCCACCGGGAACTCTGCGGACAGCGCGCCGTCGAACGCGTTGCGTGCAGTTGCTGCGCCGGTCATCATCATGACCACCAGCGTGACGCCGATCAGCAGGGCCGAGGAGGTCGCCGACGTGCGCTGCGGATTCCGCACCGCGTTTACCGCAGCCAGCTTCCCCGGGACGCCCAGCGGGGATGCCAGGGCGCCGACGGCACGGACCAGGGGCGGAATGAAGAGCGTTGAGCACATCAGGATGCCGACGAAGCTCAGGACGCCGCCGGGCAGCGCAACCAGCAGGTCGGCGTCAACGGCACCGTAGGCGAGCAGCGCGGCGCCGCCGGCGAGCAGGACCAGGCCGGACACCAGCCGGATTTTTCCTTTCGCGGTCCCGGCGCGGACATCTTCAGCGGGACGCAGGGCGGCCAGCGGTGCGACTGCGGTGGCTGCGCGGGCGGGTACCAGAGCGGCCAGCACGGTCAGCAGAACGCCCGCAGCGATGCCGGCAGCGATTGCGAGCGGCGGCACAGCGAGGGTGGCAAAGGCGTTCTCGGGCAGGGTCTGGAGGTAGGCGACCGTGCCGCCCACCAGTCCCACGGCGAGCAGGACACCGGCTGTTGAGGCGGTGATGCCCACCAGCAGTGCTTCGACGAGGACTGAGCGCCGGATCTGGCTGCGTCCGGCGCCAATGCAGCGCAGCAGCGCCAGCTCCCGGGTGCGCTGGGCCACCAGCACGGAGAAGGTATTGGAAACAACCAGTGCACAGACCAGAAGTGCGACGGCGGCGAAGGCCAGCAGAATGATGGTCAGGCTGTCCTGCCCTCCGGTGAAGCCGGCCATCAGTTCGGTGGTCTGTTCTTCGACGGTGAGCACCGTGATGGCCTTGAGCCCGGCGTCGGCAACCTTCTGCCGGAGCGACTCCTGCACGGCCGTGACCGAGGCGTTTTCTGCCAGCGCAAGCTGGATGGAGTCGAATCCGTACGAAGGTTCAGCGTAGCCAAGAACAGTCTCTTCCACGGCGTAGAGCTGGGCATTGCCCATCATGCTGGGGTCAGAGGAAGCTTCTACCAGGCCCGTCACCGTCATCATGGTTTCCGGTGCTTCGGGGTCCGCGCTCGAAACTACCGGCAGCACCGAGCCAACCGTGATCCCGCGCCGCTCGGCGCTGTCCCGGTCCACGGCGATTTCCCCGGGGGCGGAGGGCAGCCTGCCCTGCTGCAGACCTACAGGCAGGAGCGATTCGTTTTCCGGGATGCTCGTCAGGGCAGAGAAAAAAGTTCCCCGGCCGTCGCGAACGGCTGCGTAGCCGGACAGCACCTCATAAGTGTCTGCTACGCCGTCGGTTCCACGAACCATCTCGGCAATGTCCTCGTCCAGGACGGCCAAGGTTTGCGCCTCCTGGTCGTAACCGGCGTCGATTACCAGGTCCGCGTTGCGGAATCCCTGCCCCACGCTTTCTGTCAGGGACGCCTTGGATGAGGCATTGATGATCAAGGTGGCAGCGAGGAAGCCGACGGCGATCATCACGGCCACCCCGACGGCGATGAAACGGCGGGCATTCAGGCGCACCTGCGCCAGGGCTACCTGCAGCACGGTTATGCCCCCAGCTTGGTCAGGGCTGCCAGCACGCTCTCCGGGGTGGGATTCGAGAGCTCACCCACCAGGGCGCCGTCGTTCATCAGTACCACGCGGTCCGCGTAGGACGCGGCCACCGGATCATGGGTGACCATGATGATGCTCTGGCCCATTTCGCGCGAGGAGCGGCGCAGCAGGGAGAGTACTTCGGCACCCGACCGGGAATCGAGGTTGCCGGTTGGCTCGTCGCCGAAGATGACATGCGGACGGGTCAGCAGGGCGCGGGCTACCGCCACGCGCTGCTGCTGGCCGCCGGAAAGTTCGTGGGGGCGGTGCTTGAGCCGGCCCTCGAGGCCGAGGGTGCGGGTGATCTCGGCGAGCCAGGCGGCATCCACCCTGCCGTTGGCCAGGGACACCGGGAGGGTGATGTTCTGCTCGGCAGTGAGCGTGGGGACCAGGTTGAAGGACTGGAACACGAAGCCGACGCTGTCGCGGCGCAGGCGGGTGATCTCAGCGTCCTTAAGGGAAGTGATTTCGGTTCCGCCGATCCAGATGCTGCCGGAGTCAGCATTGTCCAGGCCTGCCAGGCAATGCATCAGCGTGGATTTGCCGGAACCGGACGGGCCCATGATGGCGGTGAAGGTACCGGTCTCGAACCGGACGTCGACGTCGCGCAGGGCATGCACGGCGGTGTCGCCTTTTCCATAGGTCTTGTTCAGGGCCTGTGCGGCGGCGGCAGCCGTGGAGCTGCCGGGTCCCGGCGCGGGGGAATGCTCAGTAAGGGTTGTCATGCCCTCAACGCTATTTGGACCGCCTGACCTGCCGCATCGGAGGACGGGCGGGTTGTTGGGGCACCGGTCTCATCCCGTGGGTGGAAGCGGGCCCGCGAGCCGGTAGGCCTCCGGCAGCAGCAGCGCGGCGGGGCCCGGGGATTTACGGCGTGACAATACCCGTCTCATAGGCAATCACGACAGCCTGGACGCGGTCCCGAGCGCCCAGTTTGGCGAGGATGTGCCCCACATGGGTCTTCACGGTCGCCTCGGACAGGAAAAGCTCTGTGGCGATCTCCGGGTTGGACAGCCCGCCGGCGATGAGGGCAAAGACCTCGCGCTCGCGGGGTGTGAGCGTCTCCACGCTGGCGGCATGCCGGCTGACCTCCGGGGTAGGTTCGCGCAGCATAGGCGCCACATGGTCCAGCAGCCGGCGGGTGGTCGACGGCGCGATTACCGCATCACCGCGGTAAACGGTGCGGATGGCGTCGAGCAGTTCCTCGGGCGGTGCGTCCTTGAGCAGGAAGCCGCTGGCACCGGCACGGATGGCGGACAGCGCGTACTCGTCCAGGTCGAAGGTGGTCAGCACCACCACCTTGACGTCGGCGTCGCGTGAGCCTGCCTGCTCCAGGATCCGTGCGGTCGCTTCAATCCCGTCCATGCCGGGCATCCGGACGTCCATCAGTACGACGTCGGCTGCTGTCTGGGAGAGCACACGCACGGCTTCGGCACCGTTTCCGGCTTCGGCGGTTACCGTGAGATCCGGCTGGGAGTTGATCAGCATCTTGAAGCCGCCGCGGACCAGCTGCTGGTCATCGACGAGTGCAACCCGGATGGGCGTAGCCGTATCAATCTCCCCGGGAGCACCGGGGGAGGGCGTGGTCATGCGTTAGGCCTCCGTGTAGGGAATGAATGCGACGACGCGGAATCCGCCGCCGGGGGCGGGAGCGGCTTCCAGGGTTCCATCGTAGAGCGCCACGCGTTCGGTCATGCCGATGATGCCCTGCCCGGCGCCGGGAGCGCGGGAAGTGCCGCTCCTTTCGCGTCCGTCCGGTGCAGGGTCCGCGCCGGCACCGCGCCCGTCGTCGGTCACGGTGATACTCAGGCCGCGGGGTGTCCAGTTCAGGTCCACCTTGGCGTGCGCCTGCGGGCCGGCGTGCTTGAGCACATTGGTCAGCGCCTCCTGCACCACGCGGTAGGCCGTGAGCTCGGCGCCTGCAGGCAGGGCCCGGCGCATGGTGCCCGTGGTGAGAACCTGGGCATCCAGTCCCGCACGCTTGACGCCGTCCACCAGGTCGCCGATGTCCGGCAGCGAAGGCAGCGGACGGGTGGACGCGCCGTCATCACCGCGCAGGACACCGAGGAGGCGCCGCATTTCCCGCAGCGAACCGCGGCCCGTTTCGGCAATCGTACCCAGCGTGGCTGCCGCAATTTCCGGGTCCTGGGCGCTCGCATACCGGGCGCCGTCGGCCTGCGTGATGATCACGGAGAGTGAGTGCGCCACGATGTCATGCATCTCGCGGGCGATGTGCGTGCGTTCGTCCGCGGCGGCCAGGTCCCGTTCCTGCTGGCGTTCAACTTCGAGGCGGCGGGCCCGGTCACGCAGGGATTCCATGGCCAGGCGCCGGGTGCGGGTCAGGTCCCCGAATGTCCAGCAGACCAGGACCACCGCCTCGACCGCTACCAGCGCTATGATCCAGAACCCGATCATCCCGGTGGTGGGGGCGGAGACCATGCCCGGCTCTCCGATGAAGGTCGAGGAGGGGCGCACCAGGTACTGGAAGATCACCAGCACGCCGCCAATCAGTGCAAGGGCCAGCCCGCCCAGGCTGGCCCAGCGCGGGGCATAGGCAGCCAGTGCATGCACCATGACGAGAACGAAGATATCTGCCGGCAGACCCGTTTCCGGGACGGTGGGAAGCTGGATCAGGCAGGCTGCAGCCATCACCGCCGCGGCGGGTACCGGTCTGGTCCGCCGCCAGGCCAGCGGCAGGCAGATTGCTGCTGACAGCAGGAATTCAAGGGTGGTGCCGGGACCGGTCAGCAGGAGCGGAAACGCGAAGAAGAGAGTCGCGGTCAGGGCGCCGGCAAGGTCAACCTTGAACGGGTTGGCCTGGGTCCAGGCATAGAGGCGTTGGTGCAGCAGCATGGACAACAACTTTAGGCTCGACGGCGGTGCCGTGCCTCATGCCGTGGTCTGAACCTGATGGCCGTTCCGGGGCTGCCGGTCTCAGCTTCGGACTCCGGAGCTGGGACAGGTTGTTCCTGCCCCGCAAGTCAGCAGCACCCGACGGGCGCCGGGCAGTGCCGGGCCTGCCGCCGTTGACCGTCTCATTATGTGAAACGCGTTGACCGCTATCTGGACGCGCTTTCTAGAATTAGGGCATGAGCGAAGAAGCGTCGAAGGTCATTTCCCTGGCAGTCATTCCCGGAGACGGAATCGGCCCCGAAGTAACGGCTGAGGCCGTCAAGGTGCTGAAGGCGGTCACCGCGGCCGGTACGGCGCGGTTTGATCTCACGGAATACCAGCTGGGTGCCGAGCACTGGCTGCGCACCGGTGAAACGCTTCCGGACGAAACGCTTGAGTCGCTCAAGAAGCACGACGCAATCCTTTTTGGCGCAGTGGGCGCCGCTCCCGGTGACACCCAGATGCCCTCCGGCCTGATCGAGCGCGAGATGCTGCTGAAGCTGCGTTTTAGCCTGGACCACTTCGTGAACCTGCGGCCGTCCAAGCTCTACCCGGGGGTTGTCAGCCCGCTGGCCAACCCCGGCGAGATCGACTTCATTGTGGTGCGCGAAGGCACCGAGGGACCCTATGTTGGCAACGGTGGATCGCTGCGCACCGGCACGCCGCATGAAATCGCTACGGAGGTTTCGCTCAATACTGCCCACGGCGTCGAGCGCGTGGTCCGCGATGCCTTCCGCCGCGCCAGCGAACGGCCCCGCCGGAAGCTGACCCTGGTCCACAAGCACAACGTCCTCGTGTACGCAGGCAGCCTCTGGAAGCGAACCGTCGAGACCGTGGCAGCGGATTTCCCCGAGGTCCAGGTCGACTACCTGCACGTTGACGCCGCCACGATCTTCCTGACCACGGATCCCTCGCGCTTTGACGTAATCGTCACGGACAACCTGTTCGGAGACATCATCACCGACCTTGCCGCCGCCGTCACCGGCGGAATCGGCCTGGCAGCATCCGGCAACATCAACATGGAGGGGACTTACCCGTCCATGTTCGAGCCGGTGCACGGATCCGCGCCGGACATTGCGGGCCAGCAGAAGGCTGATCCCACCGCCGCGATCCTCTCCGCAGCCCTGCTGCTGGCGCATCTTGGCTTCAGCGACGAAGCCGCCCGCGTTGAACGCGCCGTTGAAGCCGACGTCGCTTCCCGGGCAGGAAACACGCGCACCACCGCGGAAATCGGCGATGCGATCGCCGCGGCTGTGTCATAAGCTCAACAGGTACCCGTTCAACAGGAAGACGAACGACGGCCGCGCCGTTCACCGTGGAGGAATAATGTCTGTCAGCGCTCTGGAATTCACCCAGAAGCTATCCACCAAGCCCAAGTCGGAGCAGGAACGCGCTGCGATCCTGGCCGACCCCGGTTTTGGAAACCACTTCACGGACCACACCGCCGTCATTGACTACCGCATTGCGGAGTCCGGCGAGGGCGCGTGGGAAAATGCGCGCATTGAACCCTACGGGCCAATTGCCATGGATCCCGCTGCATCCGTGCTTCACTACGGCCAGGAAATCTTCGAGGGGCTCAAGGCCTACCGGCACGGGGACGGTTCAGTGTGGACCTTCCGTCCCGAAGCCAACGCCGCGCGCCTCAATGCTTCGGCTCGCCGCCTTGCACTGCCCGAGCTGCCCGAGGAACTGTTCCTCGAATCGCTGAGCCGGCTCGTCGCCGTCGACCGCGACTGGGTGCCTTCCGGCGACGGTGAATCCCTGTACCTGCGCCCGTTCATGATCGCCACCGAGGCGTTCCTGGGTGTCCGGCCGGCCCGCGAGGTGTCCTACCGCGTGATCGCCTCACCGGCAGGCAACTACTTCGGCGGAGAACTGAAGCCGGTTTCGATCTGGCTTTCCACCAAGTATGCCCGCGCCGGCCGCGGCGGCACCGGCGAAGCCAAGTGCGGCGGCAACTACGCGGCTTCGCTCATTGCCCAGATGGAGGGCGAGGCGAACGGCTGCAAGCAGGTCCTGTTCCTGGATGAGTTCAATGACAACGCCGTGGAAGAGCTCGGCGGCATGAATGTCTTCTTCGTCTTCAAGGACGGACGCCTGGTCACCCCAGCACTCTCCGGCACCATCCTGCACGGAATCACGCGCGACTCGGTGCTCCAGCTTGGCCGGGACCGCGGACTGACGGTGGAAGAACGCAAGATCACCCTGGATGAATGGCGCGACGGCGTTGCCTCCGGTGATATCACCGAGGTTTTCGCCTGCGGTACGGCCGCCGTGATCACCCCTGTCGGTGAGCTCAAGTCCGAGACTGAGACCATCGGTTCCCCGGAAGCCGCCGCAGGTGAAGTGACCATGTCCATCCGGCGTGAACTGCTGGGGATCCAGACCGGCGCCGTGGAGGACACCCGCGGCTGGCTGACCCGTCTGGCTTAGGGAAAAGCATGAGTGAATCGGCGCAGCCGGCTCCGGGCCGGATAGTCAGCAGCACCCCGCTGGCCCGGTACCGGCTGGCCGATAACCCCGGGCCCATGAGCCTGGACGGCACCAAGAGCTACATCCTTGCTGCCGAAACCGGTGGTCCCTGCGTCATTGTTGACCCAGGACCGGCAGATGAAGAGCATCTGGCCGGACTGGCCGGTGCGGGGCAGGTGGAGCTGGTACTGATTACCCACCGGCACCCTGACCACACCGAAGGAGCGGAGCGCTTCCACGAAATCACCGGGGCACCCGTCCGCGCAGCGGATCCAGCCTTTTGCTTCGGCGGTGCGCCCCTGCAGGACGGAGAAATTATTCGCGCCGGGGGCGTGGAGATCCAGGTGCTGGCCACCCCGGGACACACCTCTGATTCGGTGTGTTTCCTCCTTCGTGAGGACGGGCCCAACGGATCGGTCCTTACCGGGGACACCATTCTGGGTCGGGGAACCACCGTCCTGGACTACCCGGACGGAACCCTGCAGGATTTTATGGCCAGCCTTGAGAAACTGGGCGGGCTGGGACCTGCCACTGTTCTGCCGGCACACGGCCCGGACCTTGAGAACCTTGAATCCGTAGTCCTGACGTACCGCGACCACCGCGATGAGCGTCTTGCCCAGATTCGCGGGGCGCTTGGCCTGCTGGGCGAGGACGCCACAGTGGAACAGGTCGCCAACGCGGTCTACGCTGATGTGCCCGCATCGGTCCGGGCAGCAGCAGAGCTTTCCGTGGCCGCGCAGCTGGAGTATCTAAGGGTCCGTGGCTAACGCCCGAGGTGTGTGAGCACTCCCACCTGTTCCGGACTTGCACCGGTCCACGCTCTCCTCCCTAAAATAGAACTGCGCTGATACGCGGGGAAGGGCAACCGGAACCGGTTGAGGGCGCAGCACCTGGGCCTGCAAACCCGTGCAGGAGATCACATGCCTGCCAAGTTGCGCAGGGCTCACAGGGTGTGTAAAGTAGAACAAGTTGCCGCGGGGCCGATGAGGCCGGACGGCAGCAAAACCCACACAAATCCACCGGGCAAAACCGGACGATTTGGCGTGGACCGGAAGGGCTTTTATGGCCGGTTTGGATGGAATTCTTCGGAATTCGCCGAATTGCTAAAACGGTCCGGATGGAATATGCTGGTAAAACACCACAGCGGTGCGAAAAGAAAGCAAATGTTCCCGGTTGGGAATTGTTTTTCTGAGTAGGCCGGATGTGCCTGTTGTTTGAGAACTCAATAGTGTGCCAAGTTTATTGATACCGATTATTTATTGATTGGTTGAAT
>JBELYP010000086.1:0-14039 GCA_040273995.1 Arthrobacter sp.
GTGGAGAGCAAGCTCGGGAACGTGCGGCGCAAACGCCACTACCGGACGACGACCCGCCGCCGTTCTAGTCCAGTTCGCTTCGTCTGACTCCATTCAGTCCGGGCATACAGGACACCTCGGGCATACAGGGCAACCCGAGGCCCGACTCACACCCGCACCTGAACTACAGGGACCGATCACAATGGCACGATAGAAGGCGATGAAACTCTTTAAGCGCCCGAAGAAACCGGGTGTGCTGCCCATGCCTCTCTGGCTGCAGGGAATGTTCGAACTCGGTCAGGCAGCAGTACTGTCTGCGCTGGTCGTCCTCCTGCCGCTGACCGGAGTCTGGGCCGCAAACGGGTTCTCAGACCGGGACTACGCGTCACTGGCGAGGCTCAGCGGACAGGCCTGGCTGCTGCTTCACGGTGTGCCCCTCTCGCTTACCTTTCCGGAAGGAACGATAGGGACAGAAGCCTCCGGAGGACTGCTCTCACTCATTCCACTGGGGCTGACACTCATACCGTTCTTCCTCTGCTGGAGGGCAGGACGCAGACTGGCACGTGCCTGCTACACAGACCAGCTCTGGCAGGCACTACTCGGAGCGCTGGGAACCTACGCACTATTAGGAACTGCAGCGGCGTACTTCTCCGCAAACGAAGACGTGAGCATCTCGCTAGTCGCCGGAGCACTAATCCCTCTGCTGGCTTCAGGCTTCGGAGTGATCATTGGGGCCAGAGTCGAGGCGGGCTCCTGGGTCCGGCTGATCGGAGTGGACCTCACAGACTGGATAGCGCGCACAAGTCAGCACTCACGCTGGGCAGGATCGTACCTGTGGGCCGCCATTCGCGCCGGAGTTGTGGGAACCGCCGCAGCAATCGGACTCTCAGCAATACTGCTGGTGCTGGCGTTCGCTCTGGGCTGGGCAGAAATCGCAACGGTGTACCAAAAGCTCGACGCCGGAATCATCGGCGGCGTTGTCCTCACCGTTGCGCAGCTGGGGCTGCTGCCTAACCTCGTGGTCTGGGCCCTGGCCTGGGCCTCCGGGGCGGGCTTCAGCATTGGAACGGGAAGCATGATCAGTCCGCTGGAAACAACGGTGGGCCCGCTGCCTGCTGTTCCGGTGCTGGCAGCGCTGCCCAGCGGACAGTCCGAATACGCCTATGCGGCACTGCTGATTCCGGTAGTGGGTGGAGTACTTGCTGGCTGGTGGTTCCTGCGCGAAGGGGAGAACCACTTCGACGAATGGCTGTCCATCAAGATCCGTGCACGATGGTTCACGGCAACCGTATCCACGCTCTGTCTGGGAGCGGTTATCGGAGTCGTGTCAGGACTGCTGGCAGCCGCAGCCGCACTCATTGCACGCGGCTCGCTCGGTATCGGACGGTTTGTTGACATTGGGCCGGACCCGCTCTGGACCGGCATTTGGGTTGCCGCAGAAGTCGCCGTCGGCGTCGTGATCGGCTATGCCGTTGGTCCATGGCTGGAGCGCGAGCGGAACCGGCGACCGAAGACCGTCTCAGCAGGGGCGCGGAGCTAGCAAGCGGGAGCTGAGGCAGAGGTACTGCCCAAGTCAGCGGCCTCATACCAGCCGCCTTAAACCAGCAGCTAAGGCAGCATGCCGCCAAAGGTCAGGTACTCCTTGGTGCAGGTTTCTGTCGCCTGGACAGTCAGCGCCGACTGCATGCAGGACTCATACTCCGCAGTAAACGGCCACAGAGCCACCATGGCAGCAAGGCCGAGAGTCATAAAGGCTGTTGCGGCAAGACCCATCGAAATGAACACCCGCAAGGCACGGTGCAGCCCGTAGCGGACCACCTTCACCAGAGCCATGATGCCAACCACCAGAGCCGCAATACCAAGGGCCAGTGGCAGCAGCTTCCAGGGCAGCAAAAGCTCGGAGCTGATCAGCATGCCCAGCAGCAGGGCGATAAAGACCCACAGATAGGAACGGGCTTCCTTCGACTGCGCAGGCGTGGGTTCCGGTTTGCGTGTTGCCGGCGGAAACGGCGGTCGCGGGCGTACGTCAGGGCCGTCGTTGTTCATGGATTAAGCCTAGGCGACGCTTGGACTTAAGGTTGACACATGCGAATTGTTGTTCTGGTTTCCGGCACCGGCTCCAACCTCCAAGCCGTTCTCGATGCGGTGGCAGCCGGAGAGCTCGACGTCGATATTGCGGCAGTGGGAGCCGACCGGAACGGTACCTACGGCGTCGAACGGGCTGCGGCAGCCGGGTACGAAACATTCATCGTAAACTTCAAGGATTACGAGGCCCGTGCCGACTGGAACCGCGCCCTGACTGAGAAGGTGGGATCCTACAATCCCGACGTCGTCCTTTCCTCCGGATTCATGCGCATTGTGGACGAGCACTTCATCGACACCTTCGAAGGCCGGTACATCAACACGCATCCCGCCCTGCTGCCGTCCTTCCCGGGGGCGCACGGAGTCCGCGACGCACTCGCCTACGGCGTGAAGGTCACGGGCTGCACGGTCCATATTGCCGACGCCGGTGTGGACACAGGTCCGATCCTGGCGCAGGCAGCCGTTGAGGTGCTCGACGGCGATACCGAGGAGACGCTGCACGAACGCATCAAGGTGCAGGAACGCCGGCTGCTGATCGAGACTCTCCGGAAGATCAGCAAAGAAGGACTTTCGGCGCTCTGAGCCAGCCGCCCAGACGCCCACCGGCCCAGCCGCGCTGAGCCGCCCGGCCGCGCAGCGCCCCCGCCCAGCACTCCCGCTCAAGCCACCCGCCGGTCCAGCTGCGCGGAGCCGCCCAGCCGCTCAAGCCACCCGCCGACAACGCCTAGTCCAGCGCAGCACCCCGGGTCTCGGGCGAGAATTTCGCCATCCACAGCACAGCCGCCAGCACCAGCAGTCCGGCTACAGCAAAGGACAGCGGCAGTCCCAGGTACGGCCACAGCACGGAGACGAACAGCAGCGGACCAAACCCGGCACCAACCCGGGACGCCGTAGAGGCCCAGCCAAACCCACTGGCACGCAGCCGGGTGGGGTAGAGCTCCGAAACGTAGGTGTAGAGCACCGGAATGGCCACCTGAACCACAAAGCCATATATCAGCAGCCAGGTGGTCGCAGCAGCCGGAACGTCAACCACAAGGGCCACCACAACCAGGGACGCCGCCGCAGCAGGACCGGTAATACCCAGCAGCCACTTGCGGCCAACCCGCTCCACCAGCAGCGCCGCAGCAATTACACCCAGCAGACCCACCGCGGCCATACCCGACGTGGTCAGGAACGCCTTGTATTCAGCGTAGCCGGCATCCACCAGGATCTTCGGCATCCACTGCAGGGCCAGGTAGTAAACCAGCAGCACCGTCACAAACAGGGACCAGGCAGTGACCGTTGACTTCGGATTGCTCTTCCACAGCCCAGCCAGCTGACTGCCGGTGGTCTTCAGCGAAAACTTCTGTACGGGCTCCGGCTCCGGAAGCCGCCAGTCGGTCTGGGTTCCCCCGGTACGGCGGATGAGGTCGTTGATGACCGCACGGGCCTCTTCAGTGCGGCCCTTGCGGACCAGGAAAAGCGGAGACTCGGGCACTGAACGCCGCACCCAGAAGACCAGCAGGGCAGGAACAACCATTACGAGCATCGTCCAGCGCCAGTCGGCAACGGTGGCCATAATGAAGGCGGAGGTGACGCCGCACAGCGCGGCACCCACAGGCCACCATCCATCCATGGCAGTCAGGACCCGGCCGCGCTGCTTCCGCGGCGTGAACTCTCCCACCAGGGCGTAGTCCACGGGGACACAGCCGCCCAGCCCCACTCCAGCCAGGAACCTGAACACACAGAACCAGGCGATATCCGGAGCGAACGCGCCGGCCACGGTAAAGACCGAGAAGATGAGCAGAGTGGCGGTGAAGGCCTGCTTGCGTCCGATGGCATCGGCAATCGAACCCCACAGGAACGCGCCGATGGCCATTCCCAGCAGGTTCGCCGTTCCGATCCAGGCCGCCTGCGCCGGCACCAGGTTCCATTCCTCGGAGAGGAGCGGAATGAGGACGCCGTTGAGCGTGACGTCCCAGGCATCGAACATAAAGCCCAGCCCGCCGATCAGGAAGATCTTTCCCTGCACCCGCCAGCGCCAGGGCAGGTTCTGCACTACCTCGTCGCCCGCAGGCAGGGTATGGGTTGTAGTCATTTGGGGGCTGGCCTTCCGCCGAACACTTATAGTCATAAATGCACTAACTGGGGAAACTCTACAACGCACGACGCCGTGCGGTGCGCCACTGCGTAATCTTCCCGACAGGTGCGAACATCCGGAACCGGCGGAGTCAAACGGGTGACGGCTTCGGCGGGAACTATTACCCAGCGGCCCTGCTCCTCGGCGGTGCAAGGCATAAACTCAACCTTGGGCCCGCCGACGGCCCGCGTGCATCGTTCGCCGATACCCAGTTGGAGTGACTTCCGTGAGCAACACCCCCCTTGACCGTGTACCCATCCGCCGGGCCCTCATCTCGGTCTATGACAAGACCGGCCTGACGGAACTGGCTCAGGGCCTTTCCGCCGCCGGTGTCAGCATTGTCTCCACCGGCTCCACCGCCAAGCAGATCGCCGCGGCAGGCGTTGAAGTAACCGAGGTTGCCGAAGTTACCGGCTTCTCCGAATGCCTGGACGGCCGCGTCAAGACACTCCACCCCCGGGTGCACGCAGGCATCCTGGCCGACCGCCGGCGCCAGGACCACCGGGACCAGCTCGAAGAGCTTGGCATCGAAGCCTTCGACCTCGTGGTGGTGAACCTCTACCCGTTCGTCGAAACCGTAAAGTCCGGCGCTGCACAGGATGACGTCGTCGAGCAGATCGACATCGGCGGCCCCTCCATGGTCCGCGCCGCCGCGAAGAACCACCCCTCAGTCGCCGTCGTCGTTGACCCGGCCAAGTACTCCGCTGTCACGGCAGCTGCCGCTGCCGGCGGCTTTGACCTTAATGAACGACGCCGGCTGGCCGCCGAAGCGTTCGCACACACCGCAGCGTATGACACGGCCGTGGCCAAGTGGACTGCCGCGCAGTTCGGCGACGGCACCGAAGAAGGGGCAGCCTGGCCGGCCTACACGGGCATGGCGCTGGAGCGCTCCGAGGTGCTGCGCTACGGCGAAAACCCGCACCAGGCCGCAGCTCTCTACGCAGACCAGGACTCGATGCCCGGCGTCGCGCAGGCAGACCAGCTGCACGGCAAAGCGATGTCCTACAACAACTACGTCGACGCCGACGCCGCCCTGCGCGCCGCTTTCGACTTCGATGAGCCGGCCGTCGCCGTCGTCAAGCATGCCAACCCGTGCGGCGTGGCTGTAGCCTCCCCGGGCGCCTCGGACCCGATCGCCAATGCACACCTGAAGGCGCACGCCTGCGACCCCGTCTCCGCGTACGGCGGCGTGATTGCCGCCAACCGCACCGTCACGGCCGGCATGGCCGAGACCGTCAAGGACATCTTCACCGAGGTGGTCATTGCACCGGACTTCGAGCCCGAAGCCGTGGAGATCCTCTCCCGCAAGAAGAACATCCGTCTGCTCACCCTCCCGGACGGCTACGGCCGCAACCCGCTGGAATTCCGGCAGGTCTCCGGCGGCGTCCTGATGCAGCAGTCGGACACGGTCGAAGCTGAAGGCGACGATCCCGCCAACTGGACCCTCGTCACCGGCAAAGCAGCAGACGAAAAGACGCTCGCAGACCTCGTGTTCGCCTGGCGTGCTGTCCGTGCAGCCAAGTCCAACGCGATCCTGCTGGCCCGCGACGGCGCGTCCGTTGGCGTGGGCATGGGGCAGGTCAACCGCGTCGATTCCTGCAAGCTCGCCGTCGAGCGCGCCAACACGCTCGCAGGAGCAGACGACGAGCGCGCCCGCGGCGCGGTAGCGGCGTCGGACGCGTTCTTCCCGTTCGCTGACGGCCTCGAAATCCTGCTGAACGCCGGCGTCCGCGCCGTCGTGCAGCCCGGCGGTTCCGTGCGTGACGAAGAGGTAATTGCTGCCGCCAACGCGGCAGGCGTGCCCATGTACTTCACCGGTGCACGGCACTTCTTCCACTAGGCCAGGCCAGGCGTATCCCTGCTGCGGGCCGCACGCATGACGAACGCGTGCGGCCCGCAGTTTAGGGAGCGCATCTGCGCTGTGGCATAGTTGGACCAGAAACCAGACCCAAAAAGCCGGGTCCCCGCATGTCTAAAGCCATGTCCGCGGACCCCCATTCCACAAGGAGACCGTGTGGCTGACAAAATCAAGGTTGTGGGCTCTGTCGTAGAGCTCGACGGCGACGAGATGACGCGGATCATCTGGCAGTTCATCAAGGACCGCCTGATCAACCCGTACCTGGACGTAGACCTGAAGTACTACGACCTCTCGATCCAGAACCGTGATGCCACGGACGACCAGGTCACCATCGACGCGGCCAACGCCATCAAGGAACACGGCGTGGGCGTCAAGTGCGCAACCATTACTCCGGATGAAGCACGCGTTGAAGAATTCGGCCTGAAGAAGATGTGGGTCTCCCCGAACGGGACCATCCGCAACATCCTCGGCGGCGTCGTCTTCCGCGAACCGATCATCATTTCCAACATCCCGCGGCTGGTCCCGGGCTGGAACAAGCCGATCATCATTGGCCGCCACGCACACGGCGACCAGTACAAGGCCACCAACTTCAAGGTTCCGGGCGCCGGCACCCTGACCCTGACCTACACCCCGGCTGACGGCGGCGAAGAGATCAAGACCCAGGTTGTCACCTACCCCGAAGAGGGCGGCGTGGCCATGGGTATGTACAACTTCAACGAGTCCATCAAGGACTTCGCCCGTGCATCCTTCGCTTACGGCCTGCAGCGCAACTACCCGGTGTACCTCTCTACCAAGAACACGATCCTGAAGGCCTACGACGGCCAGTTCAAGGACCTGTTCCAGGAAGTCTTCGACGCCGAGTTCAAGGACCAGTTCGAAGCAGCCGGCCTCACCTACGAGCACCGCCTGATCGATGACATGGTTGCCTCCGCCATGAAGTGGGAAGGCGGCTACGTCTGGGCCTGCAAGAACTACGACGGCGACGTCCAGTCGGACACGGTCGCTCAGGGCTTCGGCTCGCTGGGCCTCATGACCTCTGTGCTGATGACCCCGGACGGAAAGACCGTTGAGGCTGAGGCTGCACACGGCACCGTGACCCGCCACTACCGCCAGCACCAGCAGGGCAAGCCCACCTCCACCAACCCGATCGCTTCGATCTTCGCGTGGACCCGTGGCCTGATGCACCGCGGCAAGCTGGACAACACCCCCGAGGTCATCAACTTCGCCGAGACCCTTGAAGACGTAGTCGTCAAGACGGTCGAATCCGGCAAGATGACCAAGGACCTGGCACTGCTGGTCGGACCCGACCAGCCGTACCTGACCACCGAAGAGTTCCTCGCCGCACTGGACGAGAACCTCAAGGTGCGCCTGGGCTAAGACCTAAGCTTCACAGCACAAAACAGCCAGCCCCGGTCCGAAAGGACTGGGGCTGGCTGTTTGTTTTCGGGCTGTCCGGCCGCCGGGCGCCGTAGGAGCTGGCCGAAGGGCTACGATCCGGAAGAACCTGAGCCGGAGGAGTCCATGCCGCCGGAGCCGGAGCCGGAGCCTGAACCGCCCGAGCCCATACCGCCTGACCCGGACGAACCCGAGCCGGAACCCATGCCACCGGAGCCCATGCCGCCGGAGCCTGAGGAGCCCATGCCGGATCCGCCGCCCGAGCTGCCCGAACCGGATCCGGAGCTCATGCCGCTCGATGAGCTGGACCCGCTTGAGCCCGAGGACCCGCTGGACCCCGAGCCGGAGACGGAAGAGATCAGCGGTTCGGAGCTGGACTCACCGCTGATGACGTCGCCGCTGCTGCCGCTGTAAGAGGAGGAAACCTCGATCTTGCGCGGCTTGGCCCGCTCGCTCACGGGGATAAAGACACTCAGGACACCGTTCTCGTACTTGGCTGAGATGCCCTCAATATTGATGCCCTGGCCGAGGTTGAGCTGGCGCAGGAAAGTGCCTGATTCACGTTCGCGGTTCAGCCAGGTGGCGCCTTCAGGCACGTGGATGGTGCGTTCTGCCCGGATGGTCAGCAGCTGGCCGTCAACATCCACATCGACCGATCCGGGATCTATGCCGGGCAGGTCTGCATTCAAGATGTAGTGGTCTCCCTCGCGGTACAGGTCAATCGGCATCAGGCGCAGCCGCTGCCGGGGATCCAGGAGGGCGCCTGCCATGCGGTCCAGTTCGCGGAAAGGATCGAATTTCATGGCCATTCTCATCAACTCCTTTTCACCCGTCCCGTTGAGACGGGTGGATGTGTTCTTCACTGACAGGAATAACGAAGGGTCGACTACTTGAGTCCGACTGTCTCGGGTTGAGTCACGTCCACTCAAGAATGAAATTAGATTAGCACTCACCAATATTGAGTGCTAGAGCTCCGGCCAAAAAATGGGGGCTCCGGAGCTACTTCAGAGGCCACAGATGAACCGGCTCGTTGCTGTGCATGTGCTGCCAGTACCGGCGGGTCATTTCGGCCAGCGCGGAAGACCGGTCATAGCCCTCCGACTCCAAGTTCAACAGCACGGACACCTGCCAGGAAGCGCCGTTCTGCTCCGTTCGGGCCCGCTCACGGATTACCGTCAGATACCGTTCAATCAGACCATCATCGACCCCGAGTTCGCGCAGCCCGTCGGCAGCCATGGGAATCAGGTGCCGGATCACCAGTTCGGTGACCGGAATGTCTCCGATGCCGGGCCAGTAGACCGTTGCATCCAGTCCCAGCCGCGAACAGGCCAGGAAATTGTCCGCTGCCGTTTTGAATGCTGTGCGGGTCCACAGTGGACGGTCCGCGGTCCGAAGCGTCTGGACCAGGCCGTAGAAGAAAGCCGCGTTGGCGCTCACGTCCAAGACAGTGGGCCCGGCGGGCAGTACGCGGTTTTCAAGCCGCAGGTTCGGTGTGTGGGTGCCCGGATCATAGATGGGCCGGTTCCACCGGTAAACGGTGCCGTTGTGCAGCCGCAGCTCCGGCAGCAGGGGTGCACCGGCTTCCGTGGAGCCGGAACTGGCGGAGGAAAGCTCGGGCAGCAGTGCCGGGAAATACCGCACATTCTCTTCGAACAGGTCAAAGATCGAGGTAATCCACCGTTCACCGAACCAGACCCGCGGACGCACACCCTGGTTCCGCATCTCCGGCGGACGGGTATCGATTGCCTGCTTGAAAAGCTCAATCCGCGTTTCCTGCCACAGCACATGCTCCAGGAAGATCGGCGAGTTGGCAGCCAGCGCCACCTGCGGGCCCGCTATCAGCTGGGCGGCATTCCAAGCCGGAGCAAAGTCGGCCGGGCTGACCTCCAGATGCAGCTGCAGCGACGTGCAGGCGGCTTCCGGGGCGATGTTCTTGGCGTACTGCGTGAGGGATTCCGAGCCGTTCAGGGAGAGGTAAACGTCCTCGCCGCGCGCCTGGAGCACTGAAGTGTTCAGTGCTTCGTAGCGGGCGCCGGAACTGATCCAGCCATCGCCGTCGAGCACGTCATTGGTGAGGGTGGGGAGGATTCCCACCATCAGGATATTCGCTTCGGCTTTCGCGGCAAGCTCATCGGCCCGGTTGAGCTGGTTGCGCAGGCTTTCTTCCAGTTGCAGCAGGCCCTGTCCGCGGATGGACAGAGCGGGGTGGTTCATCTCGATGTTGAAGGCACCCATCTCGGTTTGGAACGCGGGATCAGCGATTTCCTCCAGCACGGAGGAGTTCCGCAGCGCGGGCGTGAAGTCGTCATTGGTCAGGTTCAGTTCAAGTTCGACGCCGATGCTCGCGGTATCCGCGAACTGTGCGGTCCCCAGGAAGCCGGCGAACCGGTCCAGGTTCTCCAGCAGGCGGCGCCGGTAGCGGGTCCGCTCTTCGCGGCTGAATGACCTGGCGTTGACCTCTGTTCCCATGGATGAAGATAACCACGCCGGGGTGGGGATGTATAGCGTCCCGGCGGCCCTCATTTACGGTTCGTGCCGCGGGGGGCCGGCACCGGAAACCCGCCCGTCCGGAAGCGGGGTGCTGCCGGACGGGCGGCGTAGTGAACGGCCTGTTATTCCTCGACGATTTTCCCCTTGGCCAGCCGTAGCCGCCGGTCGGTTTTCCGGGCCAGGGCGAGGTCATGCGTGACTACCAGAATGGTGGTGTTCTCACGCCGGGAGAGGTTGCGCAGCAGTTCGATGATCAGCTCGCCGGTTTCCTCGTCCAGGTTGCCGGTGGGCTCGTCGGCCAGGATCAGCTGCGGCCGGTTGGCGAGGGCCCGGGCGATCGATACCCGCTGCTGTTGCCCGCCGGAGAGCCGGTTGGCCCTGCGGTTGTGCAGGTCCTCCGTGAGCTCGACGCCGTTCAGCAGTTCGACAGCCCGGTTGATCCGCTCCTGTTTTCCGACACCGGCAAATTCCATGGGCAGCATGACATTTTCCAGCGCGGTGAGGTTCGGAATCAGGTTGTACTGCTGGAAGACGAACCCGATGTCATTGCGCCGGTACTCGGTGAGCCTCCCATCGGGAAGGGCGGAGATGTTGACGTCGTTGACGATCACATCTCCGCTGGTGGCTTTGTCCAGGGCACCGAGAATTGAGAGCAGGGTGGATTTCCCGCTTCCGCTTTTGCCCAGGATCGCCGCGAAGGTTCCCTGCGGAAGGCTGAAGGAGACCCCGTTGACGGGTTTGATCCGGCTGTCGCCGGTTTTGAATTCCTTGACGACGTTCTTTACTTCAAGCATTGGTTATTCTCCCCGCAGTACTTCGATGGGCCGGATGCGCGCGGTCAGCAGCGCCGGAACGAGGGCACCGAGCACCGCGATGAACAGGATTCCCGCAGCTCCCAGGGCAATGGTGCCGGGGCCGACGGAGGTGGTGACAGTACCGATCAGATCAGCGGTCTGTCCAAAGGGCCCGCCGCCGGGTCCACCGGCCCAGGCGCCGTCCGGAGGAGTCCCCGGGGCCACTCCGCTGCCGGCGTCGCTGCTTCCCGCGCCCGGAGGCATCGGCATGGTTTCGCCGTTCATGGCCCGGCCGCCCAGGGGACCGGCCTCGGCGGAGATGCTTGTCTCGCTTCCGGTGCTGCTGTCCACCAGGGCGCCGGCAATCCGTCCGCTGGCACCGACGGCGATCGCCGATCCGACGACCGCGCCGAGCACCACCAGTACAACGGCTTCAAGGACAAACTGCATCCCGATGGTGCGGTTCGAGGCACCGATCGCCTTCAGCACACCAATCTCGCGGCGGCGTTCGCGGACCACCATGATCATGATCAGCAGGACGATCAGGGCGGCGGTCCCCAGGGCAGCAACGAATCCGATGAGGGAGATGGTCTGCACACTGGCGAGGGAGTCGATGGCTGCGGTCAGGCCGGCGGTACCGGCCGTGACGTCCACGCGGTCCGAACCAAGCTCCTCCTGGAGTGCGGCCCGCACGGCCTCGACATTCTCCATGCTGTCGACCGTCACCGAGATGGCGCTCAGTTCCCCGTCTTGGCCGCTCAGTTCCTGTGCCGCAGCCAGCGGCAGATAAAGGGTGTTGTTGTCGAACTCGGTGCCGGCGTCGAACACACCGGTGACGGTAAAGGTCCGGTCCAGGGCCTGGAAGGTGGAACCCGTGGTGAGGCCGTTTTCCTCGGCGAGTGAGGCACCCAGAAGAGCCTGTGCGGATTCCGGCGTGTAATCCGTGATGGCCGTTCCGTCCGTAATGTTCAGCGCGCTGCCGTCTGCGGCAGCGGCGGTGCTGATGCCGGTGGCGGTCAGGGGCATGGCAGGCGGGGCCTGAACCGAACTGTCACCGGTGGCGCCGCTGTTGCGGGCGCCGAGGGTACCGGCATCGACAGCGGAGCGCAGGCTGGTGGAGCCAGCAGTTGCCATGCCGCCGGGGCCGCCAAAGCCGGGCTGCCAGGCGCCCCCGTCCTGCGATGGGGTCGAATCCTCCGCCGAATCCGAATCCTCGGTGCTGAGCCGCAGAGACAGGGTCCCCGCGGCCGACGCTACGTGGTCCGTGGACCGGACGGTCTCAAGGTCGGCATCGGTGAGCGGCTCACCGCCGCCCTCGAACCCGCGTGATCCAGCAGGATTCAGGGTCAGCTGGGTGCCGATCTGGCTTTTCAGGTCCGCCACCTTGGCGCCCACGGCCTGATGGGCCACCAGCATTGACAGGGCAAGACCAATGGCCACGGCCAGAATGATCACGACGGCGCCGCTCCGCACTTTATTGCGGAACGCGTTGCCCATACTCCGGGCCAGAATGTTCATTTTTCCTCCGTAGTCCTTCGCAGCCGGAAACCTGCGCAGCTCCAGCATCTGAACAGATGCTGTGTGCCGCGCAGGCTCCGGCTGTGTCCGGGCTAAGCGGAGTCTGGGAGTTTGCTGGCCGGCTGTAGGGAGGGGAGCGTCCGGTCATCGTTGGGATAGCGGACACCGAGCTGGGCACGCACCTCGTCGAAGAGCTGCATGGTCTGCAGCGAATCTGCCCAGGGCATGGTGGGGCTCTCCGTCAAGCCCTCCTGTACACAGCGGGTGACTTCGCGCAGCTCGTAGGTGTAGCCGTTGCCCACCTGCTGGAACCGCTCGGTGCGGGACGGACCCATATGCTGGTGGACGTGCAGTTCCACCGGGTTGTGCAGGGGAGCGCCGGTCCTAACCCAGCCTTCGCTGCCGCAGATGGTGGCAGTGCGCGGCCCGGAGGCCAGAAGGGATGAGGTCAGCTGGGCCTGCGCGCCCGAGCTGTAGCCGAGGTTCAACGCGTTCTGGGTGTCCACGCCGTCGGCATTGAGGGTTCCGGAAGCCTGGACCCGCTGCGGGAAGCCGAGGGCGCCCACGGCCAGGGTCAGCGGATAGACGGTGAGATCCAGCAGCGCTCCGCCGCCGGCAGCAGGATCCCACAGCCGGCTGGCGGGGTCGTACGGGGCGGGGAAGCCAAGATCCGCCTGGACCCACTGAATCTCGCCCAGTTCACCGCTGGCAAGGATTTCCCAGAGACGGTTGATACACGGCAGGAACCGGGTCCAGACGGCTTCCATGAGGAAGACACCGCGGCGGGAAGCTACCTCTAACAGATCAGCGAGTTCTGCCGCATTGATGGTGATGGACTTTTCGCACAGGACGTGTTTGCCGGCCTCCAGCGCTTCGCGGGCAAGCTCATAGTGCTGGGCATGGGGGGACGCAATGTAGACGACGTCGACTTCCGGGTCTGCGAAGAGCTGGCTGTAGCCTTTGCCACGGGCGTCGTCGTAATAGCTGGTGGCAAAGCCGAACCGGGCGGCAAACTCGGCCGCGGTGCCCTGGGACCGGGAGCTGACGGCCTGCAGCACGGCGTCTTCGAGCCGGGCGATGTCTTCGGTGACGCGGGCGGCAATCCGGCCGGTGGCTACGACTCCCCAGCGCAGGGTGCGGCCGGTGGCCTGTACCGGGCTGGGTGCCCCTTGAAGGACGCACGGCGGTGTGCGGATAAACTGCGGGGCGCTCATAATCCTCGGCTCTCAAATAGTGGCGTAGGCAGCTGGTGTTTTGGCGTTGGAACTACCTTATTGTCCGGGCTCTGAACTGCCCAGTCCCAAGCTTCACCTGCGGCCGGTTTGATCAAGGTGCGATATGGAAAAGCCCGGGCTGCCCTTCCGCAGGGGAAGGACAGCCCGGGCTCACTGTGTCAGCAGGGACTGGACTTACTTGACCAGTTCAGCCAGCGTCGGATCGTTGGCGTATGCCTCGGCAGCGTTGTCCTTGGTGACGATCTGCGGTTCCAGCAGGTAGGCCGGAACAACCTTCACGCCGTTGTCGTAGGACTCGTCGTCGTTGATTTCCAGCTCTTCGCCGGCACCCAGGCCCTTGACCATTTCAATGGTGTGGTTGACCAGTGCGCGGGTGTCCTTGTTGATGGTGGAGTACTGGACGCCTTCCATGATGGACTTCACGGACTCAACCTCGGAGTCCTGGCCGGTGACAACCGGAACCGGCTTGCCGGCAGCGGAGACGGAGGTCAGGATGGCGCGGGCCAGGGTGTCATTCGGGGACAGGACGCCGTCCAGCTCTTCGGAACCGTAGGAACCGGAGAGCAGGG
>JBELYP010000087.1:0-13984 GCA_040273995.1 Arthrobacter sp.
TCGGGCAGGGCCGGTGACCAGGTGTCTCCCAGGCGGTAGGAAATGTTTGACTGCGAGCGTTCTTCGTCGCCTGTTTCCCGCGCCGTGCGGGAGAGATCAACGCCGCGGTCATAAACGCTCAGCCGCTGCTGCGGGTTGAGATCGTCCCAGACCAGGGTGCGCCGGCTGCCGCCGATTACCAGCTGGCGGATTTTGGTGGGGCTGAGCCAGTTCACGTGGATGTGCGCCATGGCCCCGGTGTCCAGTTCCAGGACCAGGTGGCCCACGCAGGACGTTCCCGCGCCCAGCGGATCGGATCCGTGGGCGGAGACCCGTACCGGCCGCAGCCCGCCCGGCAGGACAAAGTCGAGGATGGCCAGGTCGTGCGGGGCCAGGTCCCAGAAGACGTCGACGTCGGGCTGGATGAGTCCCAGGTTGATGCGCACGGAATCGATGAACAGGATTTCCCCCAGCTCGCCCCCGGCCACCAGTTCCCGGATTTTCAGGACCGCCGGGGTGTAGCAGTAGGTGTGATCGGCCATCAGGACCAGCCCGGCGGCCTGGGCCTGCGCCACCATCTGCTCTCCGCGGGCGAGCGAATCGGCCAGCGGCTTTTCCACCAGGACGTGCTTGCCGGCGGCGAGCGCAGCTGTTGCCAGCCCGTGGTGGGTTCGGGCCGGCGTGGCGATGGCAACGGCGTCGAGGTTCGGGTCCTGCAGCAGCTCCTGGACGGAACCGGTGACCGGTACCCCGCCCACGTTCCGGGCCAGACGGGCTGCCCGGTCCGTGTCCAGGTCGCATATAGCTGCCAGCTGCCAGTCGGATCCCGCATTGAAGTTGCGCGCGAGGTTGGGGCCCCAGTAGCCGGCTCCGATAACTGCCACGGAAAGCGGCGTTTCGGGCAAAGCCGTTCCAGGGTTTGGGGAAGGGTGCATTTTGGAGACCTGCGTTCTGTCCGCAGCCGGGCGGCTGAGCTCTGATACTGCGCTCCACCCTACGAAGCAGCAGCTGCAGCCCGGATGAGTACCGGCTACGGGTCGTTACTCGGCCTTACCCGCCTGTCTCCCGGAAGCGGCGGGTAATCAGTCCTGCCCTTTACTCCCCCACCAGCTCCGCGGTCAGTTCCTCGCGCCTGCTGATGCCCAGCTTCTCGAAGATCCGGTAAATGTGTCCCTCCACCGTGCGCACGGACAGGAAGAGCTTTCCGGCGATCTCCGCGTTGCGGTACCCCTTCGCCACCAGTGCCGCCACGTCCTTCTCCCGCCGGGTGAGCGACGGCGGGGCCATGTCATTCCTGCCGGGTCCGGTGTTTTCCGCAGACTTGCCGATGGCACGCTGGACCCGCTGGATCTGGGCGCGGTCCCCCTGCGCCTTGGCCAGCCGCAGGGCTTCCTGCAGTGCCAGCGGGCCCAGGGCTGCGGCGTCGGCGTCCCCCGTTTCGCCGGATTCACCGGCGAACCGCAGGAGTCCGTGGACGTCCTGGTCCAGCACTGCGCGGGCAAAGATATTCACGGCCCGGCCGCGCGGGCCCTGGATGTCCTCGGAGAGCTTCAGCAGCCGGCTCATGGTGGTGGGGTCTCCTGCCGCCATGCTCAGGCAGCGCAGTTCAAACTCCGCCGTCACCAGCCCGCGTTCCTCCGCGTGCTCTGCTGCTTCTCGCAGCGCGGTCAGGGCCTTGGGGTCACCGGTGCGGGCATACCCCGCTGCGAAGCGGTTTCCCCGTGCAATGACCCGTGTGCTGGCGGTGCCGCGGGGTTCCAGTCTGTCCCAGTCCGCCAGGAGTTCGTCTGCCCGGGCGGTGTCTCCGGCGGCAGCGGCCAGCTGGGCGGCAATGGGCAGTGCCATTGACAGGCCGCCGTCCGGGTCGTGGGTCCGCATGCCTTCAATGGCCGCACTGAGTTTGGGCAGTGCCGCTGCCGCGTTGCCGCGGCGCAGTTCCATCACTGCCAGGCACAGGTCCACCGTGCCGCCGAGCTGCAGGGCGCTGCGGGAAGCGGTGACAAGATCCTGGTGGACGGTGCTGCGGACTTCGTCCCAGTACCCGGCCCACAGCAGGGCCGAGAGATGGCGGTGCAGCACAAACTGGTAGTACGTCAGGAACCTGTGGTCGCTGTGCGTCACAATACCCAGGGCCTCGCGGGTGAACTGCACGGCGGTTTCGGCCCGGCCACTGCCGGCATGGATTTCACCCATCAGCGCGCAGGCCACCATCATGGCTTCGGCGTCATCCGCCGCGCGGGCCTGCTCCAGCAGTGCCTCGACTTTTGCGGACGCGCTGCGGAAACAGCCCTCTGATACTTCAATCAGCGCTCCGAGCAGCCCCGCTCCGCGCCGGGAGGATGCGATGTCAGCGAGTAGTTCAGCATCCGCCGTTCCGTCCGCAGCCGCTGCAGCTTCGATCCGGTTGATTGCGGCCTCCCAGGCAGCGCGGGCCGATTCCTGGGCCTGGGCCGCGCTGGCCAGGCGCTGGCCGAGCTGGACCCGCAGCAGCGTGCCCAGCTTGGCGGTGGTCAGGTCCGCAGCGGCCTCCACCGTGCCGGCAACCAGCTCCTGGGCTGCATCGAAGTGGGCGCGCTGGAAATGGGCGCGGGCCTCCTGGACCCGGGCAGCGGGCAGCAGCCCGGGGTCCTGGATTTCACGCGCTGCCCGGAGGGCAAAGTCACTGTCAAAGAAGTTGTTGGCCATAAAGGCCGCGCGGAGCAGCTGGTCGTCGGGGACTGCGGCGCCGCAGTCCAGGGACCATCCAACACTGCGCAGCAGGCCGTCCATCGATTCCGTGTCTTCGGGCATGATTTCCAGCACCCGCTGCCGGAGGCGGGCACTGCGCGCGGCCGGAACCATATGCCGCACCAGCTGGCCGTAGAGCGGGTGCCGGGGACGCAGCAGGCGGCTGCCGCCGTCCTCAACGCTGACCAGGTTGGCCGCCGTCAGGGCGTCAACGGAACGGTGCAGGCCGAGCCGGAACGCCACGGCCACCGGCACCGGTTCGGCAAGCGAGATGATTTCCATCGCCTCGCGCTCTTCACTGGAAAGGCCGGAGAGCTGCGCCCTGAGCAGGTCTCCCAGGCGTCCCTGCGGCGGATCTGCGTTTGCGCCCATCAACCAGACGCCGTGGCGCTCAGCCAGGGCGCCGGTGCGCCGGGTCTCGGCGATCAGTGCCAGGACGAACATGGGGTTGCCGCCGCTGCTCCGGGCCAGCTCCGCGCTGGTGGTGCTCAGCACCGGACCAGCGAGGACCTGTGAGCAGAGCTCATGCACCTGGAGATCGGTCAGCGGGAGCAGATGGTGGCGGGCAACGATGCCGCTCCACACCTGCGCGGGTATACCCGCCGGAATGTCCGTGATGCTGCGGGTGAGGATAAGCATCCGGACCCGGCCCGAGGCCATCAGCTGGGAGAGCAGGTCCGCGCTGGCTTCGTCCAGGGTATGGGCGTCGTCCACTACCAGGAGCGGAGTGATCCCGGTGCCGTCCGCTGCCGGCCGCAGCCTTCCCATCAGCGCCCGCATGACCGCCAGCGGGGAATCGGTCTCATCGGCTGAGAGCACCGGCAGCAGCGGAGCCAGCGCACCAAAAGGTATCCCGGTCAGGGCCGCACTGGCATGGATCCGGTGGACCGGCATTTCCGCCGCGAGTTTGGCAGCCACCACGTTGGCCAGGGCACTTTTGCCCATGCCGGCCTCCGCCACCACCAGGGCTCCGCGCAGCTCAGCCGAGCGCAGGTTAGCCAGTACCGCCTCCACTTCCGGGTCCCGGCCTACCAATGACTGCGAAGCGAATCCTTGCATCATTCCCCCAAACTCACCCTGCAGAGCGCAGGACATCCCTCAACTCAGTCCGCCCGGTCACATGCAGCTTTCGAAACAGCTTGTTCAGGTGCCAGTCCACGGTGCGCGGGGAGAGATGCAGATCCCCGGCGATCTGCGTCCTCGACCACGATCCGGCAGCCAGCTGAACCAACCGTGCGTCGAAGTCGCTGAGTGTCTGCAGCGTATTCTCAATGCTGTTTTCCCGCAGGAGCTTACGGTACGCGGCGTTCTCCACGACGGCGGCACGGCGGATGAGGCTGCTCCCGGCCGGGGGCACGCCGGTCCGTACCAGGCCGGCGGCGCGGTGTGCCAGCAGGTGGTGCCCCAGCGCCGCCGCGCCCTCGGCTGCGTCCAGCAGCAGCTGCGGGTCTGCGGCCAGCAATCCCCGCCCGTACGCCCCGAGGGTTTGGGCCCAGCGTCCGGTCGCTCTCGGAGCAAGTCTGGCCAGTTCCGCCGCCGCCCGCTGGTCACCGCTGGAAGCAGCGGCCTCGAAGCAGGCCAGGGCAGAGGAAATGTTTCCGCGCGCCTCGGCGTCCTCAGCCATGCGCATCAGGCTGCGGGCTGTGGTCTCCGCGCTCCTGCCCAGCCGGGAAAGGTTCTGGTAGAACATGGTCACCCGTTCCGCATGCCAGGACGGCCGGTGTCTGAAGCGAGGCGCCAGCCCCTGGTAGTGGGAGGACAGCTCGTCATTGCCGGCAATACCGTGGGCGTAGGCCAGCAGCGCGGTGGCAAGCGGCAGCAGGTCCTCCCGGTCGCGGAAGCGCAGCTGGCTGATCGCCGGGGCAAGGGAGGCAACCGCCGAGTCGGCTTCACCTGCGGCAGCGTGAATGATACCGCAGGCAAGTTCGCCGGCGGTGCCGCGGTAGGACTCGTGGACGCCGTCCGTGTTTTCCCGGACAAAGCACAGCGCACGGTCCAGTTCTCCGGCCGCGTACAGCGCGTAGAAGAGGCGGGTCACAATGAAGCTCTGGTCCGGTGCCGGCAGCGGTGCGTGCAGCAGATCCCAGGAGGAATCGAGCAGCCCCACGGCTTCGGCAGCCTTTCCCGTCACCGCAAGCGCCTCGGCTGCTGCGGCCGTGGACAGCGCCCGCATCCGAATGGAGATGCCGCTGCGGGCCGCAATCGACTGCAGCGGTTTTGCAGCTGCCGGAAAGTTGCCTTCCGCGAGCAGCAGTTCCGCTTCGGTGAAGTCGATCAGCGCCGCCGCTTCCGCGTCAAGCGGGGGCCGGTCCGGATGGCCGGTCCGGAGCAGCTCCAGCACGCGCCGGTGGGCATCCGGTTTTTCCAGGCTGCGCAGCAGTACCGCCTTCTGGGTCATCAATGTGATCCACGCCGGGTCCCCCGGAGAGAAGGCAGCTTCACAACAAATCAGGACTTCGTAGGCGCCCCGGTGATCCCCCAGCGCCATAAACGCCCGGATTTCCTCGCAGACAAGTTCCTGGCTGCGGCTGCGGCTCTCGACGGACCGCACAAAGCGCAGGGCGCCGGAAGGATCTCCGGAATCGTTGGCGAACCGTGCCGCCCGCAGGACATCAGGTTCCGGCGCTTCGGCTTCACATGCCAGCGACCAGGAGACGTAGCCCGCCAGCGCTCCAGGTTCCAGTGCTTCCGGATTTTCCAGCCCGCCTGAAACCTCCTTCCACAGCTGGTGGCTGCGGCCCAGCGGGATGTTGGCAACAACGACGGCGGCTAGCAGCGGACTGCCCAGCTTTACAGCGGGAACGGCGCCGCGTACAGGCACCACCGTTCCATCTTCCTCCAGGGCATCAACCGTTTCCGGGTCCGCGAGCCGCAGCAGCAGGGAAAGCGGCAGCGGGCTGACATGGGAAAGCACCTCAACAACCTTGAGCTGGTCTTCGGGCAGCCGGGACAACCGGGTGGAAACAAGCTCGGCCACTGCTCCGGTATGCACGTAGGGCCGGGCCCGCACCCAGGTGGCATCCGAGCGCACCAGCCTGTGCCGCTGCACCTGTTCCTCAGTCATGAGGATGGTGAAGTGCGGGTTGCCCTGGGTTTCCTTCCACATCTCGCGTGCAGCCGGTTCGGAGACGCGACCGCCAAGCATCCGCTCCATCAGCGTCCGGGTTTCATCCGGCAGCAGCGCAGCCAGGTCCAAACGCTGCAAGTGTCCATCTGCCCACAGTGCCAGGACCCCGGGATCTGCCTGGAGCAGGTCGGTGACAGTGACCACAGCCAGGGCGTCACCGGCCCGTACCAGCTGCGAAATCACCTGGACGGAGAGCTCGTCAAGCTTATCGGCGTCGTCTACTACCAGCAGCAGCGGCGCGTCACCGGATTTGGAGCGCAGGAGCCTGCTGACCTCCTGCAATACCCGCACCGGGTTCATTTCGCAGGTCCGGGGCAACTCGCTCAGCAGCGGTGCCAGCGCGCCGTACGGGCTGCGCCGGGAGACATCGGTGCCGTAGAGTGCCTCTACCCGGTACCCGGAAACACGGTCCGCCAGGGCCGCCGCCAGCGCGGTCTTTCCCACACCGGGCGGCCCCACGATCAGCGCCCCCTGTCCCTCTGACAGCGCAGATCCCAGGCGGCTCAGCATGCCGTCGCGGCCAATAAGTCTCGTGAACGGTCTGGGCAGGCTCATACCCGGCAGGCCGTCCGCCAGCACCGCCGGCTACAACTGCCCGAAGCAGGCCTTCCCATAATTCATTCCCCCCGTACGCGCGCCTGCACGGGGCCGCCACGTATGTCTGCGGCCACCGTTCCACTGCGCAAGAGTACGCTTCATCCGCTCCCATAGGAAGGCATGCAGTTGCACGTGGCGCGCATTCCGGCCCGGTGAATTGCGGAGCAAAGAATTACAGGAGGACAGGAGGTCGCCGGCGGGGTTCGCGGCTGTGCGCCGGCGGTACTGGTGGGCGGGCCTGAGGATGCCGAGCGATGCCTGGGATGGAACTGCTGCAAACCGCTGCAGCTCGATACTGCTGCAGCTCAATACTGATAAGGGACCGGCGCCGGGATGGGGGTGGCCCAGTCTCGGAGGCCTCCCGACGCCGGCCCCGCTTCAGGAGCCCGAAGGCTACCGCCAGTGTAGGCCCGCTCCATGGCCCAAACAATGCCCCTGCGACGCCCCTTTTACACGGGTCATATACCCGATTATCGGCGTCGGACTACTCGTCCGTACCGGGGGTGCGGAAGCACCCCTAGGCGCCGGTGTGGAACTTCTGCTGGGCTGCGAGCAGACCGTCCGAAAGCAGCAGCTCAACGGCGTCCGCGCCGTCGGAAACCAGGAACGGCAGCTCCTTCGATTCGGCTGACCCGAAGTCCTTCAGGACCCAGTCGGCAGTGTCCATCCGTCCGGGGGGCCGGCCCACGCCAACCCGTACTCGGAGGTAGTCCTTGGTGCCCAGAGCCTTGGAAATGTCCCGCAGGCCGTTGTGCCCGCCTTCGCCGCCGCCAAGTTTGAGCTTGACGGAGTTGAACGGAATGTCGATTTCGTCATGAACGGCGACTACGTTCTCCGGTTCAATTCCGTAGAACCGCGCCAGCGACGAGACAGGCCCGCCGGAGAGGTTCATGTACGTCAGCGGTTTGGCAAGGACCACCCGGGGCCCGCCGATGCCGATCCGGCCTTCGAGGACCTGTGCACGGGACTTGTGCGCCTTGAACCTGCCGCCCATACGGGAAGCCAGCTCGTCCAGGACCATCTGGCCAACATTGTGCCGGTTACGGCTGTAGCCGGGCCCGGGGTTCCCGAGCCCGGCTACAAGCCAGGTATTGCTGGTCAAGAAGGACTACGCCTCGTCAGCAGCTTCTGCGGCCGGAGCCTCTTCAGCGGCTTCGTCAGCAGCGGCGACAACCGGCTCGGAGATGTTGATGACCATGGTCTCCGGATCCAGCAGCAGCTCGACGCCGGCAGGCAGTTCGATGTCACCGGCGTGGATGTGCTCACCGGCGGCACGGCCTTCGACGGACACGGTAACGGTCTCCGGCAGGTTGGTGGCGTCTGCGGACACGAGGACGGTCACGGCTTCCTGGTTGTACACGGCGCCCGGTGCAACTTCGCCTTCAACGTGGACGTTGACCTCGACGTCAACCTTTTCGCCCTTCTGGACGGTCAGGAGGTCGATGTGCTCGATGATCTGCTTGATCGGATCGCGCTGGATGTCCTTGGCCAGGGCCAGGTGGCCTTCACCGTCGACGTCGATTTCCAGCAGCGCGTTCGGGGTGCGGACGGCCAGCGTGGTTTCGCGGGCGGGCAGCAGGATGTGCATGACGTCGGCGCCGTGGCCGTAGATGACTGCGGGGATCTTGCCGGCGACGCGGGCCTTGCGGGCTGCACCCTTGCCGAATTCGGTGCGGGTGGTGGCTGCGAGCTTCTGCTCAGACATTGCTAACTCCTGTGATGGTTCTTCCGGGATTTCAGTTGCCTATTCGGCGCCGGTATCGGAACGAACCCGCTGCATCCTCCGGTCCGGTCAGCAGAAACTGATCAGGAGCGGGTGCAGTTGAGAAGTTGCCAGCCACCGTCGATAACGGAGGTCCGCCGGAAAAGTCCGGGGCCTCCCTCGCCTAGGCATCGGACATAATCCTACCAGCATCCCGCCGCCGGGGATTCCGCCCCTCCCGGTTAACCGCCGAAAGGGCAGTTGCGGCTCGTATCAGGCCTGAAACGAGCCGCAACTGCCCTCTCGATGGAAGGAACTAGTAAGGACTAGGCCTTGCCGTCGAAGAGGCTCGTCACGGAACCGTCTTCGAAGACCTCGCGGATGGCGCGGGCGATCAGCGGCGCGATGGACAGCACGGTGAGCTGCTCGAAGCGCTTGTTGACCGGAATCGGCAGGGTGTTGGTGACCACCACTTCGCGGGCACCGGACTCCGCCAGGGTGCGGGCAGCCGGATCCGAGAATACGGCGTGCGTCGCGGCGATAATGACGTCCTTGGCGCCTGCTTCCTTGAGCACGCGCACCGCGCCGGCAATGGTTCCGCCGGTGTCGATCATGTCGTCGATCAGCACGCAGGTGCGGCCTTCGATCTGGCCGACAACCTGCTTGGAAACAGCCTGGTTGGGCACGGTCAGGTCCCGGCTCTTGTGCACGAAGGCCAGCGGAGCGCCGCCCAGGCGTTCGGCCCACTGCTCGGCAACGCGGACGCGGCCGGTGTCCGGGGAAACCACGGTGACGTTCGAAACGTCCACCCGGGTGCGGATGTAGTCAGCCAGCAGCGGGATGGCCATCAGGTGGTCCACCGGGCCGTCGAAGAAGCCCTGGATCTGCGAGGTGTGCAGGTCCACGCTCATGATGCGGTCTGCACCGGCGGTCTTGTACAGGTCTGCCACCAGGCGGGCGGAGATCGGCTCGCGGCCGCGGCCCTTCTTGTCCTGGCGGGCGTACGGGTAGAACGGGGAAACCACGGTGATGCGCTGGGCCGAGGCACGCTTGAGCGCATCAATCATGATCAGCTGTTCCATCAGCCAGTTGTTCAGCGGCGCCGGGTGGGCCTGGATGACAAACACATCCTTGCCGCGGACGCTCTCGCCCGGACGCACGTAGATCTCGCCGTTGGCGAAGTCATAGGCAGCAAGCGGCAGCATCTCCGTATCGAGACACTTGGCCACTTCCTCCGCCAGCTCAGGGTGTGCCCGTCCTGACGCTAGGACAAGCCTTTTTTCACCTTGTGCGGTGATTACGCTGCTCATGACTGTTCGCTTTCTCGCGTGGGGATATCAGTACCGGAGAGGGAAGTCTGTGTCTGGGCGCGCTCGGCGGCCTGTGCCGCAGCGGAGCCGGGGCGGTTGGCCGCCACCCAGTTTTCGAGGTTGCGCTGCGGTGCAACGTTGATGGCCAGCGAGCCCGCCGGAACGTCCTTGCGGATCACCGTTCCAGCTCCACTGTACGCCCCGTCCCCCACGGTGACGGGCGCCACATACATGTTGTCGCTGCCCATCCGCACGTGCGATCCAACGGTGGTGTGGTGCTTCTTTTCGCCGTCGTAATTGACGAAGACGGAGGCGGCGCCAATGTTCGAGTGCTCGCCGATGGTGGCGTCCCCCACATAGGAAAGGTGCGGGACCTTGGAGCCGGTGCCAATCTGCGCGTTCTTGGTTTCCACGAACGTGCCGATCTTGCCCCGCTCGCCCAGCTGTGTGCCGGGGCGCAGGTAGGCGAAGGGCCCGACGTCGGCACCGGCGCCAATGACGGCGTCGGAACCGTGGGTGCGGATCACCTTGGCGCCTTCGCCGATGACAACGTTGGTGAGGGTGGTGTCCGGACCGACGACGGCGTCGCGCGCCACTGTGGTGCTGCCGTGCAGCTGGGTGCCGGGCAGGATGGTGACGTCTTCGTCCAGGGTAACGGTTGAGTCGATCCAGGTGGTGGCGGGATCAACAACCGTGACGCCGGCACGCATCCAGCGGATGAGGGTCCGCCGGTTGTGCTCGGCGTTCAGGGCCGCGAGCTGAACCCGGTCGTTGGCGCCTTCCACCTGCCACTGGTCTGTGGTTACCACGGCGGCAACCCGGCCGCCGTCTGCCCGGGCGATCGCCAGGACATCGGTCAGGTACATCTCGCCCTGGGCGTTGTCGGTGCTGACCCGGGCCAGCGCGGAGCGCAGCACAGCGGCGTCGAAGGCGTAGATGCCGGAGTTAATCTCATTGACGGCCAGCTGCTCGGCCGTGGCGTCCTTCTGCTCCACGATGCCGGTGACGGTTCCGTCTTCGGCTCGCATCACCCTTCCGTAGCCGGCGGGATCCGCCACGCGGGCGGTGAGGACGGTGACGGCGTTGGAATCAACGTTGTGCACTGCCACCAGTTCGCGCAGCGTGCCGGCGTCCAGCAGCGGCACGTCGCCGTAGGTCACCACTACGGTTCCTTCCAGCGGGCTGAGTGCGTCGACGGCTTCTACGGCGGCCTGCACGGCGCGTCCGGTGCCGGGGACCTCGTCCTGGTCCACGATCATGGCTCCGGGCATCAGGGAGGCGATATGGGAGGCCACCTGGTCCCGCTCATGGCGCACAACAACGGCCAGGGTTCGCGGATGCAGTGCCTGTGCCGCGTTCAGGGCGTGGCCCACCATGGAAATTCCGCCGACGGGATGGAGGATCTTGGGGGTCCGGGATTTCATCCGGGTTCCGGCCCCGGCCGCGAGGACAATCACCGCAGCAGGCACGGCGCCTTCGTTGTCTCCGGTACCCTGCGTATCCTGCATGCTCACGAAAAGGCGCTCCTACACGTTATCCGGCGTCGGCGCCGGGGCAGTCCCCTCCGCACCATGCGGCTGCTTCCCAGCGTTCCGCCCATAGGATTCGAACCTATACTCCACGGCTCCAAAGGCCGGGGTGCTGCCGTTACACCAGGGCGGAAAATGTGCGGCTGATGCCGCACACAAGAGTCCAGTTTGCCACGTCCGAACCCTGCTCCGCGACTTGGGGCGCCTGCCGCCCGCGCCGGTGGTTAGCGCCGGTGCGTAGACTGGGACAGTGGCGAGAATAACAACTGCGCGGTCACGGCCGCGTATGACAGGTGTCCAGCGGCGGGCCCAGCTGATCGGCGTCGCGCGTTCGCTTTTCGCCCTCCGGGGGCTCGAGGGCGCAACCATCGAGGACATTGCCGCCGGTGCCGGTGTGTCCAAGCCGGTGGTCTACGAGCACTTCGGTTCCAAGGAAGCGCTGTACACCGAGGTGGTGGACACCGAGTTCGACCGGCTGCTGGCAGCTATCACGGAGGCCCTCGGGGCCGACGCCGGCCCCCGGGTACTGCTGGAACGGGCCGCCTACTCCCTGCTTGACTACATTGAAAACCACACCGACGGTTTCCGCATCCTCGTGCGGGATGCTCCCCCGTCCCAGCCCGAAGGAACCTTCTCCACCCTGCTGTCCCGCATCGCTGCGGACGTGGAGCACATCCTTTCCAAGGAATTCGGCAGCCGCGGACTGAGTGCCGAGGTGGGCGGAATGTACGCGCAGATGCTGGTGGGGATGGTCGCCATGACCGGCCAGTGGTGGCTGGATGCGCGCACTCCGGACAAGGCCACGGTGGCCGCCCACCTGGTGAACCTGTCCTGGAACGGCCTCACCGGCCTGCAGAAGGAACCGACCCTGGGCCATATTGCCGGCGGCGGAATTCCGCTGGTGCTGACCCTCTCCGCCGTGCTGGTACGGGACTCTGACGGACGCATCCTGCTGGTCCGCAAGCGCGGAACCCGGAAGTTCATGCAGCCCGGCGGCAAGCTGGAGACCGGTGAGGACTTCCGCACCGCCGCCGCCCGCGAGGTGAACGAGGAACTGGGATTGTCCGTCACCCCAGCCGACCTGGCGGACATAGGCCGCTGGTACGGCCCGGCTGCCAACGAAGCCAACACGTACATCGACGCCGGCCTGTTCTCGCTCAGCCTGCCCGGACCCCGCGGCACCGGAAGCACCCCGGCACCGCAGGCCGCCGCGGAAATCGAGGAAACGCTCTGGCTGACTCCCGCGGAAGCTTTCGCGCGCAGCGACATCTCGCCGCTGCTGCGCGACCACGTGCTGCCCGAGCTGCTGGCCACCGAAAGCCCGGCCGCCGGCGTCGACGGCTGAAGCCCCTCCCCGCCAATCGAGATGACAGAAACTGCACGTATCAGCGCTGATACGTGCAGTTTCTGTTATCTCGGGGGGTTACTCGAGGATCTCCGAAGCTTCGAGCCACTGCATTTCCAGCTCCTCCTGCTCCGCCGCCACGGCCTGCAGCTTCGCGTTCAGGTCCGCGAGCACCTCGAAGTCCGGGCTGCCCCCGGCGGTCTCCTTGTTCATCTGCTCGTGGATCTTCTCCGACTGCCCGGCCAGCTTGGTCAGCTGCCGCTCGATCCGGGTGAGGTCCTTGCGGGCGCTGCGCTTGTCTGCCTCAGAGTGGGCGGACCCGGCAACAGCGGTGGCGGCGGCGCCCGGAGCGGCATCGGGGCGGGAGGCGCCTGCCTGAGCGGCCCGGCTGGCCTGCGAGGAGCTGCCGCCGCCGGCGCCGGAGGCGAGTGCGGCTTCACGCAGTTCCAGGTATTGGTCGACGCCGCCGGGCAGGTCCCGCAGCTTTCCGTCGCCGAGCAGTGCCATCTGGGTATCAGTGACCCGCTCCAGCAGGTAGCGGTCGTGCGAGACCACCACCAGGGTTCCGGGCCAGCCGTCCAGCACGTCTTCCACGGCGGCCAGGGTGTCGGTGTCCAGGTCGTTGGTCGGTTCGTCGAGCATCAGCACGTTCGGCTCCCCCACCAGCAGGCGCAGCAGCTGCAGCCGCCGCCTTTCGCCGCCGGAAAGTTCGCGCACCGGGGTCCACTGCCGCTGGGAGCTGAAGCCCAGCTGCTCCACGAGCTGCCCGGCGGAAAGTTCGCGTCCGCCCACGTTGAAGACGCGCTTCTCCTTCTCGATCACCTCGATGACGCGCAGGTCCGCTACCTCATCCAGTTCGCGCACTTCCTGGGTCAGCACGGCGGTCTGCACGGTCTTGCCGCGCTTCAGCCGGCCCGACGTCGGTTCAACAGTGCCGTTGAGCAGGCGCAGCAGGGTGGTCTTGCCGGCGCCGTTCACACCCACGATGCCCAGCCGCTGGCCCGGAGCCAGCCGCAGGGTGATGTTCCGGAAGAGCTGGGTGTCCCCCAGCTCCAGGGACACGTTCTCCAGGTCCAGGACGTCCTTGCCCAGCCGCGCCGTCGCCATCTTGTTCAGCGACAGGGTGTCCCGGGGCTCGGGCACGTCGGCAATCAGGGTGTTGGCGGCCTCAATGCGGAACTTCGGCTTGGAAGTCCGGGCGGGGGCGCCGCGGCGCAGCCAGGCCAGTTCCTTCTTGATCAGCTGCTGGCGCTTGTTCTCGACGACGGCAGCCATCCGGTCGCGTTCGGCGCGGGCCAGCACGTAGGCGGCGTACCCGCCGTCAAAGGGCTCGACGACGGCGTCGTGCACCTCCCAGGTGCGGGTGCACACTTCGTCAAGGAACCAGCGGTCGTGGGTGACCACCAGCAGGGCGCCGTCAGTGGCCCGCCAGCGCTGCTTCAGGTGCCGGGCCAGCCATGCCACGCCTTCGACGTCGAGGTGGTTGGTGGGCTCGTCGAGCATGATGACGTCGTCATCGCCCATCAGCAGCTTCGCCAGCGCCACGCGGCGGCGCTGGCCGCCGGAAAGGGAGGAGACCTGGGCGTTCCAGTCCACTTCCTGCACCAGGCCGCTCATCACGTCCCGGATCTTCGGATCCGAAGCCCATTCGTAGTCCGCGGCATCGCC
>JBELYP010000088.1:0-13756 GCA_040273995.1 Arthrobacter sp.
CCGGAATTCGACGGCGATATTTCCCCTAGCCGCGAGCAGATCCGGGTTGTAGGCTCGGACAACCCGGGGGAGCCGCGCGGCCGCCGGCTGCCCGTCCGCCGGGGAACCCAGTCAACGTCGACCAAGGTTACAAGGCGAGGAATACCAATGAGCGGTAATCGAGCAGTTGCTTACATCGAACCCGGTGTCGTGGAAGTCCAGGACATCGACTACCCCACCTTCGAGCTGAAGGACGGTCCGGGAGTGAACCCGGCCAACGTGGGCCGGAAACTGCCCCACGCAGCCATCCTGAAGGTTCTGACCACCAACATCTGCGGCTCCGACCAGCACATGGTCCGCGGCCGCACCACGGCACCGGCCAACCTGATCCTGGGCCACGAAATTACCGGCGAGGTAGTGGAAACCGGTCCGGATGTTGAATTTATCAAGGTTGGCGACGTGGTCTCCGTCCCCTTCAACATTTCCTGCGGCCGCTGCCGAAACTGCAAGGAACGCAAAACCGGCATTTGCCTGAATGTGAACCCGGACCGGCCCGGCAGCGCCTACGGCTACGTGGACATGGGCGGCTGGGTGGGCGGCCAGGCCGAATACGCACTGGTGCCCTACGCGGACTGGAACCTGCTGAAGTTCCCGGACTCTGACCAGGCGATGGAAAAGATCATGGACCTGACCATGCTCTCCGACATCTTCCCCACCGGTTATCACGGAGCCGTCACCGCAGGCGTACGCACCGGGTCTACGGTCTACATCGCCGGAGCCGGCCCGGTGGGGCTTGCCGCCGCCGCAGGTGCCCAGCTGCTGGGCGCCGCCGTCGTCATCGTTGGCGACCTCAACGAGGACCGCCTGGCGCAGGCACGCAGCTTCGGCTGTGAAACCGTGGATGTGTCCAAGGGGGATCCCCGGGACCAGATCGAGCAGATCCTCGGTGTTCCGGAGGTGGACTGCGGTGTGGATGCCGTGGGCTTCGAAGCGCGCGGGCATGGACACGGCGCCGGCCAGGAAGCGCCGGCTACCGTCCTGAACTCGCTCATGGACATCACCGCTGCAGGCGGAGCCCTTGGCATTCCGGGCCTCTACGTCACCGGTGATCCAGGCGGAATCGACGAAGCGGCGAAGGTTGGTTCGCTTTCCCTGAGCCTGGGAACCGGCTGGGCGAAGTCGTTGTCCTTCACCACCGGCCAGTGTCCGGTCATGAAGTACAACCGGGACCTGATGATGGCCATCCTCAACGACAGGGTGCAGATCGCCAAGGCCGTGAACGCCACTGCCATCCGCCTTGACGATGCGCCGGAGGCCTACCGCGAGTTCGACTCCGGTGCAGCCAGGAAGTACGTCATTGACCCGCACGGAGTCACCGGGGCCAACGCCAACTAAGCTCCGCCTGCAATGGGCCGCCGGGACGGCTGAAGCACCATTTGCGTTCCCCGGCGGCCCTTTGCGCGCCCGGATCTTCCTCCTGCCGGATCCGCCTCGCTAGACTCGATGCGCCGGAGAGGCCCCTCCAGACTCATGGACCTCCGGAGGCACCACTCATGCGGGACACGAGTTGGAAGCGGGGATCACATGCGCGAAATCACCGGCCGCCGGCACGGGGGTAAAACCTTCTGGCGGGACTCAACAGCACCTCCGCCGAGCAGGCCCGGGATCCGGCCGCCCGCCGGAGGCACGCCGTGAACGGGGCCGATACCGCCTGGGTGCTGGTGTGCGCCGGACTGGTGCTGTTCATGACTCCGGGGCTTGCCCTGTTCTACGGGGGGATGGTCCCGGTACGGAACGTGCTGACCATGATGATGCAGAACATCATTCCGCTGGGGGTCATCACGCTCACCTGGGTGCTGGTGGGCTACACGCTGGCCTTCAGCAACAAGGGAAACTCGGTGCTGGGCGAGTTTGATGCCTTCGCCCTGCTGGAACTCGATACGCCGCAGTTCCACACGGTGGCGGCAGGAGTGACCATTCCAACGCTGGCGTTCGTGGCCTACCAGACGATGTTCGCCATCATCACGCCTGCACTGCTCACCGGTGCCACCGCTGGACGGCTGAAGTTCGCCGGGTGGACGGTTTTCCTGGTGGTCTTTTCCGTAGTCATCTACCCGCAGGTCGCCCGCTGGCTCTGGAACCCCAAGGGCTGGCTGACGCAGCTCGGTGCCCAGGACTGGGCCGGGGGACTGGTGGTGCATGCCTCCGCCGGGGCAGCTGCTGTGGCAGTCCTGCTGGTGGTGGGCCGCCGCCGGGGCTGGCCCAGCATCAAGACCTCGCCCAACAACCTGCCCCTGATGCTGGTGGGCGCAGGCATCCTGTGGTTCGGCTGGTTCGGCTTCAATGCCGGTGACGGCTTGGCGGCTGACGGAATCGCCGCTCAGGCCCTGTTGAACACACACGCAGCCGGCGGCGCCGCAATGCTTACCTGGCTGATTGTTGAACGCATTACCAGCGGGCATTCCACCCTGGTGGGCGGGGTATCCGGAGCGGTGGCCGGCCTGGCCACCATCACCCCGTGCGCCGGATTCGTCAGTACCGGTTCAGCACTGCTCATCGGGCTGATTGCAGGGTGTGTCTGCTGCTTCTCAGTCCGGCTCAAGCACCTGCTTCGCTATGACGATGCGCTGGATGTGATTGCCGTGCACTTTGTGGGCGGCCTGACGGGCACCTTCCTGCTGGGGTTCTTCGCAGACAGCAAGGTGAACCCGGTCAGCGCGGACGGCCTGTTGACCGGCGGCGGGGGCATCCTGCTGTGGCACCAGATCGTGGCGATCGTCTGTGTTGTGGTGTTCTCGTTTGTGCTTAGCTGGCTGGCTGCAGCGCTCATCAACAGGACCATCGGCCTGCGCGAACCGGGTCCGGAACAGGACTCACTGGACAAGGTGCAGCAGGGCCAGGCGGCGTATTCACTCAGCGGCGTCATTGCCCGCCCCACCACCAGCGGCCGCGGTGCCGGTGCTCCGCGGGACGAGGAAGCAGATCGGCCCCGGGAAGCCCGCCACATCATCAGTGCCAGCGTCAATACCGACCGGATCGACGGACTGCGCGACGCACTGCTGATGGCCGGAGCACGGTCCATTGAACTGATGGAGACCACGGTCTACACCGGGCGGGTCCATACCGAAGTGTTCCGCTCCGATGTCCGAAAGCTGGATTTCGAGGACCGGATGCGCGTCTACGCAGCCGTCGACGACGAACATGAGGAAGCAGTTGCGGCGGTCCTGCGCCGCTTCGGTGCAGAGCCGGACTCCATCCACCGCCTGGAGATCAGCCCGTAGCCCTGCGCGTTTTCCCGGGCTGCGCAGGAGGCGGCCCGGGAAAACAGATCAGCCGCGGTGCAGGGCTACCGGCTCGGCCAGCAGGGCACTGAGGGATTCGTCCAGGTCCTGTTTGGCGGAGCCGGCCGCGTGGCGCGCCAGGTCCTCCTCGGAAGCCCACTGCTCGGTCAGGACAATCCGGTCTTCGGATTCCTCCGTGATTTCGTACCGGAGGCAGCCTTTTTCAGCCTGGACCTGCTCGATGGCAATCTCCAGGGCCAGCTTGACCCGGAAGAACTCTCCGGGATTGGGAACGAATACGGCTGTCAGGTCTACGGGTGCGCTCATCTGTCCAACTTTAGGCGAACCGGCAGCGCCCGAAAACGGTCAGTGCCAGCGGTGGTCCTGCGGAGCCAGCCGCGGACCCCACGCCTGCTTGCGGAAGCCGGTCACACCGATCAGGCGCACCACCCGCTGCCGGTGGCCGCGCCAGGGTTCCAGCAGTGCCAGCATGCCGGCGTCGTCTGTCCGCTTCCCGGTAAGCGCGGCTCCCACCTCTGCCGCCAGATGGAAGTCACCGACGGCGACGAGGTCCGCGGCACCGTGCGTGCGCTGCAGGATTTCGGCGGCGCTCCACGGCCCAATACCCGGCAGGGACTGCAGCTTGGCGCTGACCTTCTCACCGGCCGGCAGGGCAGCCAGGCGTTCCAGGCCCGACGCCGACGCGCAGGCGAGCAGGATGGTGCGGGAACGGTGCGAATCAACACCGGCCCGGTGCCATTCCCAGCTGGGAACCCGCCGCCAGCCGGCAGCATCCGGGGGCAGCATCAGGCCCTGCGGCACCGGACCGGGAGCCGGCTCACCGAAGCGCTGCACCAGGTAACGCCAGGCGTGCACGGCTTCCATCTGTGTGACCTTCTGTCCCAGCACCACCGGCACCAGCGTCTGCAGCATCCGTCCCGTGCTGGGCAGCCGCAGGCCGGGATGCCGCCGCCGCGCTTCCCGCAGCGCCGCGGGCAGCGTAGCCAGGAACGCCGGCTCGTCAAAGGCAGACCAGTCGTCATACTCACCGAGCAGCGCCGGTACCGTGGCGAGGGCCTCCGCGGAGCCCGGGCCCCATGCCCGGGCAGACACCCGTGCGGCAGCATGAAGTGCTCCGGCGTGCTGGGAGAGAAACAGCGTGGCCGGCCCGGAGGCAGTGCGGAAGGCCAGCCACGCACCGGCAGGCAGGATCCGCACCGTGGGATCCGCGGATCCGTGCGCCACGGTCCTCAGGGTGCGGGCGAGCTCCAGCGGGCGGGAAAACTCAAACTCGCGGCGACTGCTGGAAGCCAAACCGGAAGACATGCCACCATGCTCGCACGTCCGGAGTGAACATCTGTCCCAAGACCAGGGGGACAGTAAGCAAGTTTGCTACGCCGTGTTCAGCCCGGCCTGTTCCTTTGCCCCACAGCCAGTAACGTGGTGCCCATGAAGTATGCCAACACTGTCCTGGACCTGATCGGCAACACCCCGCTGGTGAAACTCCACCACGTCACCGAAGGCATTCAAGCCACGGTGCTGGTGAAACTGGAGTACCTCAACCCCGGCGGATCCATCAAGGACCGCATCGCCGTGAAGATGATCGAAGCGGCCGAGGCGGAAGGCAAACTCCGCCCGGGCGGCACAGTGGTTGAGCCGACCAGCGGCAACACCGGCGTTGGCCTGGCACTGGTAGCCCAGCAGAAGGGCTACAACTGCATCTTCGTAACCCCGGACAAGGTTGGCGTTGAAAAGCGCGACGTGCTGCGCGCCTACGGTGCCGAGGTTGTAGTGACGCCCACCGCCGTCGCTCCCGAAAGCCCCGAGTCCTACTACGGTGTCTCCGACCGCCTGGTCCGCGAAATCGACGGTGCCTACAAGCCGGACCAGTTCTCCAACCCGGCCGCTCCCGCCAGCCACTACGAGTCCACCGGACCCGAAATCTGGAACGACACCGAGGGCAAGCTCACCCACTTCGTCGCGGGTGCAGGCACCGGCGGAACCATCACCGGCACCGGACGCTACCTGAAGGAAGTCTCTGCGGACCGCGCCTCCGGACCGGTGAAAATCATCGCCGCGGATCCGGACGGATCGGTGTACTCCGGCGGGACCGGGCGCCCGTACTTCGTCGAGGGCGTGGGCGAAGACATGTGGCCCGGCAACTACGATCCGTCGGTTCCCGATGAGGTCATTGCCGTCAACGACGCCGAGTCCTTCGCCATGACCCGCCGCCTGGCCCGCGAGGAAGGCCTGCTGGTGGGCGGCTCCTCCGGCATGGCCGTAGTCGCTGCGCTGCGCGCCGCCAAGGAGCTGGGTCCCGACGACGTCATGGTGGTCCTGCTGCCGGACAGCGGCCGCGGCTACATTGGCAAAATCTTCAACGACGGCTGGATGAAGTCCCACGGTTTCCTGGCCGGCACGGAGCAGGACGCCACCGTTGCCGACGTCCTGGCCGCCCGCGGCGCGGAAGAGGCACCGTACGTGCCGAAGACCGCCACAGTGCTGGAGGCAGTGGAACTGCTGGCCCGGCACGGCAGCGCGCTTCCGGTGCTCGCGCACGAACCGCCCGCAGTGCTCGGTGAAGTGCACGGCTCGGTGGACGAGCGCTCGCTGACGGAGAAGCTCTTCCGCGGCGAAGCCAAGCCCTCTGACCCGGTCAGCGAGCACCTCTCGGCCAAGCTGTCGCAGATCGGAGCCGCTGAACCCGTGTCCGCCGCCATGGAACGCCTGGCTGACGCGGACACCCTGCTGGTCGCCTCCGGCGGAGGCTGGCACGGCATCCTCACCCGCCGCGACCTGCTGGCCTACCTCAGCGCCTAGGCCCGCAGAGACCAACCCCGACCGCCGCCTCATCCGGCACAGGAGGAAAAACCATGACTGAAGGCTTCAACACCCGCGCCATCCACGCCGGCCAGAGCCCGGACCCCACCACCGGTGCCGTGATCCCGCCGCTGTACCAAAGCACCACCTACGCGCAGGACGGCATTGGCGGCCTGCGCAACGGCTACGAATACGGCCGCGGCACCAACCCCACCCGGGATTCGCTGCAGGCACAGCTCGCAGCCTTGGAAGGCGGACGCCACGCGTTCTCCTTCAGCTCCGGCCTGGCTGCCGAGGACGCCCTGATCCGCGCCCTGCTGGCGCCCGGAGACCACATTGTCCTGGGTAACGACGCCTACGGCGGAACCTACCGCCTGATCAACCGGGTACTTTCGGTCTGGGGCGTTACCAACGCGGCCGTGGACATGTCCGACGCCGCTGCCCTGGAAGCCGCCATCGCCGCCGGGAACACCAAGATGGTGTGGCTGGAAACGCCGTCGAACCCGATGATGAAGATCTCGGACATCGCCGCCGTGGCGCAGGCCGCCCACGGCGCCGGTGCCCTCCTGGTAGTGGACAACACCTTCGCGTCCCCGTACCTGCAGCAGCCCCTGGCCTTCGGCGCGGACATCGTGGTGCATTCCACCACCAAGTACATCGGCGGACACTCCGACGCCGTGGGCGGCGCCGTGATCCTGAACGACGACGACGCGGCCGAGAAGATCGGATTCATCCAGTACGCGGTTGGTGCCGTCTCAGCGCCGATGGAAGCGTGGCTGACCACCCGGGGCCTGAAGACCCTGGGCGTGCGGATGGACCGGCATTCCTCCAACGCCATGGCGGTGGCGCGCTGGCTGCAGGAACAGCCCGCCGTTGAAACGGTGCTCTATCCGGGCCTGGAAAACCACCCCGGACATGACCTGGCCAAGGCCCGGATGAAGGATTTCGGCGGTATGGTCTCCGTGAGCTTCAAGGGCGGAGAAGCCGCAGCCCGCAAGGTGGCCGAGTCCACGAAGGTGTTCACCCTCGCAGAGTCTCTGGGAGGGGTGGAGTCCCTGATGAACTACCCCTCGGAAATGACCCATGCCTCCGTGAAGGGCACGGAGCTGGCGGTGCCGGAGAACCTCCTGCGGCTCTCCGTCGGCATTGAGGACGTTGAGGACCTCATTGCAGACCTGGACCAGGCCCTGAAGCAGCTCTAGCACCTGCTGCCGGGTTAGGGACGGACCCCAAGGTTCAGCGGCGGCCGCTCAGGCGGCGCCGGCGGACCTTGGGATCCGTCTGGTTGTAGAACCTGGTGCTCTGCGGCAGCCAGAGCAGGACGGCACAGGCCAGCAGAAGCACACCGAGCGCCATGAGCGAGGGGCCGCGGAAGAGCAGCGGTACACCGGCTATCAGGCCCAGGGTAGTCAGCGTTTCGCGGCTGCTGCGCTTTCCGGCGCGGAGCCGCAGTGCGTAGAAGGCGGTGAGGGCGCCCAAGGCGATGCCCAGGATGCCCAGGGTAAGCAGGCCCTGGGAATCCTGCCGCTGGGTCTGCGCCGTGAACAGGAATGAGCCGCCTGCCAGGACCAGGACGACGGCGGCAACGAGCCACGCTGCCGCGGCCAGCCGCATGGTTCCGGGCATCGGAGTCCGGGGATCTGTGCTGCTCACTGTTCTCCTTATGGGGATTCCGCCGCCGGGAGGCTGCGGGGCGCTTATCCTGCACGCTCTACTGACAACGGTAGCGGCAGGTGCCGGCTGCTGCCCGCCGGCGCCTGCTGCCGCGTCTCAATCCGGGATCACCGGCGCCGAAATTCCAGCGTGCAGCCTTCCACGCCGCGGCCGGCAGGTAGAGTGTGGCTCGCTCGTCCGCTTGCCGACCGGCAGCGGCGCAGGAAGGAAGCGGATGCCGCAGGGACTGCGTTCACAGGCCGCGGGTGCCGTGCTGGTGCTGGCCGCGGCCGCAGTGTGCGCCGGACTGCTGGCGCTGGCCCTCACCCTGGCTCCGCGGGACGGCATCGACTTCCGCGTGTATGTGGCCGGCGGCCAGACGGTCCTGAAAGCCAGCGGTGAACTGTATTCGGTAGGCATACCGAACCCGCCCAACCCGGAACTGATGTTCACCTATCCGCCCGCCGCCGCCCTGCTGTTCGCTGTCCTTGCCCCCTTCGGGGACGTGGTCGGCTTCAACATCTTCTTCAGCATTTCCCTGCTGCTCACGGCGCTGACCGCACTGTGGCTGGTGTCCTTCTTCAGCGGGGCCGGCAGCGTCCGGGCCGTGCTCAAGGGCTTTTGGCTTCGGCCGGCGGTCCTTGTGGTGTTTGGCCTGGTCGCAGCGCTGGGACCCTGGCGTGACACGCTGGCGCTGGGACAGGTCAACATCATCCTGTTTGCCCTGGTCATGGTCGATTTCCTGAACCGGAACGCGCAGTGGCCGCGGGGGCTGCTCACCGGCGTGGCAGCCGGGTTGAAACTTACGCCCCTCGCGTTCGCAGTCTATTTCCTGATCCGCGGCGACTGGCGGGGTCTGCGGAACATGGCCTTCGGGTTCCTGGCTACTTTCGGGCTGGGTTTCCTGATTCTGCCCAGGGAATCGAAAATCTACTGGGGCGAGCTGCTGCCGGACACCTCACGGGTTGGCGGGGGAGGCTACGTGGACAACCTGTCCCTGCGGGGTGCGCTGCTGCACTTCACCGGTCCCGGTGCAGACGTCACGCTTCCGTGGCTCCTGCTGTGCCTCGGTGCTGCCGCGGCCGCCGGCGTCGTTATCCGCCTGGCCAGCCTGGCCGGCGCAGATCTGCTGGCGCTTGGAACTGCCGCTCTGTTCATGCTCCTGGCTTCTCCGGTTTCCTGGTCCCACCACTGGGTCTGGATTGCACTCCTGCTGCCGCTAACCGGCGCCGCAGTGCTGGGACTGCGCCCGGAGCAAACCCTGCTCCGGATTACCGGCTGGACACTGTGCGCAGTCACCGCAGCGGCCTTCTACCTCACGCCCAAGGGCATAGGGGGCCTGCTGGGTGCACAGAACCTGGACTCCCAGGCGCCGGAGTTCTGGCTGATGGCAGCCAGCACCGGTGTGTTCTGCGGGGCCGGGATGCTCCTCTGGTTCCTGGTGGTCCTCTGGCCCCACCGGCCGCGGGGCTGGTGGCGCGCCGCGAACCTGCCACGCGATATCCGGGTGCCGCGCGCCTAGACTGTTGCCCATGACTTCCGGATCGCTCCTGGCTATCTGCCGTGTGCACACACTGCGGCCCACCTCCGACGCCGTCGGAGTCAGCGCCATCGACAAGCGGGCGGTCGAGGGACCCGTTAAGGTCTATGCCCTGGGCCTGACTGGTGACGTGCAGGCTGACCGCCGGCACCACGGCGGCGAATCCAAGGCCGTCTACGCGTACTCCCAGGAGGACGCGGACTACTGGGCCGCGGAGCTGGGGGAGCCGGTCCACCCGGGCCGTTTCGGCGAAAATCTCCGCGTAGCGGGCATCGATGCCTCCGGCGCCGTGGTGGGGGAGCAGTGGCGGATTGGCGCTGACGTTGTGCTTGAAGTGACCTGCCCCCGTACGCCGTGCCGCAACTTCGCCCAGTACATGGGCCAGCCCCGGTGGGTGGCACGGTTCGCGGCCGCCGGACGGCTGGGAACCTACCTGCGCGTTGTGTCCCGCGGCTCGATCCAGGCCGGGGACGGCGTTGAGGTAATTTCCCGGCCGGAGCACGGCGTCACCGTGGCGGACGTGTTCAAGGGACTCTCCCCGGAGCAGCATTCCCACTTGTCAGAGGCGGGTTCGGCCGGAATGTACCTGTCTCCGGAAATCCGGAAGGTGCTACGCCGGAAGCCTGCCGGGGAAGATGCGGTGAAGGGCGCCGTTTAGGCCGTGTGCCGGACCTCACGGCCGAAAACGGCTGGCAGACCGCTGCCATGCCGTACACTGGAGGAATCCCCCACTCCGGTATTCCCTGATTTTCCTGCGGACTGAAGTCCATTGCAGGTACGTTGTGTTGGGGCCCGCATAAAACATGCGGGCAGATTCATCTCCTGGGAGCGCCGGCAAAGAAATCGTCACACCGAGCCGCGGTCGCAACCCAGTGATACTGGCCCACAGCTGTGACGGAGAGTCCTGCCTGGGATTGCAACAGTGCCCGGACTTATGTACTCGCAGCCGCTCGATTCGGCTGTCCGGCCCCACTGATGAGGAATACCCCTTGCCTGAGAACACCCAAGAAATTCTTGAAGAAAACACTGCCGCCGAAGCTGTAGAAGCTGAGGTCCTGTTCTCCGATTTCAACCTGGATGCCCGCATCCTCGCCGCGCTGACCGACGTCGGCTACAAGAACCCCTCTCCCATCCAGGCAGCCACCATTCCCGTGCTGCTCGAAGGCCGCGACGTCGTGGGCCTGGCCCAGACCGGCACCGGCAAGACCGCCGCCTTCGCTGTTCCCGCACTGTCCCGCATGGCTGAGCTGGCCGAGGTCAACGGACCCACCAAGGACACCCAGATCCTGGTCCTGGCCCCCACCCGCGAACTGGCCCTGCAGGTAGCGGAGGCCTTCACCTCCTACGCCGTGCACATGGATGATTTCACTGTGCTGCCCGTCTACGGCGGTTCCCCCTACGGCCCCCAGCTTGCCGGCCTGCGCCGCGGTGCACAGGTTGTTGTTGGTACCCCGGGCCGCGTCATCGACCACATCTCCAAGGGTTCCCTGGACCTGTCCAACCTGCAGTACCTCGTCCTGGACGAAGCCGACGAAATGCTGCGCATGGGCTTCGCCGAAGACGTTGAGCAGATCCTCTCCAGCACGCCGGATGAGAAGCAGGTTGCCCTCTTCTCCGCCACCATGCCCGGTGCCATCCGCAAGATCGCCAAGAAGTACCTGAACAATCCGGCGGAAATCACGGTCAAGTCCAAGACCACCACCGGTGCCAACACCCGCCAGCGCTACGTGCAGGTCATGGGCCCGCACAAGCTCGATGCCATGTCCCGCATCCTCGAGACCGAGGACTTCGACGGCGTCATCGCCTTCGTCCGCACCAAGATGGCCACCGAGGACCTGGCGGATAAGCTGAAGTCCCGCGGCTACAAGGCAGCCGCCATCAACGGCGACATTCCTCAGCAGCAGCGTGAGCGCACCGTCGAGGCACTGCGCGAGGGCAGGATCGACATCCTCGTGGCCACCGACGTCGCCGCCCGCGGCCTGGACGTGGAGCGCATCAGCCACGTCTTCAACTACGACATCCCGCACGACACCGAGTCCTACGTTCACCGCATCGGCCGTACCGGCCGCGCCGGCCGCACCGGCGACGCGATCCTGTTCATGACTCCGCGCGAGAAATACCTGCTGCGCGCCATCGAGAAGGCCACCCGCCAGCCCGTTGAGCACATGCAGCTGCCCGGTGTTGACGTTGTCAATGCCAAGCGCCTGGCCAAGTTCTCCGAGCGCATCACCGAGACCCGCAACTCCGAAGACCTCTCCGTCTTCCGTGAGCTGGTTACCAAGTACATCGCCGAGAATGACGTCCCCGCCGAGGAAGTCGCCGCCGCGCTGGCCGTTATGGCCCAGGGCGGACGCCCGCTGCTGATGGAAGAGATTCCGCAGGCACCGGCCCGCCAGCGCGAGCGCTCCGAAGGCCGGGGCGACGGTTTCGGATCCCGCGGCCCGACGCGCCCGCTGACCGAAGGCAACGCGACGTACCGCATCGCCGTCGGACGCCGCCAGCGCGTGATGCCCGGCTCCATTGTCGGCGCCATCGCCAACGAGGGCGGGCTGTCCTCCTCGCAGATCGGCGGCATCGACATCCGTGCCGACCACACCCTCGTGGAACTGCCCGCGGACCTGTCCAAGGACCAGCTGCGTGCCCTGTCCCGCACCCGGATCGGCGGCGAGCTGATCCACCTCGAGCTGGACAAGGGGCGCCGTCCGGCCCGTGAAGGCGGTTCCTACGACCGCGCTGACCGCGGTTTCAAGAAGGACTTCAAGAAGCGCGACGGCGAACGGTCTTTCGGTGACCGCGGCTCAGACCGCCCGTACAAGAAGAAGTTCGACGGCGACCGCAGCTTCTCCAAGCCGGCCGGCGCCGGTGCACGGAAGCCGCGTTTCCGCGAGTAAGAGCTGATAGCAGGAAGGGCGTCCCGAGGGGCGCCCTTCCCGTATTTAAGCGTTGGTCCAAGTGCTGCTGGTTGCGTCCTTGTCAGCGCCGCTGGACCGAGCTCGGCGGTGTGCTCCGGGCCTGCCCGGCAGCCGAGCTGCGCCGGAGCCGAAACTGATGGAAGAACCAGACTGCGGGGCCAAGGACGGGGAACGCCAGAATGCCCAGCAGGCACAGCAGTTTCACGCCCGGGGCGAGGTCCTTGTCCCGGGCAAGGGAGACCGCCGCGGCAAGGGCGAGTATCAGGATCAGTACGCCCAGGGCGGTGACCATAAACTCCCAGGACGCGGGAACAACGGGATTGGGGCCTTGGCTGATGGTGTGCCTCCTGAGGCGATCGCAGACTGACGGGCAGACGCCTGTCAGTCTGCCACAGCAGGAACCATGTCCGGGGCCTGCCGTGCGTCCCGTACCTCCTGGCGGAGCTGCAGCACCTCCGCGGCGAGCGCGGCCAGGTCCCGCAGCGTGGTCTCCTGCTCGCCCGTCAGGCTGCGGGCCTCACGGTCCATGACGCATAGGGTGCCCAAAGCCAGGCCGGCTGCATTGCGCAGCGGGATGCCGGCGTAGAACCCGAAGCCGGGGGAAGCCGCGACCAGTGGTTCGTCAGAGGTTCTAGGGTCCATCTGCACATCGTCGACAATGAAGGGGGCATCCTGGCGCACAGTAACCGGGCAGAGCGAACTGCTCGCGGGAGCGGACCCGCGCCGGGTTCCGCTGCCGGACACCGTCCAGACCAGGTCTGCTCCCACAATCGAAATGGCGGCCACAGGAACTTCCAGCACACGGGCGGTGAGGGCAGTGATGCGGTCCAGCACCGGATCCGGCCCGTCTTCGGACTCAGCTCCGAGTTCCTCCGCCGCCCGGACACGCTCCGGGTCTGCGGCAGTGCTGCGGCGCCCGCGGCCGGCAGTGGCCAGCTCCATCATGGCTTCGGATACTTCATGGGCCGAGGGGCGGTTCTCCTCGTCCGGCGCGGTCATGACCCGCAGGATCTCCACCCAGTCCGGGCCTAGGGACTCGGGGATTTCAGGGCCGCGGAAGAGCCGGGCCAGGGCGCTTTCCACGGCCATGCCGGGAAAAGCGCGTTCGCCGGTGAGGCAGCGCAGCAGAACCAGACCAAGCGAGTAGACATCGCTGTGCGGCCCGGCAGGCTCGGAGCGCACCTGTTCCGGACTCATGAACCCGGCAGTGCCGGTGAACTCGTCGCCCTGTGGCTCCGGATCGCCGGCCATCTGCGCTACACCGAAGTCGGTCAGCTTGGCACGGATCCGGGTCTCGTCATCCCGGTAGTCGAACAGCAGGATGTTGGCGGTGCATGTAGTCCAGCCCGATGGCCAGGTCATAACCGAGCAGGGAGACCTGCCTTGGCGGCAGAGTGCCCTTGGCCAGCCGGCGGCTGAGGTCCGGACCCTGGACCAGTTCCATGGCCAGCCACACAATCGAAGTGCCCGACGGCGAAACCTCCGTGCCGGCGTCGAACAGGGTGATCAGGCTGTGGTGGTTCAGCTGGGAAAGGACCTTCGCTTCGGCTTCATCCCGCCGGCGGTCTTCT
>JBELYP010000089.1:0-246 GCA_040273995.1 Arthrobacter sp.
AGTGACTGGTACAGAGCGGATATCAAGGGATAAGCGATGACGAGGGCAAGCACCAGAAGGGTTGGGGACAGCAGCAGCGCCGCCATCCTGCCTTCCCCGGCGGTGCGGTTTCCGGGTTTTACGAGCGGCGGGCCGTCGGGACGGCGCGGAGGCGCAGCAGTGCTGGTACTCATGGCGTTCCTCACTGGGCGGGGTCTGGGTTCTGGCTGCGGAGGCGGGCGCCCGCCCCCAAAACGGCCGCCCCCC
>JBELYP010000089.1:256-13626 GCA_040273995.1 Arthrobacter sp.
GGGGGGTTCCTCTGGGGGTCCCTCCGGGGGGGGGGGGGGGGTTCGGGCTGGGGCGGGGCCGGCCGCCCCCCCCCCGGGCGCCCGCCGTCGTGCCTAGTCGGCGGCGAGCTCTTCGAGCTTGGCCTGCATGTCGGCAAGAGCCGTCTCCGGGTCCTTCTCCCCGGTGAGGGCTGCGTACGCTTCTTCCTGGATCGCCGTCGTCGTGGCGCCGTACTTGACTACCTGGGGGCGCGCCTGCGCGTTCTCCAGTGATTCCAGCAGCGTCGGGTAGAACGGGCGGTTTTCGACGACGGCGGGATCCTCGAGCAGCGAGGGGTAGACCGGCGCGCGTGAGCTCTTGTCCAGGCGGGCCTTGGACTCTTCCTCGCTGGTGAAGAACTGAATGAACTCCAGGGCAGTGGCCTTGTTTTCGGTGAACGGCGAGACGGCTAGGTTCCGGCCGCCGAGCGTGGAGACGCCGGGGTTGTCCCCGATGCCGGGCACCGCGCTGATGCCGAATTTGTCCACGACGGCGCTGGAGCCGTCCGTCGCGGTCAGCGAGGAGTAGACGAACGGCCAGTTGCGCAGGAACACCAGGTCGCCTTCCTGGAAGGCGCGGCGGCCCTGTTCCTCGAGGTAGGTGATGGCGTCGCTGGGAACAAGGCCGTCGTTGAACGCGTCGGTGAGCTGGGTGAGGCCGGTCAGGGCTTCCGGGGTGTCCACCGTCGGGGTGCCTTCGTCGTCGAACAGCTCGCCGCCGGCCGATCCGACGGCTTCGGTGAAGTTCACCGTCAGGGCTTCGTTCTTGTCGAACTGCCCGGCGTAGCAGGACATGCCTTCCGCTTCGGGAAGGGCCAGCACCTTCTCGCATGCCGCCGTCATCTCTTCCCAGGTGGTGGGCGGGGCCTCGATGCCGGCTGCCTGCAGCAGATCCGTGCGGTAGTAGAGCAGGGCGCCGTCCGTGTAATACGGGGCGCCGTAGAGAGTGTCCCGGTAGGTGGCGGTCTGCACCGCGGCGGGAACCATTGAGTCGGTGGGCAGTGCGTCCTCGGGCAGCGGCATGATCCAGCGGTTCGCCGCGAATTCGGAGGTCCAGACGACGTCCAGGTTCAGCACACTGAAGGTGTCCGATTCGATCTGGGCGTTCTGCACCAGCTGCTGGCGCTGCTGGTCTGCTGAATCGGGGAGCTCGATGAACGTCACCTGTTCATCGGGGTGCTCGGCGTTCCATTTGTCGATGGTGTCCTGGGCGGCGCCGGAGGCGTCCCGGGAGGAGACGTAGTTGATGGGTCCCCGGCCTTCGAACGCAGCCGGTGCGTCCTGCTGCGCTTCGGGTTCCCCGCTGCTGCCGCCGCAGCCGGCGACGGCGAGGGCGGAGATGGTCAGTACTGCCGTTCCGAGAAGAATCCGTTGACTGTGGCGTCGTTGCCTCATGCTGTGCTCCTTGTAGTGGCGGGTGGTGCTTGGCTGGTTCGGGTGCTGGGCTGGTACTGGTCCCGGGGCGGCCCGGTGGATCCGCGGGCAATGATGGAGTGCGGGACAATCCGGGGGCCGAGGTTGCGGGCGCGGAGGATTTTGCCGACGGCCGTTCTGCCCATGTCCTCCAGCGGCTGGGCGACGGTGCTGAGCGGCGGGTGGACATGCTGGGCCGTGGAGGTGTTGTCGAAGCCGAGCACCGAGACGTCTTCCGGGACGCGGCGGCCGCGTTCCTGCAGTTCGTTGACGGCGGCAGCGGCCATTTCGTCACTGACGGCGAAGACGGCGGTGAGCTCCGGTTCCTGCCGGAGCAGCTCGTCCAGGGCGGGTGCACCGCTGTCATAGAAGAAGGTGCCGTGCGCAATGACGGGCGTTTGCTGCGCTTCGGCCATGGCCCGCTCGTAGCCGCGCTGGCGGGGGTGGGCCACAAAGACCGACGACGGGTCCCCGGCGAGCAGGCCGATGCGCCGGTGTCCGAGGGAGAGCAGGTAGCGGGTGGCGTCGTAGCCCGCCCGTTCGTCGTCGATGGAGACGCTGGGCGAGCCTGACTTGTCGCTGATGGCAACGGAGATCAGTGGAATGTTCGGGCCGAGCGACTGCCGCATGTCGTCCGTGATGACCGCCGAAATCAGGATCACACCGGCTGCCCGGTAGGTGCGGAGCGTCCGCAGGTAGCCGTCGATGAAGACTGATTTCAGGCCGGTTCGCCCGAGCATCACGGCGTACCCGTGTTCACGCGCTGCTTCCTCGACTCCGCGCATTACTTCGGAGGCCAGCGCGTCGGAAACCATGGGTGCGAGTAGCCCGATGACGGAGGTTTGCCGCGTCTTCAGGCCGCGGGCCATGAAGTCGGTTTCGTAGTTGAGCGCGCTCACGGCCGCTTCGACGCGGCGCCGGGTCTCTTCGGAATACCCCACCAGGCCGTTGACCACGCGGGAAACGGTGGCCGGAGATACGCCGGCGTGTTTCGCGACGTCCCGAATCGTTGCCATGCCCCTCCTCTTGGTGGACTGCGTGGACGCAAACGGTTTACGTAAACGTTTGCGCGATCTGCGTCACACCCTAAAGGGAGAATTCCGGGATCCATGACGTTTCGTAAACGCCCGCGCTCGAGATGGCAGAAACTGCTCTTTTGAGCCCTCAAACGGGCAGCAGTTTCTGCCATCTCGATGGGAAGCGTCCCGGTCAGTCGAGCCCTTCGAACACGTCACCCAGTACCGGTGCTCCCGGCGGCCTGGGAGGCCAGGCCTGGACCAGTGGTTCGACGCCGACCATCCGGTTCCAGCGGGCGTCCTCTTCCGCGTCCGGCGGCACCCCGGGGGAGATCACGTGGCGCTGCGTGCGGTGCTGCATCAGTCCGGCCACTATCCGGTCCGCGACGGCGCTGACGTCAACCTCGATGCCAATCTCTTCGTCCGGCACCGGGCACACGTCATACATGCGGCCCGCTTCCCACGGCTTCAGGCCGCGGCGGATCCGGCCGCTGTTCCAGCGTTCCCAGGTGGAGCGGCGGACGCCGCGTGCAGCAGCCGCCGCAGGCCCGGACCGCCGTCGGCACGCAGCCGGGTGAACGCGGCGTCGGTGGCGGCGCCTACCGCTATGTGGTCGGGATGCGCGGTCAGTCCGTCCGGACCGAAGGTGGCGACGACGTCGGGCCGTTCCTGGTCCAGGATCCCGCCGATGCGCTCCACCAGCTCGGCAAACGGGACCCGGTTCACGGCGCCGTCGTCGTAATCAAGCCATTCGTGCCGGTCCGGCGGCCGGCCGTGCGCGGTCCACGCGGCGTCCATTTCCCGGCTGCGGATGCTGCCGAGGTCCTCGCTCATCGGCGGGTAGGCGGGATCGATCAGGCCGGCGCCTCCGTCGGTGGCGTGGACAAGGACAAACCGGAAGCCGGGATCGTCCTCGTGCAGGGCCACGGTTCCGGCGAGCCCGTAGGCGTCGTCGTCGGGGTGCGCGACGACGAGGGCCAGGCAGCGGGAACTAGCCATCACGGCACATGGGTGGCGGCGTCGGGCTGTCAGGTCAGGTCGGTGATCCTTGAGTTGGCGTTGGCGCGGACGGACTCCACTCCCTTGAGCGCCGATGCCTTCGACTTATAGCTTTCGGAGGACGCGATGACCTCGCCGTTGCCTGCCTTGAGACGGAACCTGAATCCGCCGGCTTTGTCCTGATAGACCTCGAATTTCCCTGCCATGACTGCCTCGCTTGGGTTTGGTCCGGTACGTCCATTCAGCGTTTGCCGTCCGGGCAAGTCAACCCGTCCCGGAAAACCGGCGTCACCTTAGCTATCGCCCTTAGTTAGCATCCTGTGGATCTACCGGAAGGTATATGTGGCGCCGCGCCCATATCATCCAATCGCTGTATTGCCCGGGGCGTTATTGGAGCCCGTTCGCCCTAGGCGGGCCAGCTCTGCAACGCGGTATCCACGACGTCGTCGAGCTCCCCAGCGTCCAAGCCACTGGCCGCCTGGACCGCGATGCCGAACACCAGGGTGGCCAGGTAGCGGGCAAGCCGGTCGGGGTCCGCATCCGGCGGCAGGTCGCCGTCGTCCAGCGCGCGGCGCAGTCGCTCGGCCAGACGGCGCATTGCCTCGTTTCGCCACGGCACGAGGATGTCGCGGGCGGGCTGCGCTTCGGGGCTTTCGGCGAGCGCTCCCTGCACGGTCAGGCAGCCGCCGCAGCCCTGTGGCGCGGTGGTGGTCTGCACGGCTCCGCGCAGCAGCACCTCCGCCACCTGCCGGGCGGTGGGCTGCTCCAGCGCGCGGGCGACATAGGATCCGGGCCCCTCGGCGTAGCGGTCCAGCGCGCGGCGGAAGAGCTCCTGCTTGTTGCCGAACGCCGCGTACATGCTGGGCTTGCCGATGCCCATGGCGGTGGTCAGATCGCTGAGGCTGGAGCCTTCGTAGCCCTGCTTCCAGAACACAAGCAGCGCCTGGTCCAGTGCGTGGTCCAGGTCGAATTCCCGGGGACGGCCGGACGCCGGACGCCCGGGCCCGGTAGGGGTCTCAGCCATACCCTGATCCTACGCTTCGAAACCACTTCTGTACCGCCCGGAATAAAACTAACAGGCGGCGAGGTTACATCCACCAAGACGCTCACCCGGAGCGCACTTCACAGACGGAACAGCAGGTCCCGGAACCTTCGGGCCGCCGAAAGGAAACATCATGACTGAGTTCAACGTTCGCGACTTCTACGCCCGCTATATGGAGGCGCTCAACGCCCACGAGTTCGACCGGATGGACGAGTTCGTGCACGACGAGATTGTGCTGCATAGCCAGCCCAGTTCCCGGGACGCCGTAGTGGCGCAGCTGTACAGCATCACCGACGCCGTTCCGGACTTCCACTGGGAGACCCTGGATATCGCGATCAACGGCGAGGTGGTGGCCGTCCGCGCAACCAACACCGGCACCCCCGTCAAGGAATGGCTAGGCGTGCCGCCGTCGGGCAAGCCGATCAACATTGAGGAGTACGCCATTTACACCATCCGGGACGGCAAGTTCCTGCATATGTCGGCCGTCCATGATGCCGAGACCATGCGCCGGCAGCTGATCGGCTAATCGGGGGCCCACCGACTTACTGGCGGCGGCGGACGGGACTCGCGATCGCAGACAGGTTTAAAATCTTGCCGTACACGACGGGCGCGGCGTACCGCTCCACCCGGGCCATTCGGCCTCTCGGGTCCGCTCCTGAGGATCTAAGCGCACCGGTTAGATTAACCCCATGACTTTCCCGGGGGCCGTGCTCGACATTTGCAACCTGTCCGTAGGCTACGGCGGCCTGCCGGTGTGCGGGCCGATCACGGCACGCGCCGACGCAGGCGAGATCCTCGGCGTCGTCGGCTTCAACGGTGCCGGCAAATCCACGGCCGCCCGCACCATTGCCGGGAAGCAGCAGATGCTCGACGGCGAGGTCCGGGTCCATGGGCTGCCGGTCAACGAGGACGCGATCCCGTTCCGCCGCCAGGCCGCAGCCCTGTTCGACGAGGACGCGTTCTTCCCGTCACTCTCCCTGCGCGAGCACCTGCAGCTGGTCCCCGCGGCCACTCGGTCCCGGACCCGGACGCCGCCGTCGACGCCGAACTGGAGTTCTTCGCCCTGCAGGAGAGGGCCGACGCCGTTCCCGCCTCTGTCTCTTCCGGCCAGCGACGCCGGCTGCTGCTGGCGTCGGCCCTGATCCGCCCGTCGTCGCTGCTGATCCTCGATGAACCGGAGCAGCGCCTGGACCCCGCCATGCGCGAACGCGTGGGAGAACGCATCCAGGCCTATGCCGACGGCGGCGGGACGGTCCTGCTGGTGACCCACGATCCGGCGCTGCTGCTGGCCACCGCGCAGCGGTGCCTGCTGATTGACGACGACGTCCGGGAGATCGCGCCCGAGCGCGCCGCCGCGGAAATCGCCGGACGCTGACCCATGACCACCGACACCGTCCAGGCCCCTCCCCCGTTCGACCCGGTCCGCTACACCCGACAGGCCTCGCGGGCCTTTTCCCGCGGCCGGACCCAGTTCCGGGATGCGTTCGTCGACGTCTACACTGCCGTGCTGGCGCTGGGAACTATCGGAGCCCTGGCTGTGGGGCTCGTCCTGGCCCTGCGCGAGCAGGTGACCCAGGCCTGGAACGTCGGTTCCGGGCGCACCCTGGTGGCGCCGCCGTCGTTCTCCCTGCCCGACGGCGCGGCTGCGGCTGTGCTGGTGTTCGCGGCCCTGGCTGCGGTGATGGTGGTCGCCCGGAAACTGGGTCCCGCGGCGGTCAGCGGACCCGAAGGGTACTGGTGGCTGGGCCTGCCGCTGGAGCGGCGGCCGATGGTAGCCGGCCGGCTGGCCCGGCGCCTGCTGCTGGTGTGGGCGGGCACCGCCGTGCTGTATCTGCCGTTCGGGTTTGTGATGGACCTGGAGACCAGTGTTCGGGGGCAGGTCCTGGCGTCCGGAACGTTTGGGGTGGCTGCGGTTTGTGCCGTGCTGCTCGCGGCTTGGCAGCAGGCCCGACCGGCTCCGCAGTCGGCGGCCAAGCGGCGCCGCGGCATGCTTCCCGGTCTGCTGGTGCTGGCGCTTCTGAGCCTGGGCACGGTGCGGGTTGCCGCCGGGGCGTGGGTGCTGGCGGTCGGCGGCCTGGGTGTCACCGTTGCCCTCGGCCTGCTCGTATTCTCTCGGCTTGATCGGATCCCGGGCCGGGAGCTGATCCGCGGCGGCGCGGTGTCCGGGCACACGGGTGCAGCGGTGTACCTGATGGATCTCAATGAGGTGGGCCGCGCGCTTTCGGCAGAGCCCGACGGCGTTGCCTCCGCCCGTGCGGCGCGCTGGTATGCGCGGGGCGGGCGGACTCCGTTTGGCGCCCTGCTGCGTGCCGATACCGCGGCGTTCCTGCGGACCCGCAGCCTCTGGGTCCGTCCGGTGCTGGTTCTGGCGGTGTACCTGGTCGTGTTGCTGGCCGGCGGCGCGCAGCCTCCGCTGGTGCAGCTGGGGATGATTGCAGTGGCCGTGTTTGCGGCGGTTCCTGCTATGGGTGCGGTGGCCCGGCGGACGGCGATCATGCCTGGCCTGGACATGCTGCTGCTGTCGGTGTCCGTCGTGAAGTTGAGCCGGATGACTCTGCCTGCCGCTGCCCTGGCGCTGTGGACTGCGGTGTTGTGTGCAGTGCTGGTGCTGCTCGGCGCGGGCGATCCGTCACTGATCGCTCTGGGTGCGCTGGCTGGTGTGGGGTTTGGGGCGTCCGCGGTGCGGGGCGCCTACCGGGTCCAGCCCGACTGGACAGCTCCGCCTATCGACACCCCGTTCGGTCCGATGCCCAGCGCCCAGGCCGGGTCGCTGATGCGCGGCCTGGACACGACGCTGCTGGCGCTGGTCCCGCTGCTGCTCGGACTATTCCTGGGGTATGTGCCTGGGGTGCTGCTGCTGGCGCAGGCTGGTTTCTCGGCGGTGTGTGTTCTTGTGGTGATGTATTCTCAGCCGAAATAAGACTTGAGCAGGTTTACGCTTTGGCAATCAGAATGACGCCATAGAGTTGGCGGACTCACGGAAATTGCCGTGACCTGGATATTCGGCCTGCTGGCCTCACAGACGGAGTTGAGTAATGGCATTTGGGAATATGCTCCGGCGGGGGACGGCAACGGGCGGCATGGTTCTGATGGCTGTCGCCGGTATACCGCTGTCCGGATGCGATTCGCGGGCGACTCTCACTCCGGATGAGGTGATCGAGGGCTTGCAATTCTACCCGGAGACTCCGGACACTAATTCCAGGGCGTTACTGAGGAAAAGTGCGGTGAGACGGTTCCTTGCAAGTCTGCGGTTATGGCCGACCAGCTGACTGTCTACAAGTTCACCAACAAGGACGATGCTGCAGCCTTCGCACAGGACCTTGGCCAGGACGGCTACCAGTCCGACTGGATCGTGCTCGAGTACGAAGGTGCGGCGAACGACACCGACCCCACAGAAGCCACCTATGCGGGCTTCGTGGACTCAATGTGGAGCACGGACTGAGCCGTCCACAAAAAGAGAGTCACCCCGGAATCTGCCCTGGAGGCGTCTGATTGGGCTTGGGTCATTCGCCGACCAGTGGCCCATGCCGCTTGAGATCACGATGTTCCCCGCAAACACGGGTTTCATCTTGATCACGCCCGGCAGCCACGATGGGCATCCAACATGGGAGGCAAAGTGATCGCCATGTGTGCTCACGGCGAATTCACGCTTATGGATTACCTGATCTGGAACGCGCATAGGAAAGCCAAGGGCCAGAACAACTCAACCACGTCGGGGGTTTCTGTGACTTTGCGGGTTAGCATATAGTTTCAAGGAAACATGGGGGAGCAGTTTAATGTCGACTTATCGCCGCCGGGGTCACTACCGACGGGGGCCGAATGGGCAACGGGTGTGGGTCTCTAGCCATGATGTCACCCGCAGTGGAGGTTCAAAGTATTCGTACACACAGCCTCCGCAAAGACGTCGGCCCTCAATGACCACAATCCCCACTGCCCCGGGCCCTAGGCAGCAGACGCCGAAGTGGGCGGAACCGAACGCCAGGTGCCCGGTCTGCGGTGCGGCAGTTTACTTTTACAAAAATGAAGCTGGCAGCAGAGTATATTTCGACGAAATTGGACCGCCTTGGCCGAAACATCCCTGCCTCGACATTCCCTTCTTCACGCGTCCGGACCCAGCGTTTGAGGGACCCTGCGAAGAGCCGAAGCCTCTTAGCCCAAAGTCTGTCAGTGTAAGGGCCAGCGGCGCCAGTCAATTACGCTCAGCCACCCAGCCATCCGGGGGCAGCAAAACTGGATACAGGGCCTTTATAGTGCAGGACTCGGAATCCGGCGAGAAAAGGACAATACTCCACGTTCAGGAGCTATTTGGATCCCAGCCCGTCCAGCTTTGGGACGTCGAGGGGAAAATCACCCCCGAGCCAGGGCAGCTCGTTTTCGTGTCAGACATGGATGTTTCGTATTTCGACATCTCGGAGATGTCTATTATCCAGCTCCCATCAGGCTGTATCAAGACCATGTCGCATGGAGACACGAGTCCGTCCCGCAGGAGCGGCTCGGGGTGCGGCTGGCTTTTGTTGATTTTCTTCGTACCGATTCTGATGTGGCTTATGTTTGGTTTTTGGGGTACCCGAGATCACTCCTTCATGAGCGTGATTGGCGGAGCAGTTATTAGCCTGATCACGGCCTTCGGACTATTGCTTGGGTTTATTCTGCTTGCCCCCCAGCCGGAAAACGCTAGAGATAGGCAGTCAGTACCGGAGAGTCGGAACACCTGATCTTAGGCCCATTTGGCGAAGATCCGGCGCCCCCTGAGACGGTCTAGTTCCATGCAAGTTGCTCTCTACTTACCTCTTCCAGTTGTCAGGACGTTCGCACGGTGGACTTCTCGGGGACGCTGCTGGGCCCCGCCACCATAGATTCGTTTCGTCTCGGCATGATGGGTCCGCCAGTTATATCCGGAGGCGTCCCAGAACTCCACAATGGTGTCCTTGTTTAGTCCCTGAGTATGGAGCCGATGCAACAGGCCTAGGCTGATTTCCTTGATTGGGAATTCCACTGATTTGGCTTGACCGGGGGGAATCATTGGCAGCTCCACCCGAAGATCCCCCATACTCCATCGGCGGTCTTCATCGGGAATATCGAGAAGGAGAGAAACATCGCTGACCGGCGTTGACCCGAAGTTGTAAATCATCCCCACCAAAAAGAATCTGTACTCTCCTTCCTCAACGTCTGCGTCCGGATTCTCCTTTGTATGCCATGTGGTCACGACTCTTTGCGCCTCGACGCGTCTCGTGCCTGTAGCGCTCTTCCAGAACGTATAAGCCGCAACAAGAATCGCCCCGACTGTACCGATAGCTGCAACCCAGTCCGCCACTGTTCCATACTCAGTAGCCATGGGCACCAAATCTTGCTTCCATGCGCACCAAACCCAGATGAGGGCGGCCACAACCATCAGAAGCAGTCCTGACAAAGCACATCTCGAGTTCAGTCCGCTTGGCGAACCAATGTTTAAGCGCTCTCACCGAGCAACACCCCGTATCGGCAGGTCCGCCCCGCGAGTGCCGCGGCTTTTCCGTACATTCACAGTTTTCACATCACCGGATTGTACGGTGGACTGGGAGCGCCATGCCGTTTCGGCTCACATAAAGGTACTGTCCGTCATTCCCCTGACTGAAACCGGAAACGCAGATGTCACCGAACGGAGTCTCCCCAGCGGCACATAGAAGGACACAGCACATTACCCGGTGTCGCGCCCCCACAGGAAGCGGGGTGTCCGCTAGCTTGGACGGATGGGACTAAGTGGCGCGATCACCGTGAGCGACCTCCAGCCCCCGACTCCGTCCGCAGCGCTGACCGCAGCTCACGCCGAGCATGGACCTCGCATTGCTCCTCGGAAGGTCATTCAAACGTACGATCCGGACGAGTGGGAGGTCTTCATTGAGGAGTGGGCGACGGGACTGTCTCCCAGGTACGTGAGAGTCCAGCGTTTCGGCGGGTCGGGCGACCGAGGGGTCGACGTGGCAGGCTTCAAGACTGACCGAGGCTTCGAGGGGGATTGGGACTGTTTCCAAGGGAAGCACTACGACAAAAGCCTGGCGCCTTCGAACGCTTGGCCGGAGATGCTGAAGATCTTCCTCCTTCCCGTCACGACGCCTATCTACAGGCTGCCGTCAAGTTATAGCTTCATTGCTCCCCGTGGCTTGGGCACGCATTTGGCGCACCTGATCTCGACGCCGACAGAGCTACGATCGAAGTTTCTTGAGCAGGTCGAGTCCAGCATGGCCAAGCCGTTCCGGGAACTCGAAAACGACACTCGAAGTGCCGTGCACGCGCTTGCCAGCGCGACCGACTTCTCGATGTTCGGCACGGTTGAGGTATTGGCCTTGCTAGATCAGCACAAGTCGACCCCGTACTACGCCGCTCGTTTCGGCGGTGGCCTGCCTGCTCGTCCCACTTCCGAAGACCCGCCGCAGACAGTCCACCCTGAGGAACTTGTGTACCTGACGAAGCTTGTCGATGCGTACCAAGAACGATACCCAGCCGTCGACAGCATCGCGTCCGCCGGAGTTCATGCCAAAGCCGGTTCGCACCTCCAGCGACAGCGCGAGAGTTTCTTCCGAGCTGAGGCACTGCGCACTTTCGCACGTGATCAAGTGCTCCCGAACACCTTCGAAGGCCTACAGAATGAGCTCTTTGACGCAGTTATTGAGACTGCGGACGCTGAACATTCCGACGGATTGGAGCGCCTCCGTCATACCCTCGAGCAAGCGGTAAACGCTCAGCTGAGCGCCAACGCTCTCATTCAAGTCACTGAGCCTGCCGATAGACGCGGCATCTGCCATCAGCTGGCCAACGACGACCGGCTTACCTGGGTCGCTGACTAATGACACAGTTGCTGAACAGCCCACTTGAGATCGGGATTCGAGTCGTAGCGCTCCTCACCGCCTTATATCCAGAGCGCTCCGATATCGCCCGGATCGTTCTCCTCGATCACGCTGTGCTCCACAGCAGTGATTTCGCCGGCGCAAATAGCCTCCACCCGGAGATTCCAGGTCGAGTTGGTGAACTTGGGGTTAAGCGGGCACTCATACACGAGGGGATCACTATCATGCGACGGCGTGGACTGATCACCCAAGATCTGACAACCGCGGGGATCTACTATCGCGCGAGCGAGGATGCTCTCCCGTTCCTTGAATCAATGGATGCGTCCTACCTCGTACGCTTGCGGGAACGGTGCGGCTGGGCAGCCGCCACGTTCGGAGGCCTCGACGACGATGACATTAGGGCCCGGCTCGCGGTCGTGTTCGGAAACTGGGCTGAGGAGTTTGAACAATTGAACGGGCGGGAGCACCATGGTTAATCGGCTTCACCTCGTTCACCTCACCGCCGTTGGCACGAACGTTCCTCCGGCGACCATCGAGTTCGGTGATCGACTCACGGTGATCCACGGCGCCTCCGACACCGGCAAGTCTCATATCTTCGACCTCCTCAATTATGTGTTCGGAATCACGCAGTCGATCGAGTTACCAAACGAGGCCAAGGGCTACCAATATGTGCATCTAGGCATTCGAACTGCGGAGGGAAACATCCTCACGCTTGTTCGTGACTTCACTGGCGGCCGAATAGGTCTCATACCAGGGGACCGTCGCGAGCTAATGACGACCCCTGCGCCTGAGTACTTGGCACCGAAACACATATCGAAAGACCCGCGAAGTGTCTCGCGGTATCTGCTCTCGCTTACTGACCTCGACGAGTCCGTGGTTCGAACCAATCAGCACAACGAGACCCGTCCGCTTCAGTGGCGGGATGTCGTCCGTCTCGCCGCGGTCGATGAAGAGACCATTCTCACGAAGCGGTCACCCATCGAATTTGGGCAGTACCGTGATCGACCGGTGGAAGCTGCAATCTTCCGCATGTTCATCGAAGGCCAAGATGATTCCGGGCTGACACCGATTCCAAAGGCCGCAGAGATGAAGAAGATCTCGGCCAACAAACTAGAAATCCTTGACCAGGTCATCACGGACCTGGAGCAAGAGCTTGCCGACTCCCCGCCTGCCGATCAGCTTCGCGATCAACTCGTGCGTCTGAACGATTCGCTAGTTGCGGCGAGCAGGGCGATGAACGAGGTCAGCTCGAAGCGCGACAAACTCGTATTGCGTCGCGCAGCGAACACGAAAACCCTGGCAGGTCTAGTCGAGCGTCAAGACGAACTCGCCAGCCTTGAAGCGCGATTCGGACTCCTTCATGCCCAATACGAGTCCGACCTGTCCCGTCTTGAAATGCTTGCTCAGGCATCCGACGTGCTCGCTGTCGACGAAACCGGAAGCTGCCCGCTCTGTGGAGCAAATCCAGTGCATCAGCACTGGCCTGAATCTCAACTCGCTACGGATGAGCCGGTGATGTTCGCCGCCGCCATCGCTTCCGAACAACACAAAATCATGTCACTGAGTGCGAACCTCGAGGAGACGATCAGTTCCATCCAGGCGGAACGTCATGAAACCACCGTGCACGCTTGTGCAATCTCAGACGATAACGTGCAGCTCACCGCCCAGATTCGTCGCCTCGACACCGAACTCGAGACGCCGGGTGAGGCGCTGGCACCGCTTCTTGAGGCACGGTCTCGCGTAGAGCGTGAGATAGACGCCCACAATAGACTCCTGAACCTCCTCGCGCTACGAACGGAGACAGGGCAAGTCGACAAGCCAAAAACGTCAACCGAGGTTCCGATTACGTCAGGGGACCTGCACCAGTTCGACACGGTGGCACAGGAGATCCTCCGGCAATGGTCTTTCTCCGAAGACGGCACCGTGCACTACTCAACAAGTGAGCGCGATTTGGTCGTCGACCAACGGGTCCGACGGGTGCGGGGCAAGGGCGTCCGATCAATTCTCCGCGCGCTCTTCAACGTGGCTCTCGCGGAATACTGTCTCCGTCGCGGCTAC
>JBELYP010000090.1:0-13514 GCA_040273995.1 Arthrobacter sp.
GGAGTCCGTACTCCACCAACGAGAAAAGCCTCAGCCATGTCTGCTCCCAAAGAGTTGCCAGTCTGCCGCCGGGCTTCACTGCCCGCGGCCACCGGATTTACCGACCAATCGTTCTATAAACAATCGCAGAACCGGCAGGGGCGGTCAAACAGGTGACGAATCTTCCGGGGCGTTCGGGTAACGCTCGCGCATACGACGCCGATACTCTTCAACGTTGATTCCCCCGGACGGCAACAGTCCGCATTAGGCGCGACGCAGGATCAGTGCTGCCCTAGATTTGCCCCATGGCTTACAGCATCCAGATCTGCATTGACTGCGAAAACGCCCACAAACAGGCCGACTGGTGGGCTGAAACTCTCGGCTGGCCGGTCGAGGAAACCAACCAGGACTTCATCGACGAGATGCTCGCGAAGGGTTTCGCTTCCCCGGAGGACGTCATTGTCCATAACGGAACACGTATGTGGGCGGCCGGCTCTGCGGTGCTGCAGCCGGTTCCTCCCGGATCACCGGCGGCACCCATGCGCATCCTGTTCCAGCCGGTCCCGGAGCCCAAGACCGTTAAGGACCGGATCCATCTGGATATCCGCCTTGCGGGCGAGGACATCAATGCCACCCGGGCAGCCCTTGAAGGCCGCGGCGCCACGTTCCTCTGGGAAGCCAGCCAGGGCCCGCACCTCTGGTACACCATGGCGGACCCGGAAGGCAACGAGTTCTGTATCAGTTAGGCGCTGCCGGAAGTCAGGCTACTGCTGCAGCAGTTCCGCCGGCACCGCATAGGTGAGGACCACGGCCAGCAGGTTCTTTGCGGCGTGCACAAAGTAGGACAGCATGAAGTTGTTGCCCGCCCAGACGTAGACACCCACCAGGACGGCCCCCATCGCCAGGTACGGAACCAGGACGGCCAGGGAGAACTCTGCCTCGCCGAGGACATGGATCCCGGAGAAGAGCAGCACCGACAGCAGGCTGCAGACCCAGATGTTCCAGCGCTTCGACAGCTTGCCAATCAGCAGGTGGCGGTAGATGTACTCCTCCACAAATGGCGCAAGCACCACGAAGAGCGGCACGATCAGCCACGGAGACACCGACATCATGAGGTTCTGCGCCTCGACCTGGTTCACCGCCGTTTCCGGCGGGCCCGTCAGCAGGACCAGGATCATGGTGGCCACCAGCATGGCGATAATGGCCAGCGGAATGACACCCAGCGTGAGCCACGGCCGGGTCGCAAGGATGCGGGTTTCCCGCATCACGTAGGCCCGGGCTGCAATGAAGGCCAGAATGCCGGCGATCAGATAGAACGTAAAGTTCACCGCGTACGACGCCGTCACCGGGTCCTGGATCACGGCCGTCACCGCAAGCGCAGCGGGAGTCAGGCTCAGCAGCGCCATCGCAGCGAGATAGAAGCCAAGCGCGGCGCCGTCACTCCGTGAAAACCGGTAGGACAGCGGGGGTTCCTGCAGGACGGTGCGGCGGCCGGAGCGGGCCGGAAGATCGGGTGTTGCCATCAATCCACAGTATCGGCCCGGCGGCCCGCAGGCATCAGCCGGCCGCTATTCCACAACCGATTGACGCTCCCGCGCCAGGAGACCTTCCAGCCCGTCCAGGATGATTCCCAGACCGAAGCCGAACTCGTTCCCGAAGGCATAACCGGGCTGCATCACGCGGTACATGGCCGTTTCGGCAAGGTACGGCAGGTCGGCGGGAGCGAAGGACCGCGCCAGGGCCTCCATCGCCTCCGGGTCTGAATCCGGGGCGCCGATGGGCAGGCCTGCTTCCTGCAGCGCGAAGCCATAGATGTAGCTGTCCAGCAGGGCGTACGCGTGTCCTGCCCCCTCGATGCTGAAACCGGCCTCCCGCAGCACCCGCAGCACAGCGTCGTGGTGCTGCAGTGTTGCGGCACCCGGTGACGTGCGGGTTTCCAGCAGTCCCACCGACCAGGGATGCCTGGCCAGGGCGCTTCGCAGGGATGCCGCCCGGCGTTCCATCTCCCGGCGCCACGGTCCTTCTGATGGCAGGTCAACTTCCGCAAAGACCAGGTCCACCAGGCCGTCCAGGATTTCCTCCTTGTTGGCCACGTGGTGGTAAAGGGACATCGGTTTGACCCCCAGCCCCTGCGCCAGGGAGCGCATGGTGAGGGCACCAAGCCCACCTTCATCGGCGAGCTCGACGGCGCGGCGCAGCACCAGTTCGCGGGTCAGCGGAGGGCGGGAGGAATCCGGTTGCACATTCATTTCCGCCTACTCTACCGCTCCCGTACTTAGTAAGGTAGGTTGCCCCTTACTTAGTAAGGTTCATCGACTGCAGGTTGGAAGGACGTCCCAATGTTTGGCATCAAAACCCGCCCCCCGCTTGACCGAACAGAGCCGGGACAGGCCCCCGCCCTTCCGGCACGGATGCAGGCTGTGGTCCAGGACGGTTACGGCGGGCCGGAGGTCCTTCGGCTGCAATCAGTCCCCCTGCCGCAGGTCACGGACGATGAGGTGCTCGTAGAAGTGCACGCTGCCGGACTCGCCCGGGGAACCTGGCACGTCATGACCGGCACTCCGTACCTGCTGAGACTGTTCGTCGGCCTCCACAGCCCCCGCCGGCCCGTGGCAGGACTCAACCTCGCAGGAGTCGTCGTCACCGCAGGGAAGAAGGCCACCCGGTTCAAACCCGGAGACCGGGTCTACGGAATCGGAAAGGGCTCCTTCGCCGGCTATGCTGCGGCACCCGAACACAAACTGGCGCCTATGCCCGCGGGCCTGGATTTCGAGCAGGCTGCGTCGGTTCCGGTCTCCGGACTGACCGCACTGCAAGCAGTGACCGACGTCGCGAAGGTATCCAGCGGACAGCGGGTGCTGGTCACCGGTGCCTCCGGCGGAGTGGGCAGCCTCGCCGTGCAGCTTGCGGTTGCCGCCGGGGCGGACGTCACCGGTGTCTGTTCAGCAGCCAAGGCCGGTTTTGTGCGGGACCTGGGGGCCCACCTCGTCCTGGACTACCGCTCCAAGGACTACGCAGAGTCCGAGGACACCTACGACGCAGTCATCGACATCGCCGGCAACCCTTCGCTGGCCCGGCTCCGGCGTGCGTTGAAACCGGGTGGAACTGCCGCACTGGTAGGCGGCGAGGAAGGCGGAAGGCTGACCGGCGGGATGATTGAACGCCAAATAACCGGTGGCCTGCTGTCCGTGCTCGATCGGGACCACCGGCGGTTTCGGACTGTCCTGGCGAAAGAGAGCGGAGCAGAGCTCGAACGGCTGGGCGGACTGCTGGAATCCGGTGCCGTGGTGCCGCGCATCGACAGCCGGTTTCCACTCGCCGAGGCACCGGCCGCGATGAATCGCCTAGTATCCGGAGAGATGGAGGGCAGCGTCATCCTAACGGTTCCCCGGGACTAGCTCAGGCCCGCGTCGTCAGACCGTCAGTTCCGTCATCACCTGCGGCATGGCTTCCAGCAGTTCACTGGCTAGGAAACTCAGCGGCCCCTTCGAGGAGGAGAGCCTGTCCCCCGCGGCGGCGTGCAGATACGTGCCCCAGCAGGCTGCCTGGTCCGGTGATGCTCCGCGGGCCAGAAACCCGGCGACGGCTCCGGCCAGGACATCTCCGCTCCCTGAGGTGGCCAGGCCGGGGTTGCCGGCAGGTATTTCCCAGGCACGCCCGTCCGGAGCGGTGACCCGGCCCTTGCTCGTAACCACCGCACCATAGAGGCGGGCAATTTCCAGGGCAGCGGCGTCGGCGTCTGCCACCTCATCGGTGTCCAGCAGCCGCGCGGCTTCGGTGCGGTTGGGGGTGAGGACCAGCCTGCCGGAGAAAAGATCGCGCAGTTCCGGCAGCCCCGGGAGCACGCCCAGGGCGTAGGCGTCCAGCACCACGGAGGCGCCCTCCGGAATCCCGGAACGGATGCTGCGCAGCAGGTCGGCAGTGTCTTCGGCGTTGTCCAGCCCCGGTCCCACCACCACAACGGCCGCAGTTTCCAGATCAGCTCCCAGCGCGCCGGCGACAGCTCTGCCGTCGATCCGCTGCCCCTTTTCGGGCAGCCCGACCGCTCCGCACTCGGGCAGCGAAACGGCCGAGGCAACAGCGGCGGCTTCGGCCACGGCGAGGGTCAGGCGGCCTGCGCCGGCACGCAGCGCCGTCCTGCCGGTGAGGATCGCGGCCCCCGGTGTGCGGCGGGCTCCGCCGATCACCAGGACAGTTCCCCTGTCGTCCTTACCGTCGGCGTCGCGGGAAACCTGCCAGGAGCGCAGCAGTGCGGGGGTAACCAGCTCAGCGCGGGTGGACATTCTCATCTCCTGCATGCTCGGTGACCGGGGCGCCGCCCGCAGCCAGATGGTCCACCGCGTTAAACCCGGCAACGTTCCAGAAGCCGGTCCCGGACGGACGCACCAGCCGGGTGATTGAACCGTTCCGGACGCTGCTGGCCGAGGCAATGTCCAGCAGCTCGGCCTCGGTCAGGCCTTCACAGACGTACCTCAGCAGCAGGATCACCGCGTCGTGGCAGACCAGAGCCACCCGGCGGCCGTCCTCGGCGTCGTCGAGGTCCCGCAGCAGCGAGCGCAGCCGGAGCGCCACATCTGCCCAGGACTCACCGCCCGGGGGACGGTAGGCGAACTTGCCCAGCCACTGCTTGCGCTCAGCCTCCACCGGATAGCGGGCGGCGACTCCGCGGGAGGTCAACAGGTCAAGGATTCCCAGTTCACGGTCCCTCAGGCGTTCATCCACCCGGAACGGAGACAGGCCGGCCAGCTCCGCCGTCTGCCGGGCGCGCAGATACGGCGAGCACCAGACGGAATCCGGCTGCTCCTCCGCGGGCAGGGAGGCCAGCCAGGCGCCCAGCGCCGCTGCCTGCCGCTCGCCGTCGGAGCTCAGCGGCACGTCCGGGTCCCGGAGCCCGACGTCGATCACCTCGGCCCCGGTTTGCTGGGCATGAGTCGCGGCGACGTTGCCGGCGCTCTCGCCGTGGCGGATGAGGATCAGCTCTGTTGCTCCCATCGTCCGACTCTACTCCGGCGCCCGCCGGGGCCAAGGCTAGGCCGACGGCACTGCCGCCCGTTCGTCGGTTTTCCCGCCGTTGCGCACGGTGAAGGTCAGCAGCAGCGCCAGCGCCGCGAAAACCGCCAGCAGGGTCAGGCCCACAAAGTAGCTGGAGTTCTCCGCGTCGTAGGTTGCTCCCATGACCAGCGGCGGGAAGTAGCCGCCGAGGCCTCCGGCAGCCGCGATGATACCGCCGACCGTCCCCACGTCCTTCGGCGGAGTTACCCGTCCTACCCACGCGAAGACGCCTCCGGTGCCCAGCCCCAGAAACACGGCCATGAGCAGGAACGCGGTTCCGTAAACCCGCTCCTGACTGGGTTGGAACGCCACCACCATGGCCAGGACCACGGTGCCGGCGAAGGACACCAGGGTCACGATCTTCGGGCCAATCCGGTCCGCGATGGTTCCGCCGATGGGCCGTGCGATCACCGCGGCGACGGCGAAACCTGCCGTCCGGGTGCCGGCGTCGGTGGCGTCCCAGTCATAGACGTTGCCCAGGTAGGTGGGCAGGTAGTTGGAAAACGCGACGAACGCACCGAACACGATGCCGTAGAGGAAACACAGCTGCCAGGTGGCTTTCAGCGTGAAGGCATGCCGGATCTTGGGCAGCGTAGGTTCGGTGGGCCTGCTCCAGGCCGGCGATTCACGCAGTACCAGCCAGCTGATGAGGGCCATCAGCGCCACCACGCCGGCAATGATCAGGTGGGCGTTGAAGTATCCGACGCCGGTGACCAGCCGGGGCGTGAAGAACGCGGACACGGCGGTTCCCACCATCCCGGCCCCGAAGACCCCGGTGGCGAAGCCCTTGCGGCTGCGGTCGTACCAGGCGGAGCAGAACGGGATTCCGATGGCGAACACCGTGCCGGCGATGCCCAGGAAGAACGCGACGGCGATGAGCAGGGCGTAGCTGCCCGATTCACCGGCGAGCGCCGTCAGCAGGACCAGCGGCGCCGTGACGCCCAGGACCAGCGTGAACATGCGCCGTCCGCCGTACCGGTCGGTCCAGGCGCCCACCGGAATCCGGGCCAGGGATCCCACCAGGATGGGCATGGCCACCAGGATGGAGGCCTGGCTGGGATTCAGGTCCAGGGTCTGGGTGTAGCGGGCGGAGAGCGGCCCGATGATAGTCCAGGCCCAGAAGCCCACGGTGGAGGCCACTGTGGCCGTAATCAGGTTCAGCAGCTGCCCTGATTTCAGGTCCGGGGCGGCAGGTGCGGATGGTGCCGGTGCCATGGCTGTCCTCTCCGTGGTCCTTATTGCGGGGGAACGCCCCTGCGGTCCCGGTCCGGCGTGCCGACCGGAGCCCAGCCGCGGCGCGGGGGCACCGCGCCGGGCGTCTTCCGCTTCCCGCGGGAGCGGTAGACGATGTACGGGCGGAAGATGTACTGCAGCGGGGCCGTGAAGGCGTGCACCAGCCGGGTGAAGGGCCAGATGGCGAACAGTGCCAGCCCCCACAGGGTATGGATCTTGAAGGAGAGGCTCGCGGCGGTCATCGCCGCGATGTCCGGCTGGAAAATGAAGATGGACCGGAACCAGGGCGAGACCGTTTCCCGGTAGTCGGTGATGCCGGGATCAAAGACTGAGATGAGCGTCGTCGCCAGCCCGGCAAACAGCGCCGCCACCAGGACGATGTACATCAGCTTGTCATTCCGGGTGGTGGCCATGAACACCGGCCCGGTGGTGCGCCGGCGGTAAATCAGCATTACGATCCCCACCATGGTTCCGATGCCGGCGATGAGCCCGATGCCCAGGGCCATCGCGTGGTACAGCCCCTCGGAAATGCCCACGTCCCTGGTCCAGGACTGGGGAATCACCAGCCCAATGAAATGCCCGGCGATGACCGCCAGGATCCCGAAGTGGAACAGCGGCGAAGCGATGCGCAGGATCCGGGCTTCGTAGAGCTGGGAGGACCGGGTGGTCCAGCCGAACTGGTCATACCGGTACCGCCAGATGGAACCCAGCACCAGGACGGCGATCACCACGTAGGGCAGCACACCCCAGAGCATCACGTCCCCCAGCGTGACCTGGACGTTCTCCGGCGGAGGGACGTCGGCCGGGACCCGGAGCGCGGTGCTTTTCATTGCCGGTTCCTTTCGGACAGGGGCAGGAGCCGGGAGCTGTACGGCTCCAGTCCCACAGACTCGGTGGGCGGGCCGTAGCCGGCAGTGGCCATCACCGTCTGCGCATCCTCCGGTGAGACTCCGGGAAGGGTGGAGCAGACGAGGGACAGCACCTGCGTATGGGGCAGGCCGGCGTCCCGCAGCGCCAGGCGCAGCAGTTCCAGGGACGGACGGTAGCGCTGCAGCAGCTCATAACCGTCTGCCGGGGACACCCTGGCCGCAAACTCAAGCACCAGCGGCAGGTAGTCCGGCAGCTCCGTTCCCTCCGGAAGCATCCCGTGCTCCCGGTAGACCTCCTTGAACGCTGCCAGTGCTTCGCCGCGCCGCCGGGTATCACCGTCCGTCCAGTAGGTCAGGTGCAGGCTGTGCCGCTTGGACAGGTCAAATTCCTGGACGTACTCCGCCTGGACGGCCGGCAGCGGACGGGCACCAAACCAGGCGAAGAGCTCCTCCATCCCGGGAGTAAGCGCTCCGGCTTCCGCCAGGGCAGCGCGCAGCAGCGGCAGTTCGGCCAGCAGCTGCTCATCCGGGTACTGCAGCAGCAGGGAGGCTACCTGGCGGACGACGGCGCTGCGCCGGGGGTTGCTGTCCGCGTACGCTTCCGGGGCCATGGTCCCCTTGCCGGGTTTGCCCAGCAGCTTCTCCAGCAGGCTCACCCGCGCTCACCCCCGTTGCCCTGTCCCGGCGGGAACAGGCCGCGCGGGGAGCCCCGGCCGTCCCAGTTCAGGAGGTTGACCCGCCCGGCCATGTCCCGGTTCCCCGCCGGATCGTCCCCCTGCTGCCGGGCTTCCAGGGCCGCGAAGTTTTCCACGGCCACCGGCATGGGCCGTCCGGAGGCTTCGCCGAACACCCCGGTCTGCCCCATGCCGGGTCCGCCGTCGGTGTCCAGTGAGCAGCCGATTTCCTCGAGGTTGTGCGCGTCCTCCAGGTGGGCGCTGGGGATGACGTAACGTTCCTCGTACTTCGCCACAGCCATCAGCCGGTACATGCGCACAATCGATTCGCCGGTCATGCCCACGTCCCCGGCGATTGATTCATCCGGGGCGTCCCCCAGGGTGATGGCCCGCATGTAGGCGCGCATGGCAGCCAGCTTGCGCAGCACCGCGGTCACCAAATCCGTGTCCCCTGCGGTGAACAGTTCTGCGAGGTACTCCACCGGGATGCGCAGCGCCTCAATGGCGCCGAACAGGTTCCGGGCGTCCTCGCCGTCGTGCCCCTGGTCCTTGAGCACGTCCACGATCGGTGAGAGCGGCGGCACGTACCAGACCATCGGCATGGTCCGGTACTCCGGATGCAGCGGCAGGGCGACCCGCAGTTCCTTCGCCAGCGCGTACACCGGGGACCGGCGGGCCGCGTCCAACCAGTCCTCCGGGATGCCTTCGGCCCGCGCGGCGGCAACCACTTCCGGGTCGTTCGGATCCATCATGAGGTCCAGCTGCGCTTCGTAGAGGTCCTGCTCGTTGGGCGTGGCCGCCGCTTCGGTGACGCGGTCGGCGTCGTACAGGAAAATCCCGATATACCGCAGCCGGCCCACGCAGGTCTCCGCGCACACCGTGGGCAGGCCAACCTCGATGCGGGGGTAGCAGAACGTGCACTTCTCTGCCTTGCCGGAGCGGTGGTTGAAGTACATCTTCTTGTACGGGCAGCCGGTGACGCACTGCCGCCAGCCGCGGCAGCGGTCCTGGTCCACCAGGACAATTCCGTCTTCCTCACGCTTGTAGATCGCGCCGGAGGGGCAGGAGGCCATGCAGGACGGGTTGAGGCAGTGCTCGCAGATCCGCGGCAGGTAGAACATGAAAGTCTGGTCGAACTCGAACTTCACCTTGTCCTCGGCGTCGCGGCGCAGCTTCTCCACTACGGGGTCCTGCTGCGCTTTCTCCGGAGCGCCGCCCAGGTTGTCATCCCAGTTCGCGGACCACTGGATTTTCATGTTGTCCCCGGTGATCAGGGACTTGGGCCGGGCCACGGGGAAATCGCTGCCGGCCGGAGCCTGGATGAGGTTCTCGTAGTCGTAGGTCCACGGCTCGTAGTAGTCGCTGAGTTCGGGCTGCACCGGGGATGCGAAGAGGCCAAAGAGCTTCGCGGCCCGCCCGCCGGACTTCAGCTTGAGGTTCCCGCGCCGGTTTACTTCCCACCCGCCGCGCCATTTCTCCTGGTCTTCCCAGCGCCGCGGATACCCCTGGCCGGGCCGGGTCTCGACGTTGTTGAACCACACGTATTCAGTGCCGGCCCGGTTGGTCCACGCCTGCTTGCAGGTCACCGAACAGGTGTGGCAGCCAATGCACTTGTCCAGTGCCATCACCATTGCCGTCTGCGCCATGATCCTCATCAGAAATCGACCTCCTGCGAGCGCCGCCGGACCACGGAGACAATGTCCCGCTGGTTGCCGGTGGGGCCCAGGTAGTTGAAGGCCCAGGACAGCTGGGCGTAGCCGCCGATCATGTGGCTGGGCTTGACCAGGATGCGGGTGACGGAGTTGTGGATTCCGCCGCGCCGCCCGGTGGCCTCGGACTTGGGGGTATCGATGATGCGTTCCTGGGCGTGGTGCACGTACACCACCCCGGCGGGCATCCGGCTGGAGACGATGGCCCGGCCCACCAGCACGCCGTTGGTGTTGACGCACTCCACCCAGTCGTTGTCCGCCACCTGGATCAGCTCCGCGTCCTGCGGACTCATCCACACCGCGGTGCCGCCGCGGGAGAGCGAGAGCATAAACAGGTTGTCCTGGTACTCGGAGTGGATGGACCACTTGTTGTGCGGGGTCAGGTACCGCACGGCCACGGACAGCTCTCCCCTGGCTCCAAGCTGGGGTTCGCCGAAGAGCCGGTGCATGTCCAGCGGCGGCCGGAACACCGGCAGTGCCTCCCCCATGTCCCGGATCCAGTCGTGGTCCAGGAAAAAGTGCATCCGCCCGGTGAGGGTGTGGAACGGCTTGAGGCGTTCAATGTTGATGGTGAACGGGGCGTAGCGCCTGCCGCCGGACTCCGACCCGGACCATTCCGGGGAGGTGATCACCGGCGTCGGGCGGTCCTGGGTGTCGCGGAAGGTGATGAGCTTTTCTTCCGCGCCGGCAGCCAGGTCTGCCAGCGGCGTGCCCGTGCGCTGTTCCAGGGTCTCGAAACCCTGGACGGCCAGTTCGCCGTTAGTGGTGCCGGAGAAGAGCAGGATGGCCTCCGCCATCCGGGCATCGGTGTCCACGGCCGGCCTGCCGCGGGCGGCACCGGAGTCGAACACCCCGTGTTTCTGGGCCAGCTGCCTCACCTGCTTGTCCACCTTGTAGGTGACGTGCTTGGTGGTGAAGCCCAGTTTTTCCGCCAGCGGGCCCAGTGCAACAAACTTGTCCCCGACGGCGGTGTAGTCCCGTTCGACGACGGCGAGGCTTGGCATGTTCTTCCCGGGCACCGCCGGGATGTCCGTGCCTTTCCAGTCCGGGGCATGCCCGCCGGGCTGGGCGATCTCCCCGGGAGTGTCATGGGTGAGGGCCGTGGCCACCAGGTCCTTCCGGACGCCCAGGTGTGCGGCGGCCTGCCGGGAGAACTCCACGGAGAGCAGCCGGAACAGTTCGAAGTCCGACTTCGCTTCCCATGGCGCTGGGATAGCCGGTGTGAAGGCGTGCACGTAGGGATGCATGTCGGTGGAGGAGAGGTCGTATTTCTCGTACCAGGTGGCGGCCGGGAACACGACGTCGGAAAGCAGGGTGGAGCTGGTCATCCGGAAGTCCGCGGAGACCAGCAGGTCCAGCTTGCCCTCCGGTGCTTCCTCACGCCACACCACGTCCTTGGGCCGGGCATCACCGTGGTCGGTGCCCAGGACGTTGTTCAGCGTGCCGAGCAGGTGCTTCTGGAAATACTCCTCGCCCTTGGCGGAGGAACCCAGCAGGTTGGACCGCCACAGAATCAGGGTGCGCGGCCAGTTCGCCGGCGCGTCAATGTCCTCCACGGCGAAGCGCAGCCGGCCTTCCTTCAGCCGGTCCGCAACCCAGCGTGCCGGGGTTTCGGCTTCGCCGCGTTCGACGCCGGCTGCGGCCTCATCGGCAACGTCCAGGGAGTTCTTCGCATCGAACTGCGGGAAGAACGGCATCCAGCCCATCCGGGTGGACTTGGCAATCACGTCAGCGGAGTGCATGCCTCGCAGATGGCCTTCCGCCAGCGGGGACTGCACGCCGTCCGTGGAGTAGCCGTCGGAGCGGAACTGGTCCGTGTGCATGTACCAGAACGCCGTGCCGATCATAAAGCGCGGGGGCCGGTTCCAGTCCCCGGCCGAGGCCATGGCCGCCCAGCCGGTGATGGGCCGGCATTTCTCCTGGCCCACGTAGTGGGCCCAGCCGCCGCCGTTGCGGCCCTCGCAGCCGGTGAGCATGAGCATGGCCAGGATGGCCCGGTAGGTGACGTCCCCGTGGTACCACTGGCAGATCCCGGCGCCAAGGATGATCATGGACCGGCCCTGGGATTTCTCCGCGTTGGCCGCGAATTCCCTCGCGGTCCGGATGACGGCGTTGGGCTTTACGGAGGTCAGCTCCTCCTGCCAGGCGGGGGTGCAGGCGGTGGCGGCGTCGTCGTATCCTGCTGCCCAGTCCCCGGGCAGTCCGTCCCGCCCCACGCCGTACTGGGCCAGCATCAGGTCAAAGACCGTGGTGACGCGTTTGCCGGCCAGCAAGGCCACCGGTACGCTGCGGTGCACCACGGACCCGGCGCCGGAGGGGTCGGAAAACACCGGCAGGTCCACCCTGCTGCTTTCCCCCAGCCAGCCGGCGGTGTCCGCCAGCGACAGCGAAGGCACCACGCCGCCGAGGTCCAGGTTCCATTTCCCGGCGTCGGCGTCGTTGTACCGGAACCCCAGGGAACCGTTCGGCACCACCGCGGCGCCCGTGTCCCGGTTCAGCAGGACCGTTTTGAACGCCGCATCGGCCGCCTGCGCGCTCTCCCCGCCGAGGTCGGCAGCGGTCAGGAACTTGCCCGGCACGGTGGTGCCGTCCGGTCCGTCCACCAGAGTGACCAGGAAGGGCAGGTCCGTGTACTGCAGGACGTAGTCCTCAAAGAACGGCACCCGGCGGTCCACAAAGTTCTCCTTGAGGATCACGTGGCCCATGGCCATCGCCATGGCTGCATCGGATCCGGCCTGGACCGGCAGCCATTCATCGGCGAACTTGGTGTTGTCCGCGTAGTCCGGGCTGACGGACACCACCTTGGTGCCGCGGTAGCGTCCTTCCACCATCCAGTGCGCGTCCGGGGTGCGGGTTACCGGAATGTTGGAACCCCACATCATCAGGTAGGTTGCGTCCCACCAGTCTCCTGACTCCGGGACGTCCGTCTGGTCACCGAACACCTGCGGGGAGGCTACCGGCAGGTCCGCATACCAGTCATAGAAGCTGTTCATCACCCCGCCGATCAGGTTGATGAACCGGGCCCCGGCGGCGTGGGAAACCATGGACATGGCCGGGATCGGGGAGAACCCGGTGCAGCGGTCCGGGCCGAAGTTCTTGATCGTGGCCACGTGCGCCGCCGCCGTCATCTCCAGCGCTTCCTGCCAGCTGGAGCGCACCAGCCCGCCCTTGCCGCGGGCCTGCTGCCAGGTGCGGCGCTTGTCCGGGTCAGCTACGAGTGCTTCCCAGGCCAGCACCGGATCCCCGCCGGCGGAGCGTTTGGCTTCCCGGTACATTTCCAGCAGCACCCCGCGGATATAGGGGTAGCGCACCCGGGTGGGTGAATAGGTGTACCAGGAGAACGCGGCGCCGCGCGGACAGCCGCGCGGTTCGTATTCCGGCCGGTCCGGGCCCACCGTGGGGTAGTCGGTTTCCTGCGCCTCCCAGGTGATGATCCCGTCCTTGACGTAGACCTTCCAGGAGCAGGACCCGGTGCAGTTCACCCCGTGCGTGGAGCGGACCACCTTGTCGTGGCTCCACCGGTTCCGGTAGAACGCGTCGCCCTTCCGGCCGCCTTCGCGGAAGACCGCCCGGCCGTCGGCCGTCTCGTCCCAGCGGGTAAAGAACCGGCCGAGTTTCAGGAGTGCATCGGAAGCGGGGCCGTCTGTCCCCGTTACGGAGCTGCTAGCCATATCTTCAAGCTACGCGCCGGTCCCGGGGGCCAACAGCGTGCGGGTGGATTCCCGCCCGGCCCGGGCTAAGATGCCGCCGTCCCTGTGCCCGCCGGACCGGTTTTGCGGCCGCGATAAACTCGATGCGTGAGCACACAACTTCCCGAGCAGGTCTCTGACATCTTCGATCCCATGCAGTGGAGGGTGGTTGGCGGCTTCGATGACTTCACTGACATGACGTACCACCGCCAGGTGGAGCGCGACGCCGACGGCGCCGTTGTGCGCGACCTGCCCACAGTGCGGATCGCCTTCAACCGCCCTGAGGTCCGCAACGCGTTCCGTCCCGGT
>JBELYP010000091.1:0-13432 GCA_040273995.1 Arthrobacter sp.
GGCGGAGATCCGCAGCTTGGAGGTATCCGCACCGCGCGCTTCAAGTCCGTCAATTTCCGTGAAGAGTGCCTCGAGGTTCACCACGCAGCCGTTGCCGATGACGGGGATGGCGTTGGGGCTCAGGATGCCGGCGGGAAGCAGCTTCAGTTCGTACTTTTCACCACCGACGACGACGGTGTGGCCGGCGTTGTTTCCGCCGTTGGGCTTGACGACGTAGTCGACGCGGCCGCCAAGCAGGTCGGTGGCCTTACCTTTACCTTCGTCGCCCCACTGGGCGCCGACGATGACAATTGCGGGCATGGGATCCTCCCCCATTAGTTACGCTAGGGAGCCGCGCCAGGCGCGGAACCGCTACCGTGCATGAGAACGCCCCTGCACCCTGAGACTGGGGACACAGCGGTCCGTGATCCGGGATGCGGGGCTCTTACCTGTCAAGTTTAGCCGATCTGCGGCTTTCCCCGTTTGGCGCGTGCCATCCGGGGCGTACGGTTTAGGGATGGAGCGCTTCCGCGGCTATATCGCCGGGCTGGGCACTGCCTCGGGAACCCGCCTGGTTGTTGGGCACTGGCCGGAGTCTCCCTTTGGCCCGTTCACCGACGTGATGGTCGAGAACCGGTTCGGTTCCCGGCTGCTGCTGGCACCTTCCGCGCCCGTGGCCCGGTACGTCTCCTCCACCTATTCCTTTGACGCGGTGGACGTGGTCCCGGTCAGCGCCTGGCTCGCGGACGGACGGCTGAACGTCGACGGCGGACCGCTGCAGCTCAGTGCCCGGCTGGGCCCGGTAACCCTGCTGGGCAGACTTCTTCAGACCGTTCCAACCCCGCTCGCTGTGCACCCGCTGTGGCTGCAGGCGGTCAATCCGCTGGCTGGCCTGATTGTCCGCGGAGTCCGCACCGCGGGAACCACCGGCGACCGCCGGGAGTTCTACGGGGTGCGGTCAATCCGCAGGCTTTCCGCGGCCCAGTGTTTCTGGGACGGCGAGGATCTGGGCTCCCTCGCATCAGTCAACCCTCCGGTCAGGTTTGGATTTTCCTCAGTTCCGGCACGGCCGCAGATCCTGGCCGTCACCACCACCATTACTGCCAGGAATCCGGTCCAGAGAAAAGGAATCCGCGCATGGAAAAGCGCTTTCACCCGCATGCCGAGTCCGTCTGGTCCTATCCCCGTCCGCCCCGGGTCGAACCAAGCACCGAACACATCAAGGTCTGGCTCAGCGGAACGCTGATCGCGGACACCGCTGAATCCCTGCGGGCTCTTGAGACCAGCCATCCACCGGTCTACTACCTGCCCTTGGATGTCTTTGCGCCGGGAGTCCTGCAGCCGGTCACGGGGGTGACGCACTGTGAATACAAGGGCACCGCATCCTACTTCGACGTCGTTTCCGGGCAGCGGCGGGCTGCGCGCGCGGCGTGGACCTATCAACATCCGTTTTCCGGCTACGAAGAGCTCTCGCACACTGCTGCACTCTATCCGGGGCTGATGGATTCGGTGACGGTGGACGGGGAAGAGGTTCAGCCGCAGGAAGGGGACTTCTACGGCGGCTGGATCACCAGCCGCGTCACCGGGCCTTTTAAGGGAGCGCCGGGCACCTGGGGCTGGTAGCCCCGGCCCGGATACAGCAAAGGCGCCCCCCAGATGAGGAGGCGCCTTTGCTGTGAACAGGCCTTGCTAGCCTTCGATTGCGGCCTTGGCGGCCGGGTCGGATGCGTCCAGGAACTTGTCGATCCGGTCCACTTCCTCGGCCTCGCCGATCGCGGCTGCGGCGCGGCCCAGTGCGTACAGGGCGCGCAGGAACCCGCGGTTGGGCTCGTGTTCCCACGGAATCGGGCCGGTGCCGCGCCAGCCGGCACGCCGCAGCGCGTCCAGGCCGCGGTGGTAACCCACCCGGGCGTAGGCGTAGGACTCTACGGGGCGCCCGTCGGCGAAGGCTTCGTCAGCAAGCGTGGCCCAGACCTGGGAAGAGGTGGGGAACCTGGCAGCAAGGTCCACGGCCTCGTCACCGGCGGCAAGGCGGGCGACGACGTCGGTCTCCTCGGGCAGGTACGTGGGCTCGGGGCCGAGCAGGTTCTTGCGGAATTCGTCTGACATTAGATGTGCTTTCCTGCCGATCCGAGTGACTGTGCAGCCTCGACCACGCGGGCTGCCATGCCCTTTTCGGCCGACGCTCCCCAGACGCGCGGGTCGTACTGCTTCTTGTTGCCCACTTCGCCGTCCACCTTGAGGACGCCGTCGTAGTTGCGGAACATGTGGTCGGCAACCGGGCGTGTGTACGCGTACTGGGTGTCCGTGTCGATGTTCATCTTCACCACGCCGTAGGACACGGCGTCGGCGATTTCCTGGGCGGAGGAGCCGGAGCCGCCGTGGAAGACCAGGTCGAACGGGCGTTCCTTGCCGATGGAGCCGCCCACGGCGTTCTGGATTTCCTCCAGGATCTCCGGGCGCAGCTTCACGCCGCCGGGCTTGTACACGCCGTGGACGTTTCCGAAGGTGAGTGCCGTCAGGTAGCGGCCCTTGCTGCCGTCGCCGAGCGCCTCAATGGTGGCCATGCCGTCTGCAACGGTGGTGTAGAGCTTCTCGTTGATCTCGTTCTCGACGCCGTCCTCTTCGCCGCCAACGGTGCCGATCTCAACCTCGAGGATCATCTTGGCTGCTGCCGTGCGGGCGAGCAGGTCCTGGGCGATCTTCAGGTTCTCTTCGAGGGTCTCCGCGGAGCCGTCCCACATGTGGGAGTTGAACAGGGGGTCCTCGCCGCGCTTAACGCGCTCTTCGGAGGCTGCCAGCAGCGGCAGGACGAAGTCGTCCAGCTTGTCCTTGGGGCAGTGGTCGGTGTGCAGGGCGATGTTCACGTCGTAGCTCTTGGCGACTTCGCGGGCGTAGGCGGCGAATGCCAGGGAGCCGGTGACCATGTTCTTGACGGAAGCGCCGGACCAGTAGGCGGCGCCGCCGGTGGAAACCTGGACAATGCCGTCGGAACCGGCTTCAGCGAAACCGGCGAGTGCGGCGTTGAGGGTCTGGGAGGAGGTGACGTTGACAGCCGGGTATGCGAATCCCCCCGCCTTGGCCCGGTCGATCATCTCTGCATAGATCTCGGGGGTTGCAATAGGCATGCTGACTCCTTAGCGAAGATTCGAAACTGCGGCAGGGCCGGGCCCTCTTTGGCTTCTCCCATCCTAGCCACAAGAGTCCCCGGCGCATCAGGCGCACACGTCATTACGCGGGCAAAAAGGGAGCAGGCCCGGAGCAGCGGTGCTGCTCCGGGCCTGCGTGCCTGTACGTGGGAAGAGGTCAGTCCTGTGCCGGCATCAGCCAGCAGCGTTCCTGCCGGATCTGGACCTGGACGCAGGTGCCGGCGTCCATAATGTCTTCCGGAGCCGGATCGCTCACCACGGAGGTTATGTTTCCGTCCTGCGTCTCCACTTCGTATTCAATCCAGGAGCCGTAGAACACGGAGTTCAGGATTCGGCCGACGTTGCCGGCAACCTGCACCTCTGCCGGGTTTACGGCGTCGATCCTGGTGACGGAGACCGATTCCGGACGGACCAGCAGCGTGGCAGGCGCGGCATCGGCGACTGCATCATGTGCGGGCACCTGATGCACTCCGCCCAGGACGGTGACGGTGGCAGAGCGCTGGTCACCGGTTCCGGTGGCACGGTGGTTCGCCACCTCCAGGAAGTTGGCCCGGCCAATGAAGTCGGCAACGAACACGGACGCCGGGCGGCGGTACACCTCAGTAGGCGGGGCAACCTGTTCAATCCGCCCCTGGCGCATCACAACAATGCGGTCCGAGAGGGTCATGGCTTCATCCTGGTCATGGGTGACGTAGACACTGGTGATGCCCAGCTTGTGCTGAAGTCCCCGGATCTCGGTACGCATCTGTACGCGCAGTTTGGCGTCCAGGTTGGACAGCGGCTCGTCGAAGAGCAGGACCTTCGGCTTCATCACCATGGCCCGGGCCAGTGCGACGCGCTGCTGCTGGCCGCCGGAGAGCTGGTTGGGGGCGCGGTCCGCGTACTGGGTAAGGCTCATTGACGCCAGCGCAAAGTTGACCTCCTGCTCCAGGGTCTTTGCCGGCGTCTTCTTCAGGCGCAGGCCGTAGGCAACGTTGTCGAAGACGCTCATGTGGGGGAACAGCGCGTAGGACTGGAACACCATGGACATGGGCCGCTTGTCCGGCGTCAGGCCCAGGATGTCCTCCCCGTCCAGGGTCAGCCTTCCGTCACTGGGCTCCTCGAAACCGGCAATCATGCGCAGCGTGGTGGTTTTGCCGCAGCCGGAGGGGCCCAGAAGGGTGATGAACTCCCCGGGGCGGATGGTGAGGTTGATGCCGTCGACGGCGGCGGGGGCGTCCGGTGCCCCGAAGTGCTTGTACAAGTTGTCCAGACGGAGCTCGCCGGTCTCTCCGGCGAGGCTCTGGGCCGGGGCCTGGGCTGCTGTTTGTGCCATGGTTTCCTCTTGGTGGTGAGTCAGAAAGCTGATGGGGCAGGCCGGTCCGCTAGCGCGGACGGGTCTTGACCTTGGGGTCGCGGATCAGGAGGTTCATCACGCCGATGACCGCCAGCACAATCACAATCAGGATGGTGCAGTAGGCGAACGCGTTGCCGAACCGCCCGGCATCCACCTCGGACAGGATCTGGGAGGTCATGATCTTGGTCTTCGGTGTGGTGATGAAGATGATCGGCGAGAGTGTTGTCATTGCCCGAGCGAAGGCGTACGTGAGCCCGGAGAGCAGCGCGGGGCGGATCAGCGGGAGCGTGATGGTGCGGAACGTGGTCAGCGATGAGGCGCCCAGGGAGGTGGAGGCCTCGTCAATGGCCGGGTCGATCTGCTGCAGCGCCGCAACGCCGGAGCGCTGGCCGGAGGGCATGGAGCGGATGACGTAGACCATCACGATTGCCAGGGCGCCGCCGAAGATCCCGGCACCGCCGGCGAGGGCCGGCAGCAGCTGGATGTTGCCGACGATGAACGGCTTGTTGAAGGCTACGGCGTAGCCGATGCCCAGAACGGTGCCGGGTACTGCCAGCCCCAGCATGCCGAAGAAGTCCAGGAAACCGCGTCCGCGCTGGACCTTCCGGACAATCAGCCATGCCATGACCATGCCCAGCACCCCGGCTATCGGCGTCGCAATCAGCGCCAGAACGGTGGTGGTGAACATGGCGTCGGATCCGATGCCGGAGAGGACATACCGGTAGTTCGCCAGGGTGAACGTGTTGTTCACACCCAGGATCTTGGTGAAGGCACCGATGATGACCGTGGCGTAGATGGCCACGATGAGCGCCGCGATGAGTCCAACAACGCTCAGCAGCGGGATGCGTCCTGCCGCGGAACGGATCAGGCGCACGCTTCCGGCGGGCTTGCCGGAGACCGAAACGACGCTGCGGCGCTCGGCCCAGTAGCGCTGCACCAGGAAGACGAGCAGGCCCGGGAGCAGCAGCACCAGCGAGTAGGCGGCGCCGGCAGCGACGTCGTACTCACCCGTAATCGCGATGTAGGCCCGCGAAGAGAGCACGGTGAAGTCGCCGCCGATCACCAGCGGATTGGCGAGGTCCGCGATGGCCTCGACAAAAAGGAGCAGGAAGCAGCTGGCGAAGCCCGGGATCAGCATGGGCAGGGTTACGCTGCGGAAGATCTTCCACTTGTTGGCGCCCAGGATGGAGGCGGCTTCGTCCATAGCCGGGTCCAGGCTGCGCAGCATGCCAAGCAGGTTCATGTAGGCGACGGGGAAGAAGGAGAGGGACAGCACCAGGGTGAGGCCGGTGAGTCCGTAAATGTTGTATTCAAGCCCCAGGAGCTTGTTGGTGATGAGTCCGCCGCGTCCAAAGAGCGTGATGACTGCCGTGGCGACGGCGAAGGGCGGGGAGACGATGGGCAGCAGCGCAATCAGATGCAGGAGCTTCTTGCCCTTGAATTCCAGCCGTGCCTGCGCGTAGGCAAAGGCGAAGCCGATCAGCGTACCGAACGCCCCCACCAGCAGGCCCAGAACCACAGTGTTCGTGATGATGGTCCGGTTGGTGGATGACGTGAACATCTCGGCCAGGGTTTCCCGGCCGCTTTCGCTGAAGGACTGGGTGAGGATCCGGACCAGCGGGTAGGCGATCAGCAGCACCAGGATTGCGGTGACAATTCCGATGACAATCTTGGTCAGCGGGTCCAGACGGCGTCCGGCCGCCTTCTTCCCGGTCTTCTTCGCGGGCGCGGGCGCAGGTGCCGCGACCGGCTGCAGGGTTTCGAGGCTCAACAAAGGCTCCTCTGGGGTGCACGGTCCGCCGGAGCGGACCGTGCACGTAGTACTGGATGGTGGAGGAGGGCTGCTACTCGCGCGGCTGGGCGGCAATTTCAGCGTCGAAGCGCTGAGTCAGCCCCTTCTTTGCGGCCGATGCTTCGCTGAAGTCGTAGTCGACCAGCTCAACGTCGTCCAGCTTGACCATGCGGTCGTCGATGGCTGCCTCCGGGTTGGTGGGAACCTGGTAGGACCCGACGCCGGCGCCCAGTTCCTGGGCTTCTGCGGTGAGCGCGAAGTCGACGTAGGCCTGGGCTGCCGTGAGGTTCTTGGTGCCCTTCACGGCGCCGACACCACCGATCTCGTAGCCGGTTCCCTCCTTGGGGAAGGAGACCACAAGGTCCTCCATGCCGGCTTCCTTGTACTTCACGCAGTCATGCGAGAAGACCAGGCCAACGGCAACCTCGCCGCGCCCTGCGGTCTGGCCGGGAGCGGTACCGCTCTTGGAGTACTGCAGGATGTTGTTATGCAGGCTGCGTGCGTAGCCCAGTGCGGCGTCCTGGTCCCCGTCGTTCAGGACAACCTGGGTCCAGAGCGTGGTGAAGGCGGTGCCGGATGTGGAGGGATGTGCTGCCGAGACCTGGCCCTTCAGCTTGGGATCCAGCAGGTCTTCCCAGGACTCGGGAACGTCTGCGCCGAGCTTGTCCAGGACCGCCTGGTTGGAGCAGAAACCGAGGGTACCGACGTAAACGCCGGTCCAGTAGCCGTCCGCGTCCTTGTACTTGTCCGGAATGTCAGCTGCATTGGGGGAAGAGTAGGACTCGAGAAGCCCGGCTGCGCTGGCCGTGCCGTAACCGTCTGCGGGGCCGCCGTGCCAAACGTCGAACTCCGGGGATTCCTTGGCGGATTCGAGGCGGGCAACCGTCTCGCCGGAGGAGAGGCGGACAAAGCTGGTCTGCACGCCGGTCTTCTCCTGGAATGCGGAGGTCATGGCCTGGCACCAGTCCTCCATGGCACCGCAGGCTACGGTGAGGCTTCCGCCCAGTTCACCGTCCTGCGCGGCCGTTGAATCGTCCACTACACAACCACTCAGGCCCAGCATTGCTGTGGCTCCAATGGCGAATGCAAGCGCGGCTTTGCGCTTCATCAGCGTCCCTTTCTTTGAAGGGGCCACACTGCCCCTTGCCATGTATCCGGCGTCGTCCTCGAACCGGCCCATTCAAATGTAGGGAGGCGGAACGGTGCCGCTGCGGCGTTTGCGGTCACAGATGGTCACAGCCCTGTGACCATTCCGGCCGGCGCCGTATCACTTGAGCGACAGCCGGTATCCGGTGCCGCGAACGGCTTCGACGGCGTGCGGATAACCCTGCTGCGAAAGCTGCCTGCGCAACCGGTACAGTGCGGTTTTGAGCATCTCCCGGCCGCCCGGCCCCTCATCCACCTGCCACCCCGCGAGCAGCAGATCCCGGAAACCCACGGGTTTGCCTTCCTCTGAGGCCAGCCGGGTCAGCAGCCGCAGCTCTGTGGGCGTCAGGGTCAGGAAGTGCCCGGCCAGAACGGCGGATCCGTCCGCGATCCGCAGCGGCCCGCACACGGTTTCCGTGCCCTGCCCAACTGCTGCGCCCCTGGTCCGGCGCACAATCGCTTCGGCCCGCAGCGCCAGTTCCCGGGGGTGGAACGGTTTGGTCACGTAGTCGTCCGCTCCGGCTTCGAGTCCCGCGACGCGGTCCTTGGCCTCTCCGCGGGCAGTGAGCAGCAGGATGGGCACCATGCTGGTCTGCCGGATCCTGCGGCACAGGCTCAGGCCGGAGGACTGGGGAAGCATTACATCCAGCACAAGCAGGTCCAGTTCCCTGGACTTGAAGACCTGCCATGCCTTTTCCGCATCTCTGGCGGACAGAGTGGTGAAGCCCTGCGTTTCAAGGGCAAAGGTGACGATGTCGATCATCTGGGGTTCGTCATCGACCACCAGCGCAATGGGTTTGGTACTCACCGGGCAACCCCCTGTTCGGACTCAATGCTTCGGGAACCGTCCTTGGGAAGGGTAAAGAGCATTGTTGTTCCTCTGTTGGGAGTGCTGTCTACGAACACGTCACCGCCGTGCATCTGGATTATGGCCCGGGTGATGACCAGCCCCAGGCCAGTGCCGTCCCGGAGCGGTTTGCCGCTCCGGAAGCGTTCGAAGAGCCGCTGCCGCTCGCCCTCAGGGATGCCTTCCCCGTCATCGGAAACGCTGACCAGGATCTGGGCGTCGGCGTTGACCACCCGGACGGTGATCAGTTCCGCGTTCCGGGCATGGGCCACGGCGTTGTTGATCAAGTTGGTCAGCGCCTGGCGCACCAGCATGGGATCTGCCCACAGGCGCGGCGGGGCACCGGGACAGTCCAGCGCGATTGGCAGCGGGTGCAGGTGGCGCAGTTCTGAAATGACGGACATGGTCAGTGCCCGCAGATTGACCCGCTGGGGATGCAGCTCGAACATGCCGGCGTCAATTCTGGCCTGGGTCAGCAGGTCTTCGGACAGGGTGATCACGCTGTGGCAGTTGGCGCTGATGGTCTGCACGAACCGGGACTGGCTGTCGGTCAGCGGCCCGGGAGACGCTTCGGCCAGCAGATCTGCCGCGCCCTTCATGAGGGACAGCGGGGTTCGGATTTCGTGGCTCACCACGGAGATCTGGTCCGCATTGCGCTGGGCGATCCCGCGCAGCCGGTGGGCCTCGGCCCGGTCCGATGCCCAGTGCCGAAGGACCAGGACCAGCACAGCGAGCGCCGCCGCCAGCAGGGCCACCAGGAGACCTTCAACGGTCGGCGGAGAATCGACAAACCGTCCGATCGCCAACGCCACCGCGGAACCGGTCAGGATAAGACCGGCAAGCCATCCCCGTGCAGTCCGCGGCAGGCTCGAACGCCGCAGCGGCAGGAACCGGGCAAGAGGTACCAGCGCCAGAAAATACCAAAGCCAGTTCATGATGCCTGTTCCCGGCCCAGCTGCTTCGTTTTAGCTCACCTTCTGCCCGAAGACGTGCCGGCGCACCCAGCCGTGCATGGCGATCGCCGCGGCGGCGGAGGCATTCATGGAACGGGTGGAGCCGAACTGCGCGATCGAGAGCGTGGCCTCTGCGGCTTCGTGGACCTCGGGGGTCAGCCCCGGACCCTCCTGGCCGAACACCAGGACACACTTGCGCGGCAGATCATAGGTTTCCAGCGGTACGGAGTCAGGGAAATTGTCGATGCCGATGATCGCCAGCCCCTCGGAGCGCGCCCATTCGGTGAACTCTTCCACGCTGGGGTGGTGGCGGACGTGCTGGTAGCGGTCGGTGACCATTGCACCGCGCCGGTTCCAGCGGCGTCGTCCGATGATGTGGACTTCCTTGGCCAGGAAGGCGTTGGCGGTGCGCACCACGGATCCGATATTGAGGTCATGCTGCCAGTTTTCAATGGCAACGTGGAACTCGTGGCGTTTGGAGTCCAGGTCTGCCACGATCGCGTCGTGCTTCCAGTAACGGTATTCGTCGACGACGTTGCGCCGGTCTCCGGCGGCCAGGAGCTCGGGATCCCACTGGTCACCCTCAGGCCACGGCCCCTCCCACGGTCCGACGCCAACCTGCAGCGTTTCGGCCGGCTCTGCCGGGGGCATCACTTTCTCTATCACCCATCCAGCGTAAGGTGAAGTACTGAACCATCCCGCATCCGCACAGGGAGGGTCCGCACCTACCGGAACCCGGAACGGTGCGGGCAAAAGCAAAACAGGCACTGGAGGCAGACTGTGGGCGAGAACGAGAACATCGAGTGCTGGCTTACCGACATGGACGGCGTACTGGTCCACGAGAACCAGGCGATTCCCGGAGCCGCAGAGCTGATCAACCGGTGGGTGGACACCTCCAAGCGGTTCCTCGTGCTGACGAACAACTCGATCTACACCCCGCGGGACCTAGCCGCCCGGCTGCACGCGTCGGGGCTGGACGTTCCGGAGGAGAACCTCTGGACCTCCGCCCTGGCCACGGCCGAATTCCTGAAGGACCAGCTCAAGGGCTCAGCTTCGCCGGGCCGGGCCTTCGTGATCGGCGAGGCGGGACTGACGACGGCGCTGCATGAGGCCGGCCTGATCCTCACCGACACCAACCCGGACTACGTAGTGCTGGGTGAAACCCGCACCTACTCCTTCGGCACCATCACCAAGGCCATCCGGCTGATCCTCGACGGCGCCCGGTTCATTGCCACCAACCCGGACGTCACCGGTCCCTCCCCGGAAGGCCCCCTGCCGGCCACCGGCGCCATCGCCGCACTGATTACTGCGGCCACGGACCGGGAACCCTACATTGTGGGCAAGCCGAACCCCATGATGTTCCGCTCCGCCATGAACAAGATCGATGCGCACTCCGAAACCACCGGCATGATCGGGGACCGGATGGACACGGACATCATCGCCGGCATTGAAGCCGGACTAACCACGGTCCTGGTGCTCACCGGCATCACGCAGCGGGAAGACATCCCGCGCTACTCCTTCCGCCCTTCCCAGATCATCGACTCCGTCGCGGATCTGATCAAGACCGTATAGCCTGCCGGGCTAGAACGGGACCTTGCCTCCGCCGCCGCCCACCGCGGGCAGCGGAACGTAGGTGTCCAGGACCTGCTCCACCACCCGCTGGTAGACCAGCGGGTTCCACTGCGGGCTGGCGTGGGCCGGCCGCGCCCCCTCGGTGACCAGCGAGTTGGAGACCATATTGTCCGGGAACACCTCGGTCCAGCGGGCGCGGGCGGTGTAGTAGTTCACGGTTTCGTCACCGGGGTTGCCAATGAAGGCCAGCTCGGCGGTGCCAATCGCACCCGCGTAGGCAGCGGCGTCGTAATGGTAGATGTAGGAGGATTCGGACTGGATCAGCGTGCTCGACGGCGCCAGGGGAGAGAGTTGTTCCAGCGTCTGGTCCAGGACCGTCCCCCAGCTGCGCTCATCCTTGTGCAGGATCCGCTCCCCCAGTTCGTACCCGCCGCGCAGGGCGCTCGGAATACGGTAGCCGGCCTCATAAAGCAGCACGACGCCGCGGATCATGTTCTGGTCCAGGACGTCGAACCGTCCGGACGGGCTTGAGTCCAGGATGATCAGTTCCACCTGCACCCCGCGGGCCAGCAGGCGTGCGGCCATTTCCACGGCTACCATCCCGCCGAAGCTGTGGCCGTAGAAATAGACCCGGTTGAGGCGGCGGGTGCGGATGTGCCGGAACACCTCGGCCTCAAGGACGTCCAGGTCCAGCCCCTTGTTGGAATACCCCACCGCGGCCATCTGCCCGCGCCGGGCCAGGGCCGGGCGCAGGGAATTCACAATCCATACGGCTTCTTCCCAGCTGGTCTTGTAACCCGGGAACATGAACCACATGGCGCGGGGGAAGCGGGCGGCGGCGTCGTCGTCGCGCACCGTCAGGATTTCAAGTTTCTCGCGCTGCTCCTGGATCAGGCGCGTGACAAAGAGGTCTGCGGCCAGTGTGAGACCCGCGGCGGCTCCCACCAGGAACCGCCGCCGGGAAAAGCGGCCCAGGCTCTCCGCATAACGGAGGACCTTCGCTGGGTCATCGCTCATAGGCTCCGCAACCGCTGGTGGTGCTTAGTCGAGCCCGAGCTCGTCCTTGCCGAACGCGAACAGGTACGGCACGCCGGCCTCGGCTTCAATGCGTTCCTTGGCGCCGGTGTCCCGGTCCACAATCACGGCGACGGCCACAACGTTGCCGCCGGCGTTCCGCACGCCTTCCACTGCGGTCAGTGCCGAACCGCCGGTGGTTGAGGTGTCCTCCAGGACAACGACGTCGCGGCCCGCGACGTCGGGTCCTTCCACCTGGCGGCCCATGCCGTAGGACTTCTGGGCCTTGCGGACCACGAACGCGTCCACGGTGCCGCCGCTGCGGGCGGAGGCATGCATGACGGCGGTGGCCACCGGGTCCGCGCCCATGGTCAGTCCGCCGGCGCTGGCGAACTGGATGCCGGCGGATTCGATCATGTCCAGCATGACCTCACCGACCAGCTGGGACGCTTCGTGGTGCAGGGTGATGCGGCGCAGGTCGATGTAGTAATCGGCTTCCTTGCCGGAAGAAAGAATCACCTTTCCGCGCACCACGGCCAGCTCCTTGATCAGTTCCAGGAGGCGGGCACGGGACGCGGCGATCTGCGGGGAAGTCATGCCCCAATCCTATCCGAGCAGCCCGTCTGCCCCCTTCGCAGCGGCAGGGCACCGCGTCACAGAACGCGGCGCCTCTGCCCGGGGAAAGAACGCTTTGTATAGGCTGAACGCCATGCGCGAACTTCAAGCCGAAATCATTGCCGAAATGGGTGTGCACCCCGCCATTGATCCGGAAGCGGAGATCCGGCGCCGGGTGGACTTCCTCAAGGACTACCTGCACACGGCCCATGCCAAAGGGTTTGTGCTGGGCATCAGCGGAGGTGTGGACTCCACGCTCGCCGGCCGCCTGGCCCAGCTCGCCGTCGAGGAACTGAACGGGGAAGGCACAGAAGCGAACTTCATCGCCCTGCGCCTGCCGTACCGGGTCCAGCACGACGAGGACGACGCCCAGGCCGCACTGGACTTCATCCAGCCCAAGACCTCGTGGACCTACAACATCGGCGACGCCGTTGACGGGTTCGAGAAGGCCTACGCCGCCATGGAAACCGGCAGCCTCAGCGACTTCAACAAGGGCAACATCAAGGCACGGGTGCGGATGACCGCCCAGTACGCGGTGGGCGGGGAACACAACCTGCTGGTTATCGGCACGGACCACGGAGCCGAATCCGTGACGGGTTTCTTCACCAAGTACGGTGACGGCGGCGCGGACATCCTGCCCCTGTTCGGCCTCAACAAGCGACAGGTCCGCTCGCTGCTCAGTGCACTGGGCGCATCGGAGAAGCTGGTAGGCAAGGCACCGACAGCAGACCTGCTCGACGGCGTTCCCGGCCAGACGGACGAAACCGAGCTGGGCATCACCTACGACCAGATCGACGACTACCTCGAAGGCCGCGAGGTCTCCGACGACGCCGCCGAGAAGATCGAGAAGCGGTACCTGATGACGCGGCACAAGCGCACAACGCCGGTATCGATTCTTGATTCCTGGTGGAAGTAGGTTTCTAGGGCTCGGTGGCCCGGGAGACCGGGCGGGCCGGAACGGCGGCAACGAAACTCCTTCGCTCGCAGAGCTCGCTTTGGAGTATTAAAGCCGCCTAACCCGGCCCGTCC
>JBELYP010000092.1:0-13251 GCA_040273995.1 Arthrobacter sp.
TCGAGTCTGCTGCCTCCGTGTCCACAGTGCACGGCTCACACCCCAGCAGCCCCAGGACAACGGCTTTGTCGGATCCGTGCCCCAGGCCCGTGGCCCCAAGGGATCCGAACAGCTCGGTACGCACCCGCACCGTCCGAACAAGTTCCCCGCTGGCCCCGAGCCCGTCGACGAAGGATTTGGCGGCCTTCATCGGTCCGACCGTGTGGGATGAAGACGGTCCAATGCCCACCGAGAACAGGTCCAGGGCGCTGAGAGTCATCAGCGAACCTCCGGCGAAGCGAACTCTTCCATGGCATCGAGCAGCCACCGCGCCGTGTAGTCGGCAAAAGAAGCCCGCGGCAGTACGTACCAGGTTTCCGCCTCCACCTTCCACAGCAAGACCGGAACCGGGCCCAGGGTGGTGGTGACCGCGGTGCCGGCAGCGAAACTGCGCGGATGCAGGTCGGCGGGGCAGCCCTTTTCCAATACCAGCCGGGCGCTGGGTCCGCTGAGCCGCAGAATGGTCCGGTTAGCGGAGAGGTCGACGACGGATCCCGGGTTCCCGCCGAGCGCTTCCAGCAGCCCGGCCATGGGTTCGCTTCCCTCCGGCGCCACGAGCAGGAAGTCATCCGGGCCCTGCCACAGCACCGCAGTACCGTCAGCGGAACCGGCAACCTTACCCGCGCCGTCCGGCAGTCCGACGCCGGTCGCTGCGGACAGCGACTGGTGCGCCGGGGTGCCGGGTACGGCACGGATGCCGATCATGGTGGCAAAAGCGATTTCCCGGAGTGTGACACCGCGGGCGCCCAGGACATCATGGCGGGCAAACACGCCGGTCAGATGATCGAGCGGGCTGCACCGCAGGGCGGAGAGGTTGGTCAGTGTCTGTTCAGCCGTCACGACGGCTCCCTTCGGGGTCGAAAAGCACGGTTTCGGAGATAACGGCGTCGATGAGCCGGCCGTCCAGCGGCGCCTGCAGGACTTCGCCGATGCGGTTGCGGCCGTTCTTGATCAGCGCGAGCGCGAAGCTGCGTCCCAGGGCTGCCGAGTGGTAGCTGGAGGTCACGTACCCTTCCATGGGAACCGGCCCCTCCTCGGGCGTGACCGGGGTGCCGGACTTCACGAGCTGTGCTCCCTCGGGCAGCCGGTACGAACGGTCCACGGGAAGCAGGCTCACCAGGTGATTCCGGTCAACCCGCTGGTTGTCCTCCCGTGCGTAGGAGCGCTTGCCCACGAAGTCCTTGACCTTGGAGACCACCCACTCCATGGATGCATCCTGTGGAGTGACAGTGCCGTCCGTGTCCTGGCCAACAATGATGAAACCCTTCTCAGCCCGCAGCACGTGCATGGTTTCGGTGCCGTAGGGCGTGATGTTGAATTCCTCCCCTGCTGCGGCGACGTCTTCCCAGACCCGCAGCCCGTACCAGGCGGAAACGTTGATCTCGAAAGCCAGTTCTCCGGAGAAGGAGATGCGGCAGACCCGTGCCGGGATCCCGGATGCGAGCGTTGTCTCCCGGAAGGCCATGAACGGGAAGGAATCGTTGTCCAGGTCCAGCTCCGGAGCCAGTTTGGCCACCACGGCCCGGGACTTCGGACCGACGACGGCGACGGTCGTGAACTGTTCCGTCACGGATGTGAAGAACACGTCCATCTCCGGCCACTCCGTCTGGTACCACTCCTCGAGCCAGTCCAGGACCTTGGCCGCTCCGCCGGTGGTGGTGGTCATGAAGTAGCGGTCCTCGTCCAGGCGCAGCGTGACGCCGTCGTCGAAGATCATGCCGTCAGGTGTGCACATCACGCCGTAGCGGGCCAGTCCCGGCTTGAGCTTCTTGAAAGCGTTCGTGTAGATCCGGTTCAGGAACTCGCCGGCGTCCTTGCCCCGGATCTCGATCTTGCCGAGCGTTGTCGCGTCCATGAATCCGACCGAATCGCGCACGGCTGCACATTCCCGCAGCACTGCGGCATCCATGTCCTCCCCTGCCTGCGGGTAGTACCAGGGACGCTTCCACTGCCCAACGTCCTCGAACAGGGCACCGTGTTCCACGTGCCAGGGGTGGATGGAGGTGAGTCTGGCGGGATCGAAGAGTTCACCGCGCTGGCGTCCGGCGAGCGCCGCGAATGCGACCGGCGTGTAGGGCGCACGGAAGGCTGTGGTGCCGATGCCCGCAATATCCTCAACTCCCAGGACAACTGCGATCACCCCGATGGCGTTGACTCCGGAGGTCTTGCCTTGGTCGTTGGCGGTGCTGATGGAGGTGTAGCGCTTCACATGTTCCACGCTGCGCATCCCTGCGCCGGTTGAGCGCAGCACGTCCGCCACCGTCTGGTCGCGCTGGAAGTCGACGAAGTGGCTGCTGTACCCCTCACGCTGTGCACGGGGAACGGAGAGCAGCCAGAGGGGCCGGACCGATCCGGTATCCCGTGCCGGGGCCGCGGGAACCGCAGCGGACACCGGGTACCCGGCGGCCGAGGCAGCGGCGGCTCCGGCCAGGGCACCCTCACGCAGTGCCGAGGCCAGGTCCAGCTGTCCGTTTACGGCTCCGGCGGTCTGCTGGCCGGGAACCGGGGTTCCCGGCACAAATGCCGCGATCTCGTCTTTCCAGGCCAGTCGGCGCTCGCGCTGCGAGTGCAGGTGCACCACGGGGTTCCACCCGCCTGATACGGCCAGGACGTCGGCGTCCACGATCTGCCTCTCACCCACGGGAGAGCCGTCGGCGTCTATCCCCGAGACAACGACGCGGGACACCCGTCCGGACCCGTCCGGTGCCGTGTCCACCACTGCGGCCGAAGTCAGGACACGGACACCCAGCTTGGCGGCGTCTGCTGCAGCCGGAGACATTTCCGCCCGGGCATCGGCCACGACCGGCACCCTGACCCCCTGCCGGAGCAGGTCCTGGACGAGGCGGTATACGGAGTCGTTGTTCGTTGCCACCGCGATGCTGTTCCCAGCCAGTACTGCGTACCGGTTGAGGTAACTGCGGACCGCGGAGGCGAGCATGATGCCCGGCCTGTCATTGTTGGCGAAGACCAAGGGGCGCTCATGGGCTCCGGTGGCCAGGACCACCTGCGCCGCACGAACATGCCAGATCCGCTCCCGGGAGACTCCGGCTCCGGCTTCGCCGCCCAGGTGATCCGTGCGGCGCTGCACTGCGACGATGAAGTTTGCGTCATAGCTGCCAAATGCCGTGGTGCGCGGAAGGTAGGTGACTTCCTCGCATTCGGCCAGGAATGCAGCGGTTTTGGAAATCCATTCCAGTGCCGGCAGTCCGTCGATCGTTTCGTCGGTTTCAGTAAGCAGGGATCCCCCTGCTTCGGGCTGCTCATCCATGAGGATTACCCGGGCGCCGGATTTTGCCGCCTCACGGGCTGCGCTCAGCCCGGCGGGACCGGCACCGACTACCAGGACGTCCGCGTGGACATACTTTCGGTCATAGACCGCCTCGTCCCTGCGGGGATCCAGCTGCCCTAGACCGCTCAGCAGGTTGATCTCCATGCCATCCGTCAGTTCAACTGCGGGGGCAGGCAGCATCGACTCGTCAACGTGCCCGGGGTAACGGGACCGCACCTTGATCAGCGCGTTCGCTTCTTCCACCCCGGCGGACATGATTCCGCGCGGACGCCCGAGGTACAGGGACGGACCGCAGCTGATCCTGCCGGAGGCAATCATGGCCGAGGCCACTGTGTCACCCGGATGGCCGGTCAGCGTTTCGCCGTCGACCGTAAAGGACAGGACCTGGGCACGGTCAATGCGGGCGTTGGGCGCCTGGTCGGCGCCCAGCCTCAGGTACCCTGCGGTGGTGCTCATTTTCCTGCTCCCTTGCTGGTCTGGGTGGCTGCGGCCGCGCCGGCGGCGAGGGCCGGCACATCCGGGCGGGGGTCCCCCGGCTTGTAAACAGCGGCGAATTCATAGCTGACGGTGTTCCGGACGGCGTTGAACCACTTGCGGCAACCGGCGCTGTGGACCCATCGCTCCGCGAAGAGTCCCTTTGGGTTCTCCCGGTAGAAGAGGTACTCGGACCATTCCCGGTCCGTAAGCAGGTCCGGGTTCTCCGGATAGGCCACGTGTGCCTGCCCGCCGTAGTGGTATTCGTTCTCGTTGCGCGGCCCGCACCAGGGGCACTCGATGAGCAGCATGTCAGGTTCCTTCCCTGCTAGTGGGCCACGGCGGCAGCGCCGTGTTCGTCGATTAGGCGGCCGGTCTCGAAGCGGTCCAGAGCGAAGGGCTCGTTGAGGGGATGCGGTTCATCATTGGCGATAGTGTGCGCAAACGTGAGGCCGGCACCCGGGGTTCCCTTGAAGCCGCCCGTGCCCCAGCCGCAGTTGACGTACAGCTGGTCGACCGGGGTCTTGGAAACGATCGGGGACGCATCGAGGGTCACATCGACAATGCCTCCCCAGGTCCGCAGGACGTGTGCGCGCGCGAAAATGGGGAACAGCTCCACGGCCGCGGCCATCTGCTCCTCGATCACGTGGAAGGCGCCGCGCTGGCCGTAGCCGGTGTAGCTGTCCACGCCCGCCCCCATAACGAGTTCGCCCTTGTGCGCCTGGGAAACGTAGACGTGGACGTGGTTGGACATGACCACCGTCGGGTGCACCGGTTCATGCAGTTCGGAGACGAGTGCCTGCAGCGGGTGGGACTGGATGGGAAGCTTGAACCCCGCCAGTTCTGCCAGCACGGAGGAGTGCCCGGCGCCGCAGAGCGCCACCTTGCCTGCGTTGATGCGTCCGCGGCTGGTTTCGACGCCCACAACCCTGTCGCCGTCTTTCAGGAACCCGGTGACCTCGCAGTTTTGGATGATGTCCACACCCATCTCATCGCACTTCCGGGCGAAGGCCCACGCGACGTGGTCGTGCTTGGCTATGCCGGCACGGGGCTGGTAGGTGGCGCCCATGACCGGGTAGCGGATGTCATCACCGATGTTGATGATGGGGCACAGTTCCTTCACCTGCTCCGGGGTGATCCATTCGGCGTCCACTCCGTTGAGCTTGTTCGCATGGACGCGCCGCACGCTCTCACGCACGTCGCCGAGGGTGTGGGCCAGGTTCATGACGCCGCGCTGGGAGAACAGGAAGTCGTACTCGAGCTCTTCGGGCAGCTCTTCCCACAGTTTGAGGGACTTCTCGTAGATGCCGGCGCTGGCGTCCCAAAGGTAGTTGGAGCGGATGATCGTGGTGTTGCGGGCCATGTTGCCGCCTGCCAGCCATCCGCGCTCCAGGACCGCGATATTCCTCATACCGTGGTTCTTGGCGAGGTAGTAGGCCGTAGCCAGGCCGTGGCCGCCGCCGCCTACTATGAGGGCGTCATAAGAGGGTTTGGGGTCCGGGTTGTGCCAGAGGAACTCCGGGTGCTCCGGAAGGAGGTCAGCCATGGTTTCAAGCCCCCATCGTGGTTGAAAGAGGTGCGAGGTCCGGGTAAAGCGGGTGGGCCTGGGCCAGTGCCTTCACCCGGCCGGCGAGCGAGGACAGAACTGCCTGGTCTGCGCCTCCGGGCTCGGTTCCGGCCACGAGCGCCGCGGCGATGATGTCCGCAACTTCGGCGAACGCGGCATTATCGAAGCCGCGGGTGGCCAGGGCAGGGGTGCCGATCCGCAGGCCGGAGGTGACCATGGGAGGGCGCGGGTCGAAGGGCACAGCGTTGCGGTTGACGGTGATGTCTACGCTTGCCAGCAGGTCCTCGGCCTGCTGGCCGTCCAGCTCCGAGTTGCGCAGGTCCACCAGAACCAGATGGACGTCCGTTCCCCCGGTCAGGACTCCGATTCCGCGCTCTGCGACGTCGGAGCGCCCCAGCCTTTCTGCCAGGATCCCCGCGCCACGGATGGTCCGTTTCTGGCGGGCGCGGAATTCCTCCGTGCCCGCGATTCGAAACGCGACGGCTTTGCCCGCAATGACATGTTCCAGCGGACCGCCCTGCTGGCCCGGGAACACGGCGGAGTTGATCTTCTTCGCGATCTCCGGATCGCTGCTCAGGATGATCCCGCCGCGGGGACCCGCCAGTGTCTTGTGGGTCGTGGAAGTTACCACGTGAGCGTGCGGAACCGGAGACGGGTGCAGCCCGGCTGCCACCAGCCCGGCAAAATGCGCCATGTCGACCATAAGATAGGCTCCGGCCAGGTCCGCAATCCGGCGGAATTCGGCGAAGTCCAGCTGGCGGGTGTACGCAGACCATCCGGCGATAATCAGTTTCGGTTTGTGCTCCAGCGCCAGGCGCTCGACTTCGGCCATGTCCACGCGGCTGGTAGCCGGGTCCACCCCGTAGGCAGCCACGTTATAGAGACGGCCGGAGTAATTGATCTTCATGCCATGGGTCAGGTGCCCGCCGTGGGCCAGGTTGAGGCCGAGAATGGTGTCTCCCGGGCGGATCAGCGCGTGCATTGCGGCTGCGTTGGCCTGTGCACCGGAGTGCGGCTGCACGTTCGCGAAGGCCGCGCCGAAGAGGTCCTTCACCCGGTCGATGGCGAGCTGTTCGATGGTGTCGACGTGCTCGCATCCGCCGTAGTAGCGCCGTCCCGGATAACCCTCCGCGTACTTGTTCGTCAGCACCGACCCCTGGGCCTGCATTACAGCCTGCGCCGTGTGGTTCTCCGAAGCGATCATCTCCAGCCCGTCGCGCTGACGGTGCAGTTCGGCGTCGATGCCCGCGGCCACCTCGGGGTCGAGCTCGGCCAGGGACGCGGTCAGCGACGCGGACACAGCGCTCTGGTAGGAGTTTGCAGGTTCGGGTGTCTGCTGGCTGCCAGCCCCTTCAGGACTGCCGTGCCGGGAAATTGTTGTCTTTGTCATCAAACTCTCCTGGTGATCTATTCGTCGACAACTGATATATCAATGTTTCGATCAGAGTATGATGGACCTCACTGCCCGTCAAGACCCTTCCGGGCACCGGATACTCAGACCCTAGGAGCGGAACCATGAGCAGCGTCGGCGCGATCTGGGACGAAGACCTGTCACTGGCGGAGCGCGCCTACCGGACGCTCCGGGACCGTCTGATCATGCTGGACATAGCTCCCGGCGAACCCATCAACGAGGCCCGACTGTCTGCCGAACTCGGTTTCGGCCGGACCCCCCTGCGCGAGGCGCTCAAGCGGCTGGAGACAGACCACCTTGTGATCTCGTATCCGCGGCGCGGAACTTTTGCCACATCCGTGGATATCACTGAACTCGCTGCCATCTCGGAAGTGCGTCTGGCGCTCGAACCCCTTGCCGCACGGAAGGCCGCCCTCAACCCCTCCCTCGGAGTCCGCAGCGAACTGGAGCAGACTGCCGCTGCGATAGAAGCGCTGGATGCGAGCCAGGACAGGCGTGAACTCATGCAGTACGACCTCGAGGTGCACCGCCAGATTTACCGGGCTGCAGCCAACCACCACCTGGAGGAAAGCCTCATCCGGCTGGACAACCTCGCCACGCGCATCTGGTGCCTGGCACTGGATCGCCTCCCCACCATTTCCAACCACATCTCCGAACATGTGGATCTGCTCCGCGCGATTATTTCCGGAGACCCAGATCTGGCCGCAACCCTCGCCGCTGAACACATCGAGCATTTCGAACAGGCACTCCGCTCGGCACTGTAGTGAAAACAGCGCCCTTGACTGTGAGAGGCATCACTGTATTCTGATCTGCAACTCGGTTGCAGTTCCTGCAACACACGAGTCTCATCGCCCGGGCGTGCTTCAGCGTCCCGCCCTAGCCCCTCCGGCCCCCTTCCAGCCGGACCTTCGAAGGGTCTGCAAACATGTCCATCCATCAGCCGCAGACGGAAGATTCGGATCCGTCACTCGCCAGCGACGCCCCGTCCCAGGGCAGCCCAAAGGGCACCCCGAAAGCCAAACAGCCACGGGGCGCCCGATCAGCCCCCCGCTTCCGCGGGCAGGAAATCCCCCCGCTGGACCGCCTGATCATCAAGCTCCTTCCTCCGCTGCTGATCCTGGCGGTGGTCATCACTGTCACCGTCGCACCTGAGGGGACGGCGGACGCGATCGGGAAGATGCGCACTTTCGTTACCTCTGGGTTCACCTGGCTCTTCATCCTGTACTCCGCAGTCGCCGTGGGCGTCTGCATCTGGCTGGCCTTCACCAAGGTTGGGCGCATTCGGATTGGCGGACCCAAAGCGAAACCGGAGCACAGCAAGTTCGCCTGGTACTCCATGCTCTTCGCCTGCGGCCAGGGCATTGGGCTCATCTTCTGGTCCGTCGCCGAACCGATCATGCTGCGGGACGACGCACCGCTGATCCCATCGGGTGCGAACCCCGGCGAAGGGGGAATCGTCTGGACCTACTTCCATTGGGGCCTCACTGCCTGGGCAATGTACTGCGTGGTGGCCGTCTGCCTCGCCTATTCCCACCACAACCTGGGCAAGACCCTCACCTTCCGTGAAGCCACAGTGGACATCCTGCCCCAGCGTGCCCGGCGCCCGGCCGGCGTCGTCGTCGAACTCCTTGCCATCATCGCCACCGTCCTGGGCCTGGCCACATCCTTTGGGTTTGCAGCCCTGCAGTTCACCTCCGGCATAGCCTCCTTCACCGGAATCCAGTCGAGCTCCGGAATCTGGATTGCGGTAATTATCGGCCTCGGCGGCCTGACCGCCCTCTCCGCCTTCGTGGGCGTGAACCGGGGAATGAAGCGGGTCAGCGAGACGAACTCGATTCTCAGCATCATCCTGGTTGCCGGCGTCTTCATCTTCGGGCCAACCATTTACATCATTTCCAACGTCTCCCAGACCTTCGGCTCCTTCGTCTACCACTTCATCCCGATGAGCCTGTGGACCGACGCAGGCACAACCACCGGCCCGCTTGATAACTGGCAGGACAGCTGGAACGGCTGGTGGACGGTCTTCATCTGGTGCTGGGTCATCGCTTTCTCACCGTTCGTGGCCGGCTTCATCGCACGGATTTCCCGCGGACGCACCATCCGTGAATTCGTCCTGGGCGTGACCATCATTCCCTCACTCATCGTGATGATCTGGGTCGGCATCATCGGCTCAGCCGCGCTTTACTACGACGACGCATCCAACCGCTCCATCTCGGCGGACGTCGCGGCGGACACCTCAAGCGGCCTGTTCTCCTCGCTGGCGATGGTTCCCGTAATCGGAGGCGCCCTCCTGGTGGTTGCGACCATCCTGGTGGCCACGTACTACGTCACCAGCCTCGACTCCGGAACGTACGCCCTCGCGGAGTTTGTCACGGCACCGAAGAAGGGCGGCCCGTGGGCACGCGTGGTACTTGTCCTCAGCATCGCGGCGGTGGCGGTTGTGCTGCTCTCCATTGGCGGCACTGCGGTCGTGGACACGGTGCAGACGGGCACCATCATCGGTGCTTTCCCATTCTCCTTCGTGATCCTCCTGATGATCGCCAACCTCATCCGGCGCCTGCGCTCGCGGGACAAAGCCACCAAGCGCCTGGAACGCGAAGTGAATGATCCAGACGATGACGACGACAACCAGTCCGGCAGCGCCCATGCCCCACAGTCCAAGGAGGACCTCCGATGACCCCCGGTGAACACCTGCCCAGTCTCCGCCTCGCAGAACTAGACGCCCACAGCTTCAGCAGTTGGCTCCGCGAAGGCTCCGGCACAGTCCTGGTACCGGTGGGCGCGCTCGAACAGCACGGACCGCACCTGCCGATGGGCACGGACGCAATCCTGTCCCAGCACATCGCGGAGGCGGCTGCAGCCACCACCGGAGCGCTTGTGGCCCAACCGGTCTGCTACGGCTACAAATCCCAGCAAAAGTCCGGGGGAGGCAACCACCTGCCCGGGACGGTGAGCCTGGATGCGGCGGCTCTGATCGGACTGACACGCAGCATCGTCACATCCCTGCTGCGCCAAGGTGTCCGGAATGTCGTATTCGTCAACGGCCACTATGAGAACTACCAGTTCCTCTATGAGGGAATCGACCTGGCCCTGACAGAACTGGGGATCCGTGACGGCGACGGTCCGGCTGTACTGCTGCTCTCCTACTGGGACTACGTGTCTCAGGAAACACTGGACTCCGTCTACCCGGCGGGGTTCCCCGGCTGGGACATTGAGCACGGCGGCGTCCTGGAGACATCACTGATGCTCCACCTCGCTCCGGAGCTGGTGGATCTGCGCCGTGCCGTCGAACATCCACCGGCTGAGCTCCCGCGGTTCGACCGCCTGCCGGTGGTTCCAGGGCGGACACCGGCCACCGGCTGCCTGTCCGCTCCGGCAGGTTCTGACGCCTCCAAGGGCAAGCTGCTGTTCACCCAGGTCACCGCAGACCTGGCTTCGGACATCATTCGGGAGCTAAGTCACCCCGCGCGGTAATACCCGCCGCATCATCCCGCCCGGGAGCGGAACCGTGTGTTTCGGTTCCGCTCCCGCGGGCTTTCTAACCCGGGTTTGCAGGTCAGTTTTACTCCTCGACTTCCCCGCACCCTGCCCGCATGCCCGCAATTTCCCATGGCCCGGCGGTGCCGGAAAACAAGCTGAATTCGCTCTTCGATTTGCTGTCAAAAAGGGTTGACGTGATGCGGGCCACATGATGATATGAGTGCAACCTCGTTGCAATCAATGCAACACAAAATCGATGGTGGTCCACTTTGACAGAGAACCAGAGAACTACCGATCGGCCGGCTCGGTCAGCACCGGCAGATGCCACGGCCGCATCCCCGGACCGCATTTCCACAGCCACCCGGCGCCGCGTCGTCACCGCCAGCTTCATCGGCAATTTCGTTGAATGGTTCGACTACGCCGTTTACGGGTACCTGGCCGTGACAATCACAGCCGTCTTTTTCCCTGAATCAGACCCGCAAACCGGGCTTATGCTGACCTTCGCGCTTTTCGCGATTTCCTTCCTGGTACGCCCCTTGGGCGGCTTCGTCTGGGGCCACATCGGAGACCGCGTGGGCCGGCGGACCGCCCTGTCCTGGTCGATCCTGCTGATGTCGCTGGCCACCTTCTGCATCGCACTGATCCCGTCCTACGCAGCAATCGGCATCTGGGCCCCGCTTGCCCTTCTGGCCATGCGCGTTGTCCAGGGATTCTCCGCATCCGGAGAATACGCGGGGGCTTCGGCGTTCCTCGTCGAGTACGCCCCGGCCCACCGCCGGGGGCTGTTCGCGGCAGTTGTCCCGGCATCAACGGCTGCCGGACTGCTGTTTGGTTCACTGGCCGCCGCTGTCCTGACTGCAAACCTGACAGAGCAGGAAATGTCCGACTGGGGCTGGCGCCTGCCATTCCTGCTGGCAGCCCCCATGGGCCTCATAGGCCGGTACATCCGCACGAAGCTGGAGGATACGCCCGCTTTCCGTGAGAGCGCCAAAGAGGAGAACGCCGTCAGCACTCCAGTCGGCGACCTTTTCCGCGAACACTGGCGGGCGCTCATGCTGGCATGCGGAGCCGTGCTGCTCAACGCCGTCGGCTTCTACGTCATCCTCAGCTACATGCCGACCTATCTCTCGCAGGAAGTGGGGCTGGAGCAGACCGCGTCCTACGTGGCCACCACGGTTGCCCTGGCAACCTACATCGGCTTTATCTTCCTGACCGGGATGCTCTCTGACCGCTATGGGCGCCGCAAGGTACTTCTGAGTGCATCAGCATCATTCCTCGTCTTCACGGTGCCGGCGTTTTATCTTCTCGACACCGGGAGCTTCGCGGTAATCCTGCTGGTTCAGGTCCTGCTGGGAGCAATGCTCACCCTGAACGACGGCACGCTGCCGAGCTTCCTGGCGGAGATGTTCCCCACCAAGGTCCGCTACACCGGCTTTGCGGTGAGCTTCAACCTCTCCAACGCGATCTTCGGCGGCACCGCCCCGCTGGTTGCCACGTGGCTGATTGCCACGAGCGGAAGCAATTTGGCTCCCGGCTGGTACCTCATGGCTGCCGCAGCCGTATCGCTCGTCGCCGTTGTCCTGTCCGCCGAGACCAGCCGCAAGCCGCTGCGCCAGGCCTAACCCTTGCAAACCACCCCACTGCACTGTCCAGCCACGGAACAGTCCAACCTCAGGTCCGCAGAGACCGCATTACCGATAAAGGAGCACATCATGACGATCACCACCCCTAACTCAGTTGCCGAGCTGGAGCGCCTGAAGGTCCTGCACAACGGAAACAAGCAGACTCTGACCTTCTCCGACGCCGAGTTCGAGCGCCGCCTGAGCGGGCTCCGCCGGATCATGGCTGAGAAGGAACTCGATGCAGTCGTGCTGACCAGCTACCACTCCATCAAGTACTACTCCGACTTCCTGTTCACCTACTTTGGCCGTTCCTACGCCATGGTGGTTACCGCTGAGGACACCGTCACCATCACGGCGAACATCGACGCCGGCATGCCCTGGCGCCGCAGCTACGGCGAGAACATCGTCTACACCGACTGGCGCCGGGACAATTTCTACTTCGGGCTTCAGGAGGCGCTGCGCCAGCGCGGCGTCATTGCCCGCCGGCTGGGCGTCGAAGACGATTCGCTGCCGCTGGATAACCGGAACAAGATCCAGGCAGCGTTCGACGGCGCAACGCTGGTTGACGTCTCCCCGGACGCCATGCGGCAGCGCATGATCAAGTCCGCGGAGGAGATCGAGGTTATCAAGCACGGTGCCCGCATCGGCGATCTGGGCGGGGAGGCCATCAAGGCAGCCATCCGCGAAGGAATAAGCGAGTATGAGCTAGCGCTGATCGGCACTGAAGCCATGGTCCACGAAATCGCCCGTACGTTCCCGGACTCTGAAATCCGTGACACCTGGGTGTGGTTCCAGTCCGGGATCAACACGGACGGCGCCCACAACTGGGCCACGACCCGCAGACTCCAGCGCGGGGACATCCTGTCCCTGAACTGCTTCCCCATGACCAGCGGCTACTACACGGCCCTGGAGCGGACGCTGTTCCTCGGTGAACCTGACGAGCGCAGCCTGGAACTGTGGAACGTGAACGTGGAGGTCCACCGCCGCGGTCTTGAACTGATCAAGCCCGGCGCTGTCTGCAAGGACATCGCCGCCGAACTCAACGAGATCTACGTGGACCGCGGCCTGCTCGCCAACCGCACCTTCGGCTACGGCCACTCCTTCGGAGTCCTCAGCCACTACTACGGCCGCGAAGCCGGTCTTGAGCTCCGCGAAGACATCGACACGGTACTGGAGCCGGGCATGGTGGTATCCATGGAACCGATGATCACGGTGGCGGACGGCCAGCCCGGCGCCGGCGGCTACCGTGAGCATGACATCCTGGTGGTCGGCGAGGACGGCGCGGAGAACATCACCAAGTTCCCGTTTGGTCCTGAGCACAACATCGTGGACGTCTAGGAACAGCCAGGCCCGACGGCAGAAAGCGGCG
>JBELYP010000093.1:0-13105 GCA_040273995.1 Arthrobacter sp.
GCCACCGAAGCCAGGGCGCTGCCTACGGCATGCTCTCCCTCGGCCACGAGTGCGATGTTGGTCAGTACATAGGCCAGGATCCGGTCCGCCGGTTCTTTCTCGGCGCTCATGGCGTCCTCTACCCGCTGGGCCCAGCGCGGGAAGACATCCAGGACCAGCGCATTCAGCAGGTCCGTGCGGGACCTGTAGTACTGGTAGGCGCTGGGTCGCGCGAGTCCGGCCAGGGCAGCTACCTCAGCCATGCTGGGTGCTTCGCCGGTGCGGGCCAGGAGCGTCCTCGCGGCGTCCAGGAGGGCCCTTTGCTGTGCGGCACGGTGTTCAGCCACCGTCGGCGCGGTAATGCGGGGCAAAGAGCCCTCCTGTTCGTGCAGTGTCTAGCTTGCGAGCCGTCCGTCGACCATCTCTGCGACCCGGTCGCAGTGGTGGAGGACGTCGTGGTCGTGGGTAACCATAACAGTAGCAACCCCGAACTCATGGGTTTCCCGGGCGAGGAGCTCCACCACATCCTGGCTTCGCTTGCGGTCCAGGGCGGCAGTGGGCTCGTCCACCAGGAGCAGCGTTGGCTTTGTAACCAGTGCCCGGGCGATGCCTACGCGCTGGCGTTCACCGCCGGAAAGCTGGTCCGGACGGCTGTTGGCCTTGTGTCCCATACCGACGGCGTCGAGCAGGTCCCTGGCGTTGAACTTGCCCTTAATCTTGGCCATCCGGTGGATGAGCTCAAGCTGTTCTGAGGCGGTCAGTGCGGGGATCAGATTTCCGGACTGGAAAACGAAGCCGATGTTCCCAAGCCGGAACCGTGCCGTGGCGGCCTTGCTCAGGGTGGAAAGAACCGTGCCGTTAACACTGACCAGTCCGGTGTCCGGCGTCGTCAGGGCACCGGCGACAGCCAGCAGCGAAGACTTGCCGGCACCCGAGGGGCCAACGACGGCGACGAGTTCGCCGGGCTCCACGGACAGGGACACGTTGTCCAGGGCCTGGACCGTGCTTTCGCCGTCGCCCAGTGCCAGGCTGGCTTTTTCGATCAGCAGCCCGCGGGTGCCGACTTTTGCGCCGGAGTTCTGAGTCTGTGTGCTCATCGCTGTCCTCCTAGGGCAGCCAGGGGATCAACCCGGGAAATGCGGACGATGGCAATTGCGGCACCGAGGACGCCCATGAGGATGGTCACTGCGGTTGCCGTGCTGATGGGGCCGGCTTCGAGTGCGAACGGCATTGCGCTTCCGGAGAGCCAGACTCCCATTCCAAGGCCGGCTGCGACGCCGACGGCGGTGGACAGGACCAGGATTACGACAGCCTGGAAGATCCCGTCACGGAGCAGGTAGCCGGTGGAGGCTCCAACGGCGCGCAGGACAGCCAGCTCATGCTTGCGCTGGATGGTCCAAACGGTGAAGAAGGCACCGACCACCAGGGCGCAGATGGCGTAGAGGAAGATCTGGATCATTTCCAGCGTCATGGTCTCGGCAGTGTAGCCGGGGGAGGCATCGAAGGATTCCTCCAGGGTGGAGGTGACGGTGCCTGCGGCGGCATCGCCTGCGGCGAAGTCGAGGTCAGCTCCGTCTTCGGCCTTGATGGCAACGGCGCTGGCCGTATCGAAGTCCAGGGCGGCAAGGTCGGCTTCGGACGGGGCGCCCGGCTGTGACTGGCCGCTGGCAATGTACTGCCAGGTTCCCAGCGGGAGGTAAGCCATATCAACGTGGCCGAAGGTCGCCTGGACCTCGGTGTAGCCCACGACGGTCAGTTCGACGTCGAGGCGGTCCAGGGTGATGACCGAACCGAGTTCGATGCCCTCATCTTCAGCAGTGGAAGAGACCACGATTTCATTGGGAGCCTGGACGTCCCGGCCTTCGCCAACTGCAGGGGCGAGGAAGGAATCCGTGTCGATTCCGAAGAGTGACAGGTCTACCTGCGTGCCGTCTTCGGTTGCGCCGTTGACGATGGTGGAACCCAGCAGGGTAACTTCCTCCACACCCGGGTGGGTGCTCCAGGCTTCGGCCTGGGAAGGGTCGACGACGCTGCGGGAGAAGGCATTGTCTGTCTTGGTGCCTTCGTTGAAGGCGATTGCCGTGGCCGGCATGGATTTCAGGCCGGACACGCCGTCATTGACGAGGCCTGAGGACAGGCCGGAGAGCAGGACCATCAGTACGGCTATGAGGGCGATGACGCCGCCCATCAGGCCGAACCGGGCCCGAGCGAAACGCAGCTCGCGCAGCGCTAGGAACATGGGAAACCCCTTGGTTGTATGGGTATGTAGTTTGCCGACACCCCGTCAGCAACATACCAACATCATGTCACTATGTTTTCCCGGATCCAAACGGCGTGCCGGTTCTTCGCCCCGGGAAGGACAGCGCGGCTACCGGCCGGGTGCACTGCTCTGGTGTGCTTGGGTTATGACTCAGGCGAGGGAGGCCTGGCACCGGCTGCGGCACTCAAGGGTGCTGCGCTGGATCAGCGTTGCCGTGATCATGCTGCTCATCCTGGAGTACGTGGTGCTGCCGCAGATCCTCGGATCGGACAACGTCTTTGATGCGCTCCGGCGGCTGCCGCCGGTGGTCCTCGCCGGAGCGGCAGCACTGGAGGCACTCTCGCTGTGCTGTTACAGTGCCCTGACCCGGGAGGTCCTGCCGGGTTCGCGGATACCCCGGTACTTCACCCTTCTACGGATCGACCTCAGCGACCTTGCGGTCAACCATGTGGTCCCCGGCGGCGGCACAACGTCTGCTGCCCTGCGCTATGAGCTGCTGACCAGGTCCGGGGTGCGTCCGCAGGATGCACTGAGCGCGGCCATGGTGCAGGTAGTCGGGGCGAACCTGGTGCTCGGTATCCTCTTTGCCGTTGGGCTGCTCGCATCCCTTGGCCAGGTTCGGGTCAACCGGTATTTCGTGATTGCAGGCTTTGTGGTACTGATCCTGCTCATCCTGAGCATTGTGGTCCTCGCGGTTCTCGACCGCTACTTGGCGGCTGCCGTTCGGGCGGCGCGGAGGACGGCCCGTTTCCTGCGCTTTATTCAGCCGGACTCAGCGGAAAGGTTCGTGAGGACAATGGCAGCCGAGACCGCCATGTTCCGCAGCGACCCCCGGCGCTTTGTCCGGGCGCTCGTCCTGATCCTGTGTTACTGGGGCTTCGACGCGGCCTGCCTGTGGATGCTCCTCGCCGCGTTCGGGCACACGCTGGGGCCGGCCGAGCTCCTTGTTGCCTACTCGCTGGCCAACCTGGTGGCTATGGCCCCGCTGACTCCCGGTGGGGTTGGTCTCGTGGAAGGGGTGCTGGTCCCCACCCTGGCGGGATTTGGGACCCCTGGTGGAGCCGCCGTACTGGCGGTGCTCTCCTGGCGGATCTTTAATTTCTGGCTGCCGATTCCGGTTGGCGGGCTGGCCTGGCTCTCGCTGCGGCTGGGCGTGCTGCGCAGAGGCCGCCGGAAGGCCGGTCCCTAGTGCAGGCGGTTCATCCAGTCCGCCGGCACAAGGCCTTCCGGGCCGGGCGCCGGCTGCGACAGCGGGTGGGCCAGCGGGGGTGCCAGCAGGGGACCCTCAAACACCGCTTCCTCCGGGTAGCTGTAGAACCAGTCCTCGCCCGGTTCGTAGCTGCGGATCACCGGATGTCCGGTGAGTCTTTGGTGTGCGGTGGCGTGCTGCCCCGGCGAGGTATCACAGCAGCCTATATGGCCGCATTCTGCGCACCGCCTCAGATGGAACCACCACCCTTGAGCTTCTGTGCACTCCACACAGCCGGGACCCGTTGGCGGAACGTCCGGACTAATGCCTGGTACGGATTCCATGACGGCCTCCTATAACGCACGGCTAAACTCCCACCACACTAGCCATGCATGGCCCTGCCCAGAAGCGGTCCCGCGAAAACGCCGGTGTCCAGGCGCGGCCTGCACCTAGCCCGCTGCGGCGGTGCCGGCGTCGGCCTCCGCTGCGGAATAGCCGATGGTGAGCGTGTCCAGTACCGTCTGCCGGGTAAACACGCCGCTTCCGGGCTCCGTTTCCGTCAGCAGATCGATGGTGAACAGCACCGTGGTGCTGGTCGCCGAGGGGTTGGCCGGGAGGGCAAAGCCGGAGGTGTAGGAATACGGCGGTTCCAGTGCGAAGCTTCCCTGGTCATTCGTGAGTTCCAGCCCCAGCGCGTCCACCCGGGCATTGAACCGCGTGACCCGGACGGCCCCGGGGCCGGGTGCGCCGTCGATCTTCACGCTGACATTGATGATCGGGGAGGACTCGGGGGTCCACTCGGCGGGATTCTCATTGGTCCAGTAGTCCAGCACGAGGGTGTGTGCAGCCGCCCCGAGCCGGTGGCTGGTGGAGCCCTCCGCCAGCTCGTTCACGGCTGCAGGGGTCTCCGGGTTCTGTTCAGTGCTTGCCGCGGTTTCGCTGCTGCCGGGGAACCCGGGGACGGAACAGGCCTGCAGTCCGAGCATCAGCGCCGCAGCGGCAGCGACGGTGGTTACGCGGCGCAGTGCGGATGCCGGCCGGGTTACAGCGGTCATACCTTGAACCCCCGGTGCCGCCGCAGGGCTTTGCGCAGCATAAAGAGAGTCTGGACAAGCGTGGTGATGTAGAGGATCGGCCAGCCCACGGCCAGGACGGCGGACTGCACGTTGCCGGGAAGGTTGAGCCACGCGAAAGTGAGTCCGGCGATGATGACCAGGGCAACGAGGGCCGGCATCAGGAATCCGTAGCCAGCCCCCCGCTCCGCCCGTGCCTGCGCAGCCCAGTTGTCCGTCTGCTGGCTGGAGAAGAACTTTCCCCAGGCCCGGACAAAGTGCCCGATCCGCAGCCACAGATAAATCTCTGCGGGTACAGCCAGCAGCGCGAAGGCGATATCCCGTGCCGTCCGGTCCTTGATGGACAGCGCAATGCGCAGATTCAGGATTACGGCAACCAGGGGCGGGATCAGCCAGAACCAGTAGAACACGTAGGCGCCGATGCTGAGTGCGGCGGCGAGCAGCAGGACGAAACCCATGCGGGTAACGATGTTGAAGAGCATGGAGAAGTTCTCGCTCCAGCGCAGCCGCAGGTTGGGGTGCAGCGGCTGGCCGGGCGTATTGCTGCGCTGCCCCGGCCACATGAGGTCGATCGCACCGTAGTTCCACTTGACCTGCTGGCCGTCCAGCGCCCGGAGGGTCTCCATCCCTCCCACGGAGGCACGGGCGCGGGCGGAAATCTTCGTCGCGTAGCCGATGCTTTTGATCTGGAGCGAGAGCAGCGAGTCCTCAACTTCCGAGTCCTTGACCCACGGCGTTGCCTGGCGGTTGTCCACCATGACGTTCTTGAGGGCCTCCATGGAAAGAATGGAGCACTGCCCGCCAAGTACCGCCATGTTCCGGCCCCGAAGCAGGTTGTCCATGTTGAAGGCGGCAAACTGTGCCCGCTGGCCGGTGGTGAGATATTTGGCGATCAGTCCCTTTTTCGGCTCGGCGACCGTGTAAATTGCCGAGACGCCACCAACCCGTGGGTCGCTGAGGATTTCCTTCTCCAAATACTCAACGGCATGCTTATCCAGGATTGTGTCCCCGTCCACGCCGAGGAAAAAGTCGTAGTCATCGCAGACCTGGCGAAAGCCGTAATTCAGGGCACCAACCTTCTTGTCGGTGTTGACGCCGATATCGTGGACAAAGACCTCAGTCTGGAAGGTTAGGTCCTGGTAGGTGTGCTCGTGCGGGCCCGCGAACTCCCTGGCCAGGTAGAACGTCTCATCGTCTGTGTTGTTGATGACCACATGAATGACGTCCGGGAGCCGCGTCTGCTTAAGGAGTGCATTGAGGACGTCCACAATGGTGTCCTCTTCGTTGTAAGCCGGAATTACGCAGGCAATGGTTGCCCGGTCCGGAGATTTCTCTACTACTTTCCGCTGGACCACTTTCAGGTAGTCGGCGTGGGGTATTTCCCGTTCACTGATCATGGAGCCTTCCTCCAGGCCTCTTTAGCCTCACCGCTTCTGCAGTCGCAATTCTGGCAGCGGGAATACTCGAGTAGTCGAAAGTTTCCCGCAGGAAATGCTCAAAATCGGACTATGTCCAGATCATGAAGTTGAGCATTAGTGCTGATCTGGACCATGGAGCCGGGCTATCCGGGGGCAGGATGCCCAATTCGCGGGGGGAGTGAACTACCTGGATGAAGGGGGAGTTACAGCAGCTGGGCCAGGACCGCAGCTGCGGCCAGGAGAGTCAGGAGGGTTCCCTGGACCGGTTTGGCGAGCCGGGCAGTTCTTCCGATGAGCCCGCCAGGTACCTGATGCATCAACCAGTTGCGGCCGGCGTTGATCTTGCGCATGGTTCTGTTGTCCCTTCCTCGTTCCTGCCGCCTGGCTCAGCGGTGGCGTCAGTAGTTTTAGTCTGCTTCCGGGCGGTCCCGTGAAGCCAACCGGCGGGCCGTGATTTTCGCTGCCGTAGGGTGTGGGGGAACTAATACCGGCGGACTCAGGCAATGTGTCAGGCGCGGCACAGGACGAGGTGAGTCTGCCCACGGCACAGCACCGAATATCCCGGGACTCTGCGGGTACGTTCCGAAACCGTTCAGGAGCGCGTCCTACCCTGAAAAAATGAAAATTCTGCCCCTCGCGGCAGCAGGGTTCATGGCTTCAGCCGTAGCCGCAGCCGGAACACTGGCCGCAACTGCAATTCACAAAGATCCACGGCCTTCGGCCCTGTTTATCCGCGGTGTGTTCTCCAGCGGGGGCAAGGTGCAGCTGCGCACGCTCCGCAAGCACGTCCCGTCCGGGGGAGTCCTCGCCCACCGCTCCCTTCCCTATCTCACGAAGTCGGCACGCCAGTCCATGGACCTGTTCCTGCCCGCCGATTCCGGGCACGGTCCGCATCCCGTGGTGGTTTGGGTGCACGGCGGAGCCTGGATTTCCGGTTCCAAGGAGAACGTAGCCCCGTACCTGGAAATCCTGGCCGGACACGGCTACGCGGTGGCCGGTGTCGGCTATTCCATCTCGCCCGAAGCGAGCTACCCGCAGGCTGTCACCGAACTGAACCATGCGCTGGGCTACCTGCGTGAACACGCGGGGGAGTACGGCATCGATCCGGACCGCATTATTCTCGCCGGTGACTCTGCCGGTGCACAGCTCGCAGCCCAGCTGGCCCTGATCATCACGGACCCCCAGTACGCCGCGCGAACCGGCGTGGCGCCGGCAGCCGCACCCGAACACATCCGCGGAATGCTGCTGTTCTGCGGGGTGTACGACCTCAAGACGATGGCAAAGCTCACCGGACCGCTGGGCTGGGGATTCCGCACGGCCCTGTGGGCGTATACCGGCTCCAAGGACTGGTCTTCCACGCCGGCAGCTGAACACATGTCCATCCTTGAGCACGTGAGGGAGGGGTTCCCGCCCACGTTCATTTCCGGCGGCAACGCCGACTACCTCACCGACCAGCAGTCCAGGCCGCTGGCGGACCGGCTCGAAGAACTCGGGGTGCCGGTAGTTCGGCGGTTCTGGGCCAAGGAGCACCGGCCCGCGCTCGGTCACGAATTCCAGTTCAAACTGCATCTCAAAGATGCCCGGCTGATCCTGGCAGACACCCTGAATTTCCTGGATACGGTGACGGGCGCGGAGCCGGCGCCCGTCCGCTCGGATTTTCAGGCTACGGCGTAGCCGGGTTTCCCCGGGCGCTCCGGGGAAACCCTGCACGGACTCAAACGCCGGCCCGCTCCAAGCGGAGCGGGCCGGCGTTCTTAGTTGCCGGCTGGAAAGCCTGGCGCTAGGACTGCCAGATGTCGTCGCCGCGCAGGGTGGCGTCAGCGCCGCCGTCGCAGTAGATCGTCTGTCCTGCGAGGTGGGAGTTCTCCTCGCTGGCGAGCCATGCCAGGAGCCGGGCGATGACAACGGGTTCGGAGTGGCCGTTAAGCGGCATCGGAACGCTCTCGTCCACCATCTTCACGCCCTCCGGAGTGGACAGGAGTTCCTTGGTCATGGCGGTCAGGACGGTGCCCGGGGCTACGGCGTTGAGCGGGATGCCGTTTCCGGCGTAGAGGTCGCTGATCGATGAGCGGCGGACCCAGCGGCTCAGGGCCCGCTTCGAGGATGGGTAGTTGAGGTAACCGATCTGCGGACCCTGGTCGGCCAGCTTCTGGCCAATCTGGCGGGCGAGGGCTTCGTCGCCGGCCAGCATGGCGTCGACCAGCTCGGGGGAGTTGGGCTGCAGGGAAGCCATGGAACTGACCACGACGGCGCGCGGCGCCTCGCTGCGCGCCAGCACCGGGGCAAGCCGGTCCAGGAACTCAGTCACACCAAAGAAGTTGACGGAGACGGTCAGCGGAACCGGTGCGGAGATTCCGGCGCAGGCGATAACGGCGTCCACGGTGCCGCCGGCGAGTTCAACCGCGCGGTCGGCAGCGATCTGGCGTCCCTCGGGGGTGCTGAGGTCGGCCTCCACCTCGGCATTGCGCAGGTCAACACCAATGACGGTGTTACCGCGTTCCTTCAGCAGCTGCGCTGTTGCTGAACCAATGCCGGAAGCGGATCCTGTGACGATATAAGTACGTGTTGTCATACTTCGAGATTACTCCTGGGCATGGCGTGGTATAGCTGCGCTGGGCCGCATCAGGAGGTGCTGTGGTGCAATCCATATTCCCGGCGCGGACAGCCCGCAGGGGTGCTACCGAACCATCCGGAGGCTGGTCAGTCCAGGGACCGGGGTGTCGGGGAAGCTGCTCGGCGTAAGTCTGGCGCCATGAGGCTACGTGCAGACGGGCCAGGGCATCCGCGTCACCTTCGCGAAGCTCCCGGATCAAGAAGGAGACCGATTCCATGGCTGGAGCCTACCGCGGCACCGGCACCGGGTACAGGGGGACCCCTTTCAGCGCATTAGTTGACATAATCTAGATTATCGGCGCGCTAAGAAGATGCCGGGGAGTCCCCCGAAGCCGTTTGTACCAAGGTGCTGCCGGCGCCGTTCCGTGCAAACTTTGCCGCTCGAAGCGCTGCCGCCAAACGCTTCCGGCGAACTGGCGGATGCCGCACTGGGCCGCCGGAGGGTCAGCAGCCCGTTTTTCGGAAAAGGTACCTCACGTGTTTTTGCTCATGTTCGGCCAGTCTGCGCGTTCGTTTTTGGGTTGACATAATCTCCCCCGCGGCTGGGCGTGGCCGGTTGGCCAGCTTTACATAATGGCCCGAATCGTCCCGGGAACATTTGTGCCGGGCGCGGCGTTGTACCGGGCGATGGCCTGCAGGAAGGCGGAATTGCAGGGAACCCGCGGGCATCCGGCGGTCTGCGTGGCTTGCTGGAACCGGCCCGGGAAACCCCCGGTGCGCCGTCGAACGCCCTGCTGGAAGTTGAGGCGTTCTGCGGTTTTGCCATAGAAGGACCTATTCAGGAGCCGTTTGGTGTGTTATGCGGCTTCACCGATATGATCTACGCTCGAACCCCCCCACAATTTCAGGAGATAAGCACTACACATGGCTACCGATTACGATGCACCGCGCGTCAAGGAAGAAGACCAGCCCACGGACTCTTTGGAGGGGCTGAAGGCCCAGCAGCGCGGCGGAGCGATGACGGCGGTTATCGACGTCGAGGAATCCGACGCTATCGACGGGTTCGACCTTCCGGGTGCGGACCTTTCCGGTGAAGAACTGCTGATCAAGGTTGTTCCGGCACAGGCTGACGAGTTCACCTGCATGTCCTGCTTCCTGGTCCGCCACCGTTCCCAGATTGCGCTGGAGAAAAACGGCGACAAGTACTGCGTGGACTGCGAAGGCTAAGAACTTCCTCCGTTCTGGTATCAACTTAGGCAGGTTCAGGGCAGCGATGCCCGGGACCTGCCTTTGGGTTTTAACGGCCGGCGGACAGGCCGGCTGAGGATGGAGATCCGTGGCCGGCACTAAGATGGAGCCGTGATCTACGAACCCGGCGCTGCGGAGTCCCCCGCCGACATCCGCTCCCTGATCCTGCCGCTGCTGGAGCAGGAACTGGTACCGATCGTCCAGCTGGGCCACCCGGCGCTGCGGCAGCCCGCCGCCCCTTACACGGGCCAGCTGCGCGGCGACGAACTCCAGGCACTGATAGAACTGATGCGCCGGGTCATGCATCATGCGCCCGGGGTTGGGCTGGCTGCACCGCAGATTGGCATCCCGCTGCGCATCGCCGTGCTGGAAGACGCTTACGCTCCGGATCCGGAGACCGCCCAGGTGCGCGAACGCACGCCGCTTGGCTTCTTTGCCATCATCAATCCGCGCTACGAGGCCGTCGACGGGCAGACGGCCGCGTTCTACGAGGGATGCCTCTCCTTTGAGGGCTACCAGGGTGTGGTGGAGCGGCACCGTTCGGTCCGGCTGGATTACGACGACGAGCACGGCACACCGCACCGGAGCACCTTCACCGGGTGGCCGGCGCGGATCGTGCAGCATGAAACGGACCACCTGGACGGAACCGTCTACATAGACAAAGCCATCACCCGGTCGCTGAGCTCCAACGCCGAATACCCGCGCTGGGCCTCCCCTGGGATTGAAGAGGCCCGGCACGGGCTGGGCTTCTAGGAAAGCCGGTTAGACGCCGGCGCCCACCTTGTCCTCCACAGAGGTTTCCGGGGCCGGATTCGCCGGCGTCGGCAGCCACTTGGCCCACCAGTTCAGGATGTGTTCGAAGCGCTGGCGGCGGTGCCACGGTGTGCCGGCCCGGGAAAGTTCATGGTTCTCCCCCGGGAAGAGCAGCAGCTCCGTGGGCACGCCCCGCAGCTTCAGGGCCGTGTAGTACCGCTGGGCCTGCTCCACCGGGCAGCGCAGGTCCTCTTCGGAATGGAGCACCAGCGCCGGGGTGCGGACCTTGTCCACCTGGGCAAAGGGACTCTGGGCTTCGACCCGGACGGGATCGGAGCCGGTGTAGGCCCCGGAGAAGAACCAGCCAATGTCCGAGGATCCGATGAAGGACAGCGGGTCCAGGAAACCGCGTTCCACAATGGATGCGGTGAACCGGTGGTCCTGGGAAATGGTCCAGGCCGTCAGGTAGCCGCCGTAGGAACCGCCCATGACACCCAGCCGGGCGCCGTCGAGCTCCGGATGCGAGGCAAGGGAGCCCTCAAGGAACCCGAGCACGTCCTGCAGGTCGAGTGTTCCCATGGCTTCCTTGATGGCCCGCCCGTGTTCCTGGCCGTAGCCGGAAGACCCGCGCGGGTTGCACATCAGTACGGCGTAGCCGGCCGCGGCATAGGCCTGCGCTTCGTCGAAGAGCCCCCAGCTGTACTGGGAGAAAGGTCCGCCGTGGATGTTCAGCAGCACCGGGTGCGGCCCTTCGCCCTCCGGCAGGACAAGCCAGCCGTGGACCGGGTAGCCGTCCGCAGAAGGATGGGTCTCCTCGAGCAGCGGCAGCACGCCTGCCTTCTCCCGGAAGGCAGCGGAGAAATCCGTCAGGACCCGCAGTCCGTCCGGCGCTGCCGGATCGACCAGCGCGACGTCCCCGCTGGTCTGCTGGTCGGTGAAGGTTACGACGACGGCGCCGGAAGCCTCGGCGGCACCGGTAACCACGCGCGGACCGGACACCAGGGTGGTCAGTGCTCCGGTGTGGTCTGCCCGCAGCAGTTCACAGGCACCGCGGCTGAGGTTGAAGACCAGCACCTGGTCTCCTCCGGCCGGTTCGATTCCGCCGCCGGCAAGATCCATGCCCTCAGGCTCTGTCAGCCGTACGGCAGCTGCCGGATCGGCCGACGGCGCAGCGTAGAGCGCGGTGTTGCGCGCAACGAAGTCCAGCCCGGTTTCGGAGACGTCCTGGCCGAGGTAGTACAGCCAGGCACCGTCGGCGCTCTGCAGCGGATGGGACACGCTCAGCCGTGCCCCGGCGAGGTTGGTCAGCCGCCGCGGCTCCCCCGTGCCGTCGGCCGGCAGCTCGTACACGTCCGTGACCAGGTCCGTGTCGGCGTCCTCGTGGAGTGCAGCCGTGAACAGCACCGATGTGCCGTCGGCACTGAAGACGGGATTCTGGATGTTGGCATCCCAGCTGGTCAGCTGGATCGCTTCCGGAAGGCCGGAGGCCTTCTCCCCTTCCGGAGCGTCTTCCGCGGCACGGCCAACAGGCGCGATGAACGGCTCGGCGTCCAGATCAGGCAGCGTGAGGACGAATGCCTGCACGAACTTGTCCCGGGTGTAGCCGGCACCGTTCATGCGGTAGTTCAGGGTGGTGATCAGGCGAGGATCTTCTGCCCCTGCCGAGACGCCGTCGAGCGTTCCGTACCTGCCCTGCTCCGGAACACGGGAGGAAAAGACAATCCGGGCGGAGTCCGGAGAGAACCGGAACCAGGACACGCCGAGGTGCCGGTCGGTGAGCTGCACGGGTTCCCCGCCCTGGGCGGCAACGGCGTAAAGCTGCGGGCGGCCGCCCGGAGCCGAGCGGAGGAAGGCGACTACGGATCCGTCCGGGGAGAACCGGGGTGCCGAGTCGCTGAAGCCGCGGGTCAGCCGCCGCGGGGCTGATCCGTCCAGTCCGATGCTCCACAACTGGCCAACATAGGAATCTGCCGCGAAGTCGGGCCGCTGGACGGAGACCACGGCCCGGGTGCCGTCGGGGCTGAGCGAGGGTTCGGAGACGGAGTTCAGGAGATCCAAATCACTGGGTTTCATGGAACTGAGCCTAACAACATCCAGGTGCCGCCCGGTCGGCAGCCCCCCGGGCGCCGCAGCTTACGGCCCGCATGCTCCAGCGTCCTAAGATTGGGGTATGCCCACCGGAGAACGCCGCCTTCTGACCTGCCCGAACTGCGGCGGTGACCTGCAGCCGGATGCGGCCCGCACCCGGCTCAGCTGCCCTTCCGGGCACCGGTTCGACGCCGCCAAGCAGGGGTATTTCAATTTGCTCACCGGAGCGGGCACCAAGTTCCAGGCAGACACGGCGCAGATGGTCCAGGCGCGGGCAGAGTTCCTGTCCGCCGGGCATTATGGGCCGCTGGCCCGCAGACTGGCCGCCCTGGCAGCGGAAGCGCGTGACTGGGCTGCAGCTGGTCCGGTACTTCTCGACGCCGGTGCGGGCACCGGCTATTACCTGCGCGAAGTGGAGCAGGCAATAGGTGCGTCAGCCTCGGTTGCGCTGGACATCTCAAAGTTTGCTCTCCGCCGGGCCGCACGCGCACTGCCGGAGGGCTATGCGCTTGTCTGGGACGTATGGCGCCCGCTGCCGCTGGCC
>JBELYP010000094.1:0-12415 GCA_040273995.1 Arthrobacter sp.
CAAGTTCATTGAAGCCAGCACCCGAATCGGCCTCGGCGCAAACGACCCCGAACGCAGCGGCTTCGAAAACGCAGCCCGTGTCAACCGCCGGCTGCTCTGGGAACGGTTCGGCCGGATCACCACACGCCATCTGGAACACACGGCGGCACCGCTGCGCAAGAGCGTGCTCGTGGAAATGGAGGCGGTGTTCCCCGACGAGTTCGCCGCCACGGCCGCCAGCAAGTTCCGGGCGAAGGACAACATCTCCGTCACCAACTCGCTCTACCACTACTACGCCCTGCTCACCGGCCGCGCCGTCACGCAGGAAACCGCCAAGGTGAAGTACGTGGACACCACCTCCTACCGCGGCCTGAAGGACATGGACCGGCTGCTGGCGAAGCGGAACAAGGACCTCTTCTGCCTCAACGACGGGTCCTTCCCCGAGGTCTCCACTGAGGAGCGCACCGAGCGGGTAACGGACTTCCTGGAGAAGTACTTCCCGATCAAGGCGCCTTGGGAAAACTAGGGAACAAAGTACGACGGCGGCACCCGGCTTTCGCGTGAATCCGGGTGCCGCCGGCGCTAGGCCAGGAACCCCCGCAGCAGCCGCTCCGTACCCTCAAGGTGGGAAATGGCTGCAGCCTCTGCGGCATCGGCATCTCCGCGCAGCACCGCATCGACAAGTTCCCGGTGCTGGACCTGGGAATGGTCCAGGTTGGCCTGCAGCAGCGGAATCCTGTCCAGCAGGCCGCTAGCCTGGGCACGGACCTCGGCAACGGCAGCCACCAGCCGGGAAGACCCGGCTAACTCAGCGACGGCAATATGGAACCGGGCGTCCTTGGGACGGAACGTGTCCATGGAGGCCGAGTCCACTTCCTCCAGCGCCGCCAGCAAATGCCCCCTCGCGGCAGGAGTGAGCGTTGCTTCCGCCGCCAGCCGGGCAGCAGCAGACTCCACTACACGGCGAAACAGCAGCACGTCCTCCAACTCGGCAGCGCTCCCGAAACCGTCCGGTTCAGGGGACCGGGGAAGAACGTCAGCAGCAAAAGTCCCGCCGTACCGGCCGCGCCGCGACTGTAGATACCCCGCGGCCTGAAGCTCTGCGAGCGCCTCGCGCAAAGTGGCCCGGGAGACGCCCAGCTGGGCCGCGAGTTCCCGTTCAGGCGGGAGCCTGGACCCGGCGGCAAAGATCCCCAGCTTGAGGTTCTCCAGCACCCGTTCCACGGTTTCCTCGAACGCGTTGCCGCGCCGCACCGGCCGGACCGGAAGCACACCGGCGTCGAAGTTCGGGATGTCCATTTGGGCAGTCTAAAGGCTAAAGCACCCAAATCAGACCAAAAGAAAAGTTCTCAGAACCCTTGACGTGGAACCCCGGGCAGCCGCAGACTCTTCCCCAACCTGCATGGACTGAAATTGAGCCATTGGGTCAGCTCGCCTGCGTTTAGCTCCACTCTCCTGGGTGATGCACTCCTGCACCGCCCAAGTTCAGCAAACGAGGGAAACCGAGGAATCAGCATGGCTAAATCCCGGGTCGACTACACCAAGGTCGGCGACAACTACATGAGCCAGCGCCAGCTCAAACGCGGGGCCGCAGGGTGGATCCTGCTCGCTGGGCTGGGCGTTGCCTACGTGATCTCCGGAGATTTCTCCGGCTGGAACCTCGGCCTGGCCCAGGGCGGCTGGGGAGGACTGCTCATCGCCTTCGTCCTGATGGGCATCATGTACACGTGCATGGTCTTCGGGCTGGCCGAACTCTCCTCCACCCTGCCAACAGCCGGCGCCGGCTACGGCTTCGCACGACGGGCCCTGGGACCCCTGGGCGGGTTCGCCACCGGCATGGCCGTGCTCATTGAATACGCCGTGGCCCCGGCGGCCATCGCCACCTTCATAGGCGGCTACATAGAAGCTTTGGGGCTGTTCGGCCTCACCAACTCCTGGCCCGTTTACCTCGTTACCTACGCCATCTTCATTGCCATCCATCTGCGCGGCGTGGGCGAGGCGCTCAAGCTGATGTTCGTCATCACTGCCATCGCCGTCCTGGCGCTCATCGCCACCGTGGTGGGCCTGGTGCCAAAGTTCGACGCCGCGAACCTCTTCGACATTGTTCCGTCCGACGCCGCAGGAGCGAGTTCCTTCCTGCCCATGGGCATTGCCGGTGCCCTGGCGGCCCTGGTGTACGGCATCTGGTTCTTCCTTGCGGTGGAGGGCGTCCCGCTGGCAGCCGAGGAAACCTCCGATCCCAAACGGGACATGCCCCGCGGCATCATCGCGGCCATGGTGATCCTCCTGGTCTTCGGTGCCCTGATGCTGGTACTTGTTCCGGGAGCCGCCGGCGCAGAGGCCATGAGCACCTCGGACAATCCGCTGCCTGAAGCCCTGCGCATCGCGTACGGCGGAAACACCTTCCTGGCCGACTTCGTGAACTACGCCGGGCTGGCCGGACTGGTAGCCAGCTTCTTCTCCATCATGTACGCGTACTCCCGCCAGCTTTTCGCCCTCTCCCGGGCGGGCTACCTGCCGCGCTGGATGTCCCTGACCACGCGCTGGCGAACCCCGTACATGGCGCTGATCGTGCCGGGAACCATTGGTTTCCTGCTCGCCGCCCTTACCGGCGACGGCGGACTGCTGATCAACATCGCCGTCTTCGGCGCAACGGTGTCCTACGTACTGCTGAACCTCTCCCACATAGTCCTCCGCCGCCGCGAGCCCAACCTGCCCCGCGGCTACCGCACCCCCGGCGGAACGGTGACCACCGGCGTCGCTCTGGTCCTTGCAGTGGTGGCGGTGGCGGCAACGTTTGTGGTGGATGTGCTGGCGGCGTCCATTACCGCAGGCATTTTCGTGGCCGCGCTGGCCTACTTCTGGTTCTATAGCCGCCATCATCTGGTTGCCAGCGCCCCGGAGGAGGAATTCGCCCAGATCACCGAGGCCGAATCGGAAATCCGTTAGGACACAATCGTGGGAAGTGGACACAGCATGAAGCAGCAGGAACAGAAACTACCGCCAAACGGGCTGGACCTCGAAGAACTGCGCGAACGCACGGCAGCAGGCAGCATCGACACCGTGATTGTTGCCATCACCGACCATCTGGGCAGGCTGCAGGGCAAACGCTGCGGAGCGAAGTCCTTCCTGGAGGACGTCTACCCGCACGGAGCCGAAGGCTGCAACTACCTCCTTGCCGTGGACGTGGACATGAACACCATCGAAGGGTACGAAACCTCCTCCTGGGAAAGCGGCTACGGAGACCTGGTGATGCGGCCGGACATGGAAACCCTGCGCCTGGTGCCCTGGCTGCCCGGCACCGCCATAGTCCAGTGCGACGTCCTGCACACCGACGGCACTCCCCTGGCTCCGTCCCCCCGGCAGATCCTGCGCCGGCAGCTGGAACGCCTGGAGGAACTGGGCTACCGGGCGTACATCGGCACCGAGCTGGAGTTCATCCTCTTCGATGACAGCTACTCCGCGGCCTGGGACCGTGAGTACACCGGCATGCAGGCCGCCAGCCGGTACAACGTGGACTACTCGCTGCTGGCCACCTCCCGGCTGGAACCGGTGCTGCGCGCCATCCGCACCGGAATGGAGGGCGCCGGAATGGTGGTCGAATCCTCCAAGGGCGAATGCAACTACGGACAGCAGGAAGTCACGTTCCGCTTCGATGAGGCCATGCGCACGTGCGACAACCACGCCTTCTACAAGACCGGCGCCAAGGAAATCGCGGATCAGCAGGGCAAGAGCGTCACCTTCATGGCGAAATTCAACGAACGCGAAGGCAATTCCTGCCACATCCACTTCAGCCTCCGGGACCTCGACGGCGAGCCCGTGTTCCCCGGAGACGGTGAACACGGCTTCAGCCCGGTCATGGAATACTTCCTCGCCGGGCAACTCGCCGCGCTGAAGGAACTGACCTACTTCCTGGCACCGAACGTGAACTCCTACAAGCGGTTCGTGGAAGGCAGCTTCGCCCCCACAGCCATCGCATGGGGCCTGGATAACCGCAGCTGCGCGCTGCGGGTAGTAGGTCACGGCGCCGGCATGCGCAGCGAGAACCGGGTGGGCGGCGGAGACCTGAACCCGTACCTGGCCGCCGCTGCCCTGGTGGCCGCGGCCATTCACGGCCTGGAGAACCGGCTGCCGCTGGAACCGGTCACCGCAGGCAACGCGTACACCACCGGAGCGGACCGGCTGCCGACGACGCTGCGCGCCGCGAGGGACCTGCTGGCAGGCAGCGAGATGGCACGCAAAGCCTTCGGCGACGACGTCGTTACGCACTATGTGCACGCGGCCGATGTCGAACTGGCCGCCTTCGAAGCCGCTGTCACCGACTGGGAGCGCAAGCGTGGCTTTGAGCGGCTCTGAGGACTTCGGCCCCGACGCCGGGCGACCGCTGATCGGCATCACCACCTATTACCAGGAGGCCGCCTGGGGAGTCTGGAAAGGTATCGCCGCCCTGATTCCGGGGACCTACGTGGAGGCCGTCGCCGCAGCCGGCGGCGTGCCGGTGCTGCTGCCGCCGGTAGCCACCGGCACCCATGTCCTGGACCGGCTGGACGGGCTGATCACCGCCGGCGGCACGGACGTGGACCCCGCGGCATACGGACACGAGCGGCACCGGCTCACGGTCAGCCAGCCTCAGCGGGACGCCCATGACCTCTCCCTGACCCGGGCCGCCCTGGCCCGGGGCCTTCCGCTGCTGGCCATCTGCCGCGGCGCGCAGGTCCTGAACGTGGCCCTGGGCGGCACCCTGATCCAGCACCTGCCCGATGTCCGCCCGGAAGCCAGCTACCAGCCGGCGCCCGGCGTCTTTGGAGAGGTTGAATTTACGACCACGCCGGGCAGCCTGATCGCTTCCCTGCTGGGCCCGCAGGCCAGCGCCCCCTGTTACCACCACCAGGGCATCGCCGAACTGGGCCACGGGCTGGTGGTCACCGCGGCGGCCCCGGAAGGCACCATCGAAGCCGTTGAACTGCCCGACGGCGGCAGCTGGGTCCTGGGGGTGCAGTTCCATCCGGAACAGAACCCCGGGGACCTTCGGCTCTTCAACGGGTTCGTCGCCGCGGCCGCCCGGCACATGCCCACACCACAAGGAGCCCGCCGGTGAGCACGCCTATCCTGAATCCCGCCACCGAGGAAATCATCACCACGGTGGCTCCGCTGGACCTGGAGTCCACCGACGCGGCCATCGAAGCGGCCTCACTGGCCTTCAAGTCCTGGCGGAACGTTGGACCATCTGACCGCGCCAGGCTGCTGCGCCGCTTCGCAGCAGCGGTGGACGCAGACCTGGAAAATCTCGCTGCCCTGGAAGTGGCCAACGCCGGACACACCCTGGGCAATGCACGCTGGGAGGCCGGCAACGTGCGGGACGTGCTGAACTACTACACCGGCGCCCCGGAGCGGCATACCGGTGCGCAGATCCCCGTGGACGGCGGCATCGACGTGACCTTCCATGAACCACTGGGCGTCGTGGGCGTGATCGTACCCTGGAACTTTCCCATGCCCATCGCCGGGTGGGGATTCGCGCCGGCGCTGGCTGCGGGAAACACCGTGGTCCTGAAGCCGGCCGAGCTGACCCCGCTGACCGCCCTGCGGCTCGCCGAGCTTGCCCTGGAGGCCGGCATCCCCGAAGGCGTCTTCCAGGTGCTGCCGGGCAAGGGCTCTGTGGTGGGCGAACGCTTTGTCACCCACCCGGCCGTCCGGAAAGTGGTGTTCACCGGGTCAACCGAGGTAGGCAAGGGCATCATGGCCGGCTGCTCCGCCCAGCTGAAGCGGGTCACCCTGGAACTGGGCGGCAAGAGCGCCAACATCATTTTCGACGACGCGGACCTGGAGCAGGCTGCCGCAGCGGCGCCGGGCGGCGCCTTCGACAACGCCGGGCAGGACTGCTGCGCCCGGTCCCGCGTCCTGGTGCAGGCAACAGCGTACGAACGATTCCTGGAACTGCTCGAACCGCACGTCACCGGCCTGCGGGTCACCGACCCCCGGCAGCCGGACTCCGCCATGGGACCGCTCATTTCCGCCGACCAGCGCGAGCGGGTAGCGGGCTACGTGGCGGCAGACGACGTCGTTATCCAGGGCAGCGCACCGGACGGGCCGGGATTCTGGTTCCCGCCCACTGTCCTGGCACCGGCGCCGGGCAGCCCGGCCCTGCGGGAGGAGATCTTCGGGCCGGTCCTGGCCGTGGTGCCGTTCCAGGACGAGGAGGACGCCATCCGGATTGCCAATGATTCGGCCTACGGGCTCTCCGGCTCCATCTGGACCCGGGATCTGGGCCGTGCCCTGCGCACCGCCCGCGGGGTTGAAGCGGGAAACCTTTCCGTGAACTCGCATTCCTCCGTGCGGTACTGGACGCCGTTCGGCGGCTTCAAGCAGTCGGGGCTCGGCCGGGAACTGGGCCCGGACGCCCTGGACGCCTTCACGGAAACCAAGAACGTCTTCATTGCCACCGGCCGGTAACGGCTCCTAGGAGGAGAACACCATGTCAGAACTGGTCTCAGCAACCGGAGCCCCGCTGCGCAGGCTGTCGGGCCGCAGCGCCGTCATCACCGGAGGAGGCAGCGGCATCGGTTTCGCCAGCGCCCGCAGGCTGGCAGCGGAAGGCGCGAACGTGGTCATCGCGGACGTAGACCCGGTGGCCGGAAAGGCAGCAGCACATGAGGTGGGCGGCCTCTTTGTGCCGGTGGACGTCACCAATGAGGAAGACGTCCGGCGGCTTTACGAGGTGACCCGGGAAACCTACGGCCGTGTGGACATTGCCTTCAACAACGCCGGGATTTCCCCGCCCGAGGACGCCTCCATCCTGGACACCGGAATCGATGCCTGGCGGCGGGTGCAGGAAGTGAATCTGACCTCGGTGTACTACTGCTGCAAGTACGCCCTGCCGCACATGCTGGATGCAGGGAAGGGTTCCATCATCAACACTGCGTCCTTCGTGGCGGTGATGGGGGCCGCGACGTCGCAGATCTCGTACAGCGCATCCAAGGGCGGGGTGCTGGCCATGAGCCGGGAACTCGGCGTCGAGTTCGCCCGCCGGGGAATCCGCGTGAACGCCCTGTGCCCCGGACCGGTGAACACTCCCCTGCTGCAGGAACTCTTCGCGAAGGACCCGGAACGCGCGGCCCGCCGGCTGGTTCACGTCCCGCTGGGCCGCTTCGCCGAGCCGGAGGAACTCGCCGGAGCCGTCGCCTTCCTGGCCAGTGACGATTCATCCTTCATCACCGCGTCCACGTTTATGGTCGACGGCGGCATCTCGGGGGCGTACGTGACTCCGGTGTAGCGGGGCTCCCCGCGCGGAACGCACGAACGGCGGCCGGTTGGACCGGCCGCCGTTCGCATGTGAACTGCTGGGGTACTAGCGGGCCACCACCACATGCTCGTTGGGCACACAATGGGTCATGGTCAGGCCCTCGACATTGCGCGGACCGTTATTGCCAAGATTCTTGATCCGCTCCTGCTCCTCTTCGGTCAGGGTCTGGGTAGGCAGCGGGCCGAGGTCCTTGATCTCGGCCAGCGCGATGCCCAGGCCTTCGCCAACGCGTGCGCCGAGTTCGTCGTCGCACATGTAGAAGTGCCAGAGCATGCGCTCCTGGACCGGGCGGGCGGCCTGGGAGATGTTGTCGACGAAGTTCTTCACCAGGTCGTCCTTCTCCCACTGCTCCATCAGCTGGTAGCGCTGGCCGGCCTGCAGGTAGTCGTTCGTCCGTTCGATCCGTTCGCGGGTGAGGCGGCCTTCCAGCTCGGGGCCAACTGCGGACGGGCCCTGTTTCGGGGCTTCCTGCACACCGCCGGTGATGCTCGGCTCATAGTTGACGTGCGGGTTCTGTCCCGGAGCAAGGTCGGTTCCGTAGGACATCTGGCCGCCGCGCTGGTTCGTGGCCACCCTCGCGTTCTTCGCGGAGTTGACCGGCAGCTGCAGGTAGTTCGGGCCCACACGGTAACGCTGGGTGTCCGAATAGCTGAAAGTACGCCCCACCAGCATCTTGTCATCGGAGAACTCCAGTCCGTCCACCAGCACGCCGGTGCCGAAGGAGATCTGCTCGTTCTCGTTGTGGTGGTCGGAGACGTTCCGGTTCAGCGTCATGGTACCCACGTACTGCGGCACAAACACTTCTTCGGGCCAGGTCTTGGTGTCATCGAGCGGATCGAAGTCCAGTTCCGGATGGTCGTTGTCGTCCATCATCTGCACGTACAGGTCCCACTGCGGGTAATCGCCGCGTTCGATGGCCTCGTAGAGGTCCTTGGACGCGTGGCCGAGGTCTCCGGCCTGGATGTTCGCAGCGTCCTCCTCGGTCAGGGACTTCACGCCCTGCTTCGGCTGCCAGTGGTACTTCACCAGCTTGGACTCACCGTCCGCATTGACCCAGCGGTAGGTGTTCACGCCGAAGCCCTGCATGTGCCGGTAGTCGGCGGGGATGCCGCGCGGGCTGAACAGGTTCACCAGCATGTGCATGGACTCGGGGGTCTGGGACATGAAGTCGAAGATCCGTGCCGGTTCCTGGCGGAAGGTAACGGGATCCGGCTTCAGTGAGTGGATGACGTCCGGGAACTTGATCGCATCCCGGATGAAAAAGACGCCCAGGTTGTTGCCCACCATGTCCCAGTTGCCGTCTTCGGTGTAGAACTTCACCGCGAAACCGCGCGGGTCACGGGCTGCTTCGGAAGAATCACGCCCGCCGATCACGGTGGAGAACCGGATGGCGACGTCGGTCTTCTTGCCCGGCTCGGAGAAGAGCTTGGCGCGGGTGTACTTGGAGATGGGCTCTTCTCCCCATTTGCCGCTCGCCTCGAACTCGCCGTAGGCCACGAATCCGCGGGCGTGGACTACACGCTCGGGAATCCGCTCCCGGTCGAAGTGGCTGATCTTCTCCAGGAACTGGTAGTTCTCCAGGGTCGCCGGTCCTCGGGAACCCACCGTGCGGGTGTTCTGGTTATCCGAGACCGGATGCCCCTGCCGGGTGGTCAGATGGTCCTGGGGCGAATACTGCTTTTCGTTCTCCGTCATCATGCTCTCTCTCACTCGAGGTCGTGCTGATCAGATCAGTAAGCTTACCGTTTCCACGGTTACGGTGCTGGTTGGAGGAGTCAAGCGGCTACTGGAACCAGTGGCTGGCGGCGCGGGGCCCTGCTTGGCAGACTGGAGGCATGACTACTGAAGAACGGCCTCCGGTTGTAGAGCTCACGGCGGAAGAAGCCTGGAAGTACGTTGAGAAGACCTTCCACGGGCGACTCGCATTCAGTGTGGCCAACCAGCCGGACATCTTTCCGATCAACTACTACGCCCACGACGGCGTGATCCTCTTCAGGACCGCCCCCGGCACCAAGCTCGCGGGCCTGACCGTCAATTCCCATGTGGCGTTCGAAACCGACGGGATTCTGAGCGACGAAGCCTGGTCCGTCATCATCAAGGGCACCTGCCGGGAGCTGGAGCGCAGCGCGGAAATTGAAGAGGCGGAGAAGCTGCCGCTTAAGCCCTGGGTCCGCACCCCCAAGTACCGCTATGTGGAGCTGACTCCGGAATCGATCAGCGGCCGGTTCTTCAACCTCGGTCCGGAGCCGGATCCTGACGAACTCTAAACGAGATGGCAGAAACTGCTCTTTTGAAACGGGCAGTTTCTGTCATCTCGGTGGTCAGGCTAGGCGTTGCTGTAGGTCCGGGCGTCGAGGATCCGGCGGCCAGCTGCCTCAAGGCGCCGCTGCGTCTCCGTTTCATCCACCCGTTCGCCCACGGTGCTGCTCTCTTCCAGCGGCACCACCGAGTGCACCACCGAGTCCTCGTAGACGTGGATCATGTTGAAGCCTTGCCCAGCGTCCTGTCCTCGTGTGCCGGGAGTTGCGAGATCCTGGGTGTAGCAGGTCGCAGAAGCCACCGACACCGGAATCCCCGCGAAAGTGGTGAAGGTCGAATAGTGCAGGTGCCCGGCAATGACAGCGCGGACGTCGGACCCCTCCACGGCAGCGGCGAGATCCCGCTGATGGCGCAGCTCCACCAGGACGGTGAGGTCCTGGACGCTGGGAACCGGCGGGTGGTGCAGGGCCAGAATGGTGCCGTCAGGTGCCGGCGTCCGCAGCTCTGACCGCAGCCAGGACAGCTGGGCATCGCTGAGTTCCCCGTGGTGGTAGCCGGGAACGGTGGAGTCAAGGGTGATGATCCGCAGGCCGTTGACCTCGTAAACGCGGTCCATCGGTGCCATATCCGGGGCTTCGCCGAGCAGGCGCTCCTTGAAGTGCGGCCGCTTGTCATGGTTGCCCATAACCCAGATGACCTGGGCACCCATCGCCTCCGCAGCAGGCTCAACAATGGAACGCAGCTCGTCGTAGGCCTCGGGTTCCCCTTTGTCCGCCAGGTCCCCGGTGAAGACGATGGCTTCCGGTTTCCGCTCGGCGGCTGCGAGCCGTTCAAAGAGGGAGAGCAGGTTGGCTCTGCTGTCCACGGCCCCGTACAGCGGGGCCGGTCCCGCCAGCAGGTGGGTGTCGCTCAGATGAAGGATGAAGTGTCGCGGCCGGGGGTGCTCGGCCGGGAGGTAATCCATTGGTCGCCTTCCAGCGTCGTTGACGGGTTTCCCAGTAACTCCTTAATCAAACCAGAAATCCGGGGCGGGCGGGCAGATTGAGTCGGCATGTTTACCCTTCCGTCCGAATGTCCATCAGCCGGCTATACGCTGTTTACCCTTGTCCGGCGGTCTGTCCGGCAACTTCGGCCGGCAACGCGCATGCCCTCTTCCCCCGGCCGGAACGCGGCCGTAGGCTCGTGCGTGGAAACTGCCCACTTGAGTGAGGAACCACCATGAAACTCAGCCACATTCCGCTGCGGCTCACCACCGGCGCCTACATCCTGAACTCGGGCCTGAATAAGCGCAACCTGGATGATGAATCCGCCGCGGGACTGCAGCACCTCGCAGGCAACGCGTTCCCGCAGGTCCTGGACCTGGAACCGGCCCGCTTCGGCAAACTCCTCTGCGCCGCCGAGATTGGCGTCGGGCTGACGCTGCTGACGCCGTTTGTGCCCAGCCGTCTCGCCGGCCTGGTCCTCGGTGCCTTCTCCGGAGGCATGATGAGGATGTACCTGAAGACCCCCCAGTTCACTGAAGACGACGGCATCCGGCCCAGCGCGGACGGCGTGCCCTTCGCCAAGGACGTCTGGATGCTGGGAATTGCCGCGGCGCTGGTCCTGGACACCAAGAGCAAAACGAAAACCAAGACCAAGGTGGTCAAGGTCCCTACTCCGGTGAAGGCCACCGCTGCCGCAGCGGCGGTCAAGGCTGCCAAGGACATCAAGGACTCGAAGTCCAAGGACAAGTCCGGCAGGGACTAGCGTCCTTCACGGTGCAACAGGAGCTGCCTGTACCACTTGGGCAGCTCCTGTTGCGCCGGGCCGGGAACCGCCCCAGGCTAGGGAATCAGCACGATGCGGATCGGGTTTCCTTCCTTGGCATCCAGGGACTTCACCGCCGCTTCCGCCTCTGCCAGCGGCAGGCGGGCACTGATGGACCTTGCGAAGTCCAGACGCCCCAGACTGGTCAGCGAAACCAGCTGCGGGACGTGGTGCGCTTCAGAGCCGTAGTGGCCGAGGATCTGCTTCCGTGCGTAGGAGAAACCGGTGCTGTCTGAGATGGTCAGCGGCTTGCCGCTGAGGCCCACCAGCACCAGCCGGCCACGCCCGCCGAGGCATGCGAGCGCCTGGCTGCGGACGGCGTCGACGCCGGCAAAGTCCAGTGCGGCGTCGAGCCCTCTGCCGCCGGTAACAGCCTTCACCGAATCGGCAAAGTCCTCAGCCATGGGGTCCAGGGCAACATCCGCGCCCAGCTCCAGGGCGCGTTCCCGCGCCTCCGGGATCGGGTCGACGGCGATGACGGGCGCTGCTCCCACCAGGCGCAGGAGCTGGACACCATGGGCACCGAGGCCGCCGATCCCCCAGACCCCCACGGCCTCGCCGGCACGGATGTCAGCGGTGGAGGCGATGGCTGCCCAGGGGGTTGAAACGGCGTCGGGAATGATGGCCGCCTGATCAAACGGAATGTCCTCGCCGAGCGGAACGCACACCCCGGCGGGCACCACCAGATACTCAGCCCACCCGCCGTCGTAGTCCACACCCATGGTCAGGGTGACGCCGTTGTACTCGTAGCCGGCCTGCACCACCACCCGGTCCCCCGGGGCCAGTGACGAAACGCCCGGGCCGGGGTTCTCCACGGTTCCGGCAACCTCATGGCCAAGGGTGACTTCGCTGCCTTTAAGGAACTTCGGACGCAGCAGGCCCTGGATCAGGTGGACGTCCGACAGGCAGACGCCTGCCGCCTCCACCTTGATCCGGACGAAACCCGGTCCGGGATCCGGGACCGGGACCTGCTTGAGCGCAAAGGCACCGGTTTCGATGTTCAGGCGGCCTGCGAGCATGGTGCGGGACGCATCTTCAGACATTGCATACCCCTCAATACTGGAAGTGCGG
>JBELYP010000095.1:0-12267 GCA_040273995.1 Arthrobacter sp.
AGTGAACGCAGCAGCATCACGCAGCCAGTACCTGAAGGACCAGGTCATGAGTGCCACACCGGCGCGCCTGCTCACCATGCTCTACGACCGGCTTCTGCTGGACCTCAAGCGGGCCGAGGACGCTCAGGTCCGCGGCGACTGGGCAGCGGCCTCCGAGCAGCTGGTGCATGCCCAGGCCATCATCACCGAGCTGCAGACTTCCCTGAACCGCAAGGTCTGGGACGGTGCCGAAGGCCTGTTCGCCGTGTACACCTACGTGGCCAATGCGCTGGTGAACGCCAACATCACCCGGGACGTGAACCTCACCCGCGAAGCGATCACCATGATGGAACCGCTGCGGCAGAGCTGGCACGAGGCCGCAGCCGCGATGGGCCCCGGCTCGACGGGAGCCATGGGTGTTGCCTGAGGACTCCTCCGCCCGCGAAACCTGGGAAGCCGTCCTGGACCGGTTGGAAGAGGCCATTGAAACGGCTGCCCGCACCATGGAGGACCCACTGGCAGCGCCCCGCATCGAACTCTGGGCAGCACCGGAAGAACCGCTTCCCCCGGAGCTGGCTGCCCGCACCGAACGCCTCGTCGAAGCGCAGAAGGCGCTCTTGGCACGAATGGAGAGCCGGCGACAGGAAGCCGGCAGGCAGATGGGTGCGCTGCGCCGGGTTCCCGGTGTCGGAACGGCCGGGCCCTCGCTCTACCTCGACGTCTCAGGGTAGCAGCCAACCTGCGCCGAGCCGCCAGCCTCCGTGGGTGTTACCAAATCCCTCCGCTTTGGGACTTCCCTGCCACTTGGGGACTTTCCTGCCGCGGCGCCGCGTAGGAATGTCCCAAACCGGCAGGAACGTCCCAAAGTGCAGCAAACCGGGACCCTGAACCTGTCCCAATCCGGAGGCATGTCCCAATCCAGTGCGCCAGCAGACTGCACAGCAGCGCCAAACAACTACAGCACAACCCGCCGCCACACACAGGGACCGCCAGAGCAACCATGGTCGCACTACCTAACGCCGGTGGGGAAAGTGCCGATATTTCCTTACAGAGCACGGATAGCTCGTCCAGAAGGCCAAGGATTGGCCGCCCCCACCGAGAGTGTCAGGTTTTGGCTGTGTTTGATTCCGTATCATCCCTTGCCCTGCAAAGCGCCTTGAACGGCCTTTCCCTGCGTCAGCGCGCCATCGCGAACAACATCGCGAACGTGAACACCCCCGGATACACCGCGCAGCGCGTCTCCTTCGAAGCCGAGTTATCACGCGCCGTCGCCAAGGGAACCGGCTCGGTTGCACCTGCCATGGCCCGCTCGCTGGAGCCGGTCAACCTCGAGGGGAACAACGTGAACCTGGACACCGAAACCATTTCAAACGTTGATACCGTGCTGCGCTTCCAGTTCGCCGCACAGGCTGTGGGCGGGGAAGCGAACTCTATGCGCACCGCCATGAGGACCCAGTAATGACCTTCGACGCGATCGGCATTGCCGGTACCTCCATGAACGTCCACCGCAAATGGCTCGACGCCGTGGCGGACAACATTGCGAACGTCAATACAGCCAAGTCCACCGACGAGGAAGCGTTCCGCGCCCGCTACATCCGCGCCCAGGAAGGTCAAGGCGTCTCCGGCGTCTACGTGGCCTCCGCTGAATTCGGCGACGCCGAGGGCCGCATGGTCTACGAACCGGAACACGAACTGGCTGACGCGGACGGTTACGTCCGCTACCCGGACATCGACCTCGGGGAGCAGATGAGCGCCCTGATCATTGCCCAGCGCGGCTACCAGGCCTCCGCCGCCGTGGTGGAGCGGGCCCGGTCAAGCTATGAAGCCGCCCTGCAGATTGGAAAGAACTGATGCCCAGCCCGATTGCCGCCGTCCAGGCCGTTGCCCCGTCCGCCTACCTGGACGCAGCCGCCCCCGCCGCTGCCGCCGGAACGCACGGCACAGCCTTTGCCGCCCAGCTGGCCGGTGCCGTGGACAACGCGCAGGCCCTTTCCTCCGAATCCAAGACGCTGGCAATACAAGCCGTCACCGGGGACCTGAATGACGTGCACCAGGCAACCATTGCCTCTACCCGGGCCAGCCTCACGCTGGAACTCGTCGCAGCCGTCCGCAACAAGGGCGTTGACGCATTCAACGAGATCATGAGGATGCAGGCCTGATGCCCCCAAAGATCAAAGCTGCGCTGACCAGCCTCAGCGCCTCGGCCGGCGGGTTCTCCGTGGCCCAGAAAACGATTGCCGGCATCGGGGCCGCCGTGCTGCTTATGGGCGGGATCTTCCTGTACCAGTTCATGACCAAGCCCGCCATGACCCCGCTCTTCTCCGGACTGTCCTCGGCGGATGCCAACGCCGTCGTCGAGCAGCTGCGCGCCAACGGCGTCGCCTACGAAATTACCGGCGGCGGCGGCACGATCATGGTGCCGGATGAAGCGGTCTACGAAGAACGCATGAAAGCGGCCACGGCCGGCATTCCGGCGCAGAAAACCGGCGGCTACTCGCTGCTGGATGACATGGGCGTCACCAGCTCCGAATTCCAGCAGGACGTCACCTACAAGCGGGCGCTGGAAGGCGAACTGGCAGCCACCATTGGCTCGCTCGACGGCGTGCAGAACGCCTCCGTGCAGCTGGCCCTGCCCGAATCCACCGTTTTCGTGGCAGAGAAGGGCAAGGCGACGGCGTCGGTCTTCGTTGAAACCCAGGCCGGCCGGAACATCAACGATGACCAGGTGCAGGCCATCGTCCATCTGACCTCCGCCGCGATCGACGGGCTGGACGCCGAGAACGTTGCCGTCATCGATTCGCAGGGCAACGTGCTCTCCGCCGTCGGCACCGGCGCCACCGGCTCCGCAGACAAGCAGGCCTCCGACTACGAGGCCCGGGTGGCAGCATCCGTGCAGTCCATGCTGGACCGGGTGGTGGGCTCCGGCAACGCGACAGTCGCCGTGGCCGCGGACATGAACTATGAATCCGGAAACCGGACGGCGGAAACCTTCACCGGTGCCGGCGAGGACGTTCCGGCCCTGAACGAACAGAGCGCCACCGAGCAGTACACCGGCGGCGGCGGCCCCAACACCGCCGCAGGAGTCCTGGGCCCGGACAACATTGCCGTGCCCGGCGACGCCGCGGACGACGGCGAGTACACCTCCGAGTCCACCACCAGGAACAACGCCGTCAACAAGGTCACCGAAACCACCGTGATCCCGGCCGGAACACTGAACCGGCAGACCGTCTCCGTGGCTATCAGCCGGGACGCGGCAGCAGGCATCAACCAGGCCGCCCTGATGGGCCTGGTCCGCAACGCGGCCGGCATCGACGCGGAACGCGGGGACGCGGTGACCCTGGAGATCCTCCCGTTCAACAACGGCGACGCCGCCGCAGCGCAGGAAGCCCTCGCCGCAGCGGAGGAAGCCGCCGCGGCGGAACGGCAGGCAGAGCTGATCCGGAACCTGGTCACCATCGGATCCGTGGTGCTGGCGGTCCTGATCCTGCTGGTGATCTTCGCCCTGCGCAGCCGCCGCACGTCCCGGCAGGCCCTTGACCTGGCACCGCCCATGGACCTGGGCGAACTCGACGACGGCACCACCCTGGTCTCTGCGATTCCGCTGGAGCCCACCCCGACCACCAACAGCATTCCGGTGATCGAACCGCTGGCACAGGAACTGAGCGACGCCGGCATCCGCCGCGAGCAGGTCCAGGCACTGGCCGTCTCGGAACCGGCCAAGACGGCCGAATACCTGCGGGCACTGATCGATAACAGGACGAGCGTATGACAGCGACCACCACGGCCATCGACCTGACGGGCATCCAGAAAGCCGCCGTCGTCCTGATGCAGCTCGGACAGAGCGCCGCCGTTGAGGTCATGAAGCACCTCAGCGAGACGGAAGCAGAGGAAGTTGCCGCCGAGATTGTGCGTCTGCGACGGGTCAACCCGGAAGTTGCTGAACGAGTCATGGAAGAGTTCCACACGCTCTCCATCTCCGGCCGGACACCCGCGCGCGGCGGCCAGGAACTGGCCGAAGGGCTGCTTGAAGGCGCCTTCGGTGCAGAGAAGGCTTCCGGACTGCTCGGACGCATGAATGCCACGCTGGCCGGCCGGTCCTTCGAGTTCCTCGAAGACGCCGAGCCCGGGCAGCTGCTGGGCATCCTCGACGGCGAACTGCCGCAGACCATCGCCCTGGTGCTGGCCCACCTGCGCCCCGCAGCGGCGTCGGCCGTTATTGCCGGCCTGCCGGAGGGCACCCGCACCGAGGTGGCGCACGCCATCGCCACCATGTCACCGGCAGCACCCGAAGCCGTCACGATCGTCTCCGACGTCCTGAAGGTACGGGCCGGTGCCGTCGTTGCTCCCCGCGAAGCTGCGGAGGTGGTGGGCGGTGTGCAGCCGTTGGTGGACATCATCAACCGCTCCGACGTCGCCACGGAGAAGGCGCTGCTGGCCGGCCTGGATGAGCTGGATCCGCTGCTCGCCGAGGAAGTCCGTTCCCGGATGCTCACCTTCGCGGACATCGTGAAACTGGACGCCCCGCACATCCAGTCGATCCTGCGCTCCCTGGACCTGCGGGTGCTGGCCACCGCCATGAAGGGTGCGCCCGCCCAGGTCACCGAGGCGATCTACAAGAACATCTCCGAGCGCAAGCGGGAGAACCTGGACTCCGAAATCGCGAACCTCGGTCCGGTGCGGATGAAGGCCGTCGAAGAGGCCCGTTCCGAGATCGTCCGCCTGATCCGCGAGCGGGAAGCCGCCGGAGACATCGATGTGCGCCGCGGCGAGGAGGACGAGTTTGTCTTCTGAGGTGTTCAGCGCGCTGGCCTACCCGGTGCTCCGGGACGAGGCCACGGTACGGATCCAGGAGCAGGCCCGCGCCCGCGGCCATGCTGCCGGATACGCCGACGGCGCTGCCCTGGCCCGCGCGGAAGCCGCCGTAGCGGCCGAAGCCGCCCGGCAGGCAGCCGCCGCAGCCGAACAGCAGGCCCGGGCACGGGTGAACGAACTCATCAGCTCCCTCAACACGGCAGCGGATGCCCTGCACGCCCGCACCGTGCCCGTGCTGGAAGCCCTCGAATACCAGCTGGCCGACGCCGCAGTGCAGATCGCGGAGGCCCTGCTGGCACGCGAACTGGACAGTGCAGAGGACTCCGCGCGCTCGGCCCTGCACCGGGCACTGAACCCGGCAACGCCGGCCCCGGTGCACACCATCCGGATGAACCCGGCGGACCTCGCTGCCGTGCCCGAAGACTTCCGCGCCAAGATCCGGGCGGAACTGGTCGCCGATCCGTCCCTGGACCGGGCTGACGCCGTGGCCGAATACCCCGACGGTTACCTCGACGCACGCCTGTCCACCGCGCTGGCCCGGCTCAAGGCAGCCCTGGCGGAGGACGCATGACTTCCACCGCCTACCGGCCCGCCGCCGTTCCCTTCGCCCGGGCGCTGCATGCTGCCAGGCCGCAGTGCACCGGCACTGTCAGCGCCGTCGTTGGCCTGGGTGTGGAGGTATCCGGCCTGGACGCCTCCATTGGTGACCTGCTCACCCTGGGCGAGGCCGGTACCGACGCGGAAGTCGTAGCGGTAGGCAGCGGCCGGCTGCAGTGCATGCCGCTGGGCCGCACCGCCGGCCTGGCTGCCGGCGACCCGGTCCGGGCCAAGGGCAGCCCCATCCGGGTTCCCACCGGAACCGGACTGTTCGGCCGGGTACTGGACGGAATCGGCCGGCCCATCGACGGCAAAGGCCCGCTGTCCGGCACCGGAACCGCAGCTGTTGAAAACCGGGCGCCCAACGCCATGGCCCGGGCACGGATTTCCGAACCGCTGGCCACAGGCGTGCGGGTGCTGGACACCCTCACCACCATCGGCAAAGGCCAGCGCATGGGCCTCTTCGCCGGGTCCGGCGTGGGCAAGTCCTCCCTGCTGTCCATGATCGCCCGGGGAACCGAAGCCCAGGTGTCCGTGATCGCACTGGTGGGGGAGCGCGGGCGTGAAGTGCGCGAATTCCTCGAAGACGACCTCGGCGCCGAAGGCCTGGCCCGCTCGATCGTCGTGGTGGCCACCAGCGACGAGCCGGCTATGATGCGCCTGCGCGCCGCCTACACCGCCACCCGGATCGCGGAGTCCTTCCGCGATCAGGGCGCGGACGTGCTGCTGATGATGGATTCCCTCACCCGCGTGGCCATGGCGCAGCGCGAAATCGGCCTGTCGGCGGGCGAGCCACCGGCCACCCGCGGTTATCCGCCGTCCACGTTCTCCGTGCTGGCACAGCTGCTGGAACGTGCGGGTACGGACGTAACCGGATCAGTCACCGGCATGTACACCGTGCTGGTTGACGGCGACGACCACAACGAACCGGTGGCCGACGCCGCCCGCTCCATCCTGGACGGACACGTGGTCCTGGACCGGAAACTCGCTGTGGCCGGACACTTCCCCTCCATCGACGCCCTCGGGTCCATTTCCCGGGTGGCTTCCAAGGTGTGCTCCCCGGATCAGGCCGCAGCGGCGTCGGTCCTGCGCCGGGTCATGGCGGCCCGCCGGCAGGCACAGGACCTGATCGACGTCGGCGCCTACCAAAGCGGGGCCAATCCGCTGGTCGACGCCGGAATAGCCCACGCAGATGCAATCAACGCCTTCCTGCAGCAGCGTATGGATGACCAGACGCCCTTCGGCGAAGCCTGGGCTCGGCTGCAGGCGCTGACCCAACCACTAGGAGGACTCTGATGGCACAATTTCCGCTGGCCGGACTGCTGCGTCTGCGCGGCATTGAGCTCGACGCCGCCTCCGGGCGCCTCGCCGGAGCCAACCGCCGGGTCCAGGAGAGCCGGGAGCGCCGTGCCCGCTCCGTCTCCAGCCTGGGCGCCTGCGATGCGCACCCCGCTGACGGCGCCGCGCTGCTGGCCATTGCCGCCGCTCGCTCCGCAGCCCGGTCCCAGCTCGCCGCGCTGGATGCCTTGATCACAACCGCCGACGCCGAACAGCAGGCCGCGCAGGCACAGTACCGGGCGGCGAAAATGCGGACCGTGCCGCTGGAAAAGATGGCAGCCCGGCACCAGGTGGAGCAGACCGCGGCCGCACTGAAAGCCGAACAGTCCGCACTGGATGAGTCAGCCATCCGCCGGGCCTCGTCCCTGTGAACACCGCAATGAACACAAGCGCACCTAAGGAAAGGACACCCCGTGCCGGCCATTGAAGCACTGGGACGGATCAGCGAGATCCGGGCAGCGATTGCAGAACTGAGCGCCCCGCCGGTTGCCCGGCCGGCAGCTGCCGCATCCTCTGCCGCATCCGCTGCGCCGTCGTCCGCCGCCGGTTTTGCCGGAGTCCTGGCTGGGCTGGCATCGCCGGATGCCTCCAACCGGGCACCGCTCAGCGGGGATCAGGCAGCACTCGCCCAGCAGGTCACCGCCGCCGCTGAAAAGTACATCGGCCTGCCCTATGTGTGGGGCGGAAATGATCCGGCCGTCGGACTGGACTGTTCCTCCTTTGTGCAGAACGTCTTTAAGGACCTGGGCTACTCGCTGCCGCGGGTCACCTATGACCAGATAAACCAGGGCCGCCCGGTAGCCTCCCTGGCGCAGGCACAGCCCGGTGACCTGCTGTTCACGCACAACACCGGCCACGTGGCGATCTATCTCGGCAACGGCAAGGCCATAGATGCCCCGCAGCCGGGACAGACCATCCAGATCCGCGACGCCTGGGAAAACGACTCCAACATCACCGCCATCCGCCGCATCCTGCCCGACGCCGCTGCCTCCGCAGCGCCTGCTCCGGACCTCACCGGCGTGATCGCCTCGGCACAGGCGAGCCTGCTGGCAGGTGCCCGGTGAACCTGTCCGTCACGACGGCTGTTCCCGCACCGGCACAACCGGGTACAGGCACTGCCGCCGGCGCAGGAACCGGCAGTGCCGGAGCCTTCCAGTCCCTGCTGGAGGCCCTCGCCGTCCTGCCGGGGAACCGCCAGGTCCCCGGCCCGCCGGCTGCCGTGCTGCTTGGGGACGGAACCGAAGACCCCGCGGAGCAGACCGGTGAGGCGGATACGGGAACGGCTGGTTCCGCTGTTCTGCCGGCAGGAGGAACCCAGCTGGCACCAGCTGGTTTCAGCTACGGCGCAGGAACCGCCACCGTGGAAGCGCCCCAGGCGTCGGTTCCCGCAGCGGCCGGCACCGATTCCGCAGCTGAGCTGGTTGCCGGTTCCGGCGTGGCTGCGGCTGCCGTGCCTGCCGTCTTGCCTCCAAGTGTTCCCGCGGCTGCCGCAGTGGGCGTTCCCGCAGCGCCCAGAGCGGGTTCCCCCGCCGCCCCAACCCCGATACGTACGGACACGGTTGCCGCGGCAGTTCCGCCCAGTGGCGCCGCGGCCATCCCGGACCCGGTGCGCCCGGCCACACCCGCGCCGTCGTTCCTGCCTGCCGCTCTGCGTGGAACCGCACCGGCACTGCGCACGGCGCAGTTCCCGCTTCCTGCCGCATCCGCTGAAGCTGCGGTGCCCGCGGAAGGGCTGCACAGTACGGCAGCCTCCGGCCAGGTGCCCGGCGTGGCCCCGGCAGCACAGGCCGCGGGAACTGCTGCGGCCGCACCGCCGCTGCCCGCCGCTGCGCCGCAGCTGCACACCCAGCTGGCCAAACCCGTGTTCAGCCTGCTGGCCGCGGGGGACGGGGAACACATCATGACGCTCAAGGTCACCCCGGAGTCCCTGGGCACTGTCACCGTCCGGGCCGTCATTGGGGCCGACGGCGTCCGGCTGGAACTGTTTGCCGCTGACGCCGGCCGGGAAGCTGTGCGGGCCGTGCTGCCCGACCTGCGCCGGGAACTGGCCGGATCCGGATTCAATGCCTCGCTTGACCTGGGCAGCGGTTCACGCCCTGACGGGGAGCCCGGCCGAGAGCAGCACCGCGCCCCCGGCCGCGGGGAAGCGCCGGAGCTTCCGGCTGCCGCTGCCCGCCCGCAGGACCCAGCGCCATCCCATCCCATTCCGGACGGGGCTTCGGCCCTGGACATCCTCGCCTGAGAAAGCCAAGGAGCACCTGTGCCCATCGAAAACGTAACGACCGTCCCGGCAGCAGCCGGCGCGAGCCTGTATGCCGCCCCCGCGGCCCGCACTCCCAAACAGTCCATGGACGGGGACCTTTTCATGTCCCTGCTGGTCACCCAGCTGCAGAACCAGGACCCGTCCTCTCCGATGGACACCAACGCCATGATTTCCCAGTTCACTGAACTGGCCATGATGGAAAAAACCGATGCACTGGCTGCCACCAGCGCCGAAGGCTTCAGCCTGCAGATGCGCATGGCGGCTGCTTCGCTGATCGGGCAGGCCGTCTCCTACACCGGCGAAGACGGCCAGGACGTCTCCGGCACGGCCCGGTCCGTCTCCTACGCCTACGGGATTCCTACCGTCAACGTTGACGGAACCGATGTTCCTCTTGACTCCATTTCCGCCGTATCTGCTGCAACTGCCTAACCAGAAAGGCTCCACCATGCTTCGCTCCCTCTACTCCGGCATCTCCGGCCTGAGCGCCCACCAGAAAATGCTCGACGTCACAGGCAACAACATTGCCAACGTGAACACCACGGGCTTCAAGTCCTCAGCCGTCCAGTTCCAGGACACGCTCTCGCAGCTGGTGTCCGGCGGCTCCGGCCCCACCGGACAGATCGGCGGCCGGAACCCCGCGCAGATCGGCCTGGGCGTTCAGCTGGCCGGAATCAGCACCAACTTCACCCAGGGGTCCACGCAGTCCACCGGCAAAGGCACGGACCTGATGATTTCCGGCGACGGGTTCTTCGTCACCTCCAAGGCCGGGGACACCATGTACACCCGCTCCGGTGCCTTCTCACTGGACCAGGCCGGAAACCTGGTTTCCTCTGACGGCGCTTTCGTCCAGGGCTGGGGTGCCGTGAACGGCGTCATCCAGAACGGCGGACCCACCTCGAACATCGTCCTCTCCGGACAGACCCTGGCTCCGGCCGCTGCCACGACCGCTGCGGTCCTGGCCGGGAACCTGCCCGCAGAAGCCGCGGCAGGGGACCAGTTCGTGCGCGAGATCGAGGTGTACGACGCCGCCGGCGCCGCCAGCAGCCTCTCCGTCACCTTCACCCGCACCGCCGCCGGCTGGGACACTTCCGCCGCGCTGGCCGGCGGGGCCACCGTCACCGGAACCATGACCTTCACCAACGGCGTCCTGACCGGCGGCGGCACCCTGAACGTCGGCGGCATTGGAATCGACCTCAGCACCGTCACCGGTTACACCGGGATGAACACAATCGCCGCGAAGTCGCAGAACGGCTCTGCTGCCGGAACCCTGGAGTCCTTCTCCATCGGAGCGGACGGAACCATCACCGGTTCCTTCAGCAACGGAGCCAAGATCGCCGTGGCACAGCTGGCCATGGCCACCTTCGACAACCCCGGCGGACTGGAGAAGGCCGGAAACACGTCCTACGCAGCGTCCGTGAACTCCGGCAACGCGATCATTGGAACCGGCGGATCCGCAGGATTCGGCACCATATCCTCAGGTTCACTGGAAATGTCCAACGTGGACCTTTCCCAGGAATTCACCAACCTGATCATCGCCCAGCGCGGCTTCCAGGCGAACTCGCGCATCATCACAACCTCTGACTCCGTCCTGGAGGAACTGGTGAACCTCAAGCGCTAACCGCCCGCTTAGGACCCGCACCGCGCGGTCCCTGCTCCCGGTTAGGCCCCCCAGCTGCCTGCCCCGGTGCTGCCGTCCCCCGCGGCGGTGCCGGGGCAGGCTTCCTTAAGCAGTGCGCACGAGCCGCCGGCTGCTAACTTCAGCGCCCCCGGTGCCGATATTGCCTGTAGGGAGGTTGGCCGAAGCGGCCGGCCCCGGCACCAGACAGGGCACCATGATCATTCTTACCCGGTTCAACGGAGCGCAGTTCGCGGTCAACCCGGACTTAGTTGAACGTATCCAGTCCAACCCGGATACAACCCTGGGAATGATCGATGGCACCTCCCACGTGGTTCGCGAGACGCTTCAGGAAGTCATCGAACTAGTTCGCGACTGGAAGGCCAGCGTGCTGCTCCGGGCCCGGGAACTCGACGCCGATCCTGAACGTCCGGCGCTGCGCGTCCTGCCCCCGACACCCACCGGAAAGTGACTGTCCCATGGATCCCGCAACACTAATCGGACTGGTCATCGCCTTCGGCTCGCTGTACGCCATGATCACCCTGGAAGGGGCGCACCTCAGCGCGATCCTCCTGCCTGCGCCCATGATCCTGGTCTTCGGCGCCACGATTGCCATCGGCATTGCCTCCTACACCATTCGGGACAGCATTGCGGCGTTCAAAGCCGTCCTCCCTGCTGTGCTGGGCAAACCAGCCAAGGCTGCCGGAAGCATTACGGATCTGGTCCGCTACGCCGAGGTGGCCCGCTCCAAGGGCCTGCTTGCCCTCGAAGAGGCCAGCTCTGAGGCCGGGACCGAGTTCGAACGCAAGGCCCTGCAGAACGTCGCTGACGGCACCGACCCCGAAGAGCTGCGAGTCATGCTCGAGGACGAAATCGAGAGCCGGTACGACCGCGGGCGCACCAACGCCAAATTCTTCGCCGCCCTGGGCGGATTCGCACCCACCGTGGGCATCATCGGCACCGTGGTGTCCCTGACCCACGTGCTGGAGAACCTCTCCAGCCCCGAGAACCTCGGCCCGATGATCGCCACGGCTTTTGTGGCCACGCTTTGGGGCCTGCTCTCCGCCAACTTCATCTGGCTTCCCATCTCCGCCCGGATTGAACGGATGAACGAACTCGAGAGCAAAGCTATGACCGTGCGCATGGAGGGCATCCTGGCTATCCAGAACGGGGTGCAGCCCCTGCTCCTGGGCGAGCGGCTCACCGCACTGGCGGGCGACGCCGCGCAGGACGGCAAGCCGCGCGAGCGTGAGTCCGTTCCGCTGAGCAGGCTCTCGGACGCAGCATGAACCGGCGCCGCCGCGTCAACCGGGGCACCCCCCATCACGTTGACGAACGCTGGATGGCTTCCTACATGGACATGGTCACCGTCCTGATGTGCCTGTTCATTGTTCTGTTCGCCATGTCCACCGTGGACCAGGAGAAGTACGAGCGGCTCAAGGAATCCCTGGCCACGGGCTTCGGTGATACCCCCACGGAACTGGTCGACGCCTCGGCCGGCATGGTGGTTCCGGAGGAAAACGCCGGGGAAACCACTGAACTCTTCTCCGACCTTGAACTGGCCCGGCTGGAGGTCCAGGAGATGAACGCCCTGCAGCAGGACCTCAAGAGCGAGCTGGACAACCTGGGCCTGGGGGAGAGCGTGCGGTTCGCCATGGGCGTG
>JBELYP010000096.1:0-12266 GCA_040273995.1 Arthrobacter sp.
GTGGCCGGCTACATCCTGGAGCGGCTCGGACGGATGGCTGTGCCGGGCGACAGCGTGGCAGCGCCCGGGTGCCGGCTGCAGGTGCTCAGCGTTGAGCACCACCGAATCCGTTCCGTGCGGGTGGTACCGGACGCCGCGCCCGGCTAGACCGCCTCCTTCTGTCTAGACCTCCTCCTACTGCGCAGCCGGCGATTGCCGGCCCGGAAGCAGGAAAAGCCCTGCACGCATTGCAGGCCGGTACCGGGCACGCGCAGAATACCGGGCATGAGCGCACCCGGTGAAAGCAAGGGAACGGCTGCCGGCGGCGTGCAGCAGACCGGGGACGGTCCGCAGCTGAAACGGGTGATGGGCACCAAGCTGCTGCTGCTGTTCATCGTCGGTGACATTCTGGGAACCGGTGTCTACGCGCTCACCGGACGGATAGCCGGTGAGATTGGCGGGGCGGCCTGGGCGCCCATCCTGATCGCGTTCGCGGTGGCCACCATAACGGCGCTGTCCTATCTGGAACTGGTGACCAAATATCCGCAGGCCGCCGGTGCCGCCCTCTATACCCACAAGGCGTTCGGGATTCACTTTGTCACGTTCCTGGTGACCTTTGCCGTGCTCTGCTCCGGGATTACCTCTGCCTCTACGGCCGCCAAGTTCCTGGCCGAGAACTTCCTGGTCGGTTTCGGCCTGGGCTGGGGGCAGTTTGGCGTCACCGCGATTGCCTTAGGATTCATGGTCCTGCTCGCGCTGATCAATTTGCGCGGGGTTGGGGAGAGCATCAAATTCAACGTGGTGCTGACCGTCGTGGAGCTGACCGGCCTGCTGATCGTTATAGGAATCGGCTTTTGGGCCATGGGACAGGGCAACGTCGATTTCTCGCGGACCGTGATTTTTGAAACCGAGGGCGGGAAATCGATCTTCCTGGCGCTGACGGCTGCCACGTCCCTGGCGTTCTTCTCCATGGTTGGCTTCGAAGACAGCGTCAACATGGCGGAGGAAACCCGGGAACCGGCCCGGATCTTCCCCAAGGTCATGCTGACCGGACTGGGCATCACAGTGTTTATTTACCTGCTGGTGTCCGTGGCCGCTGTGGCCGTGGTGCCGGTGGGGCAGCTGTCCCAGAGCCAGACGCCGCTGCTGGAAGTGGTGCAGGCAGGTGCCCCGGACTTCCCGATCGACGTCTTCTATCCGTTCCTCTCGATCTTCGCGGTGGCAAACACTGCACTGATTAATATGCTGATGGCCAGCCGCCTGCTCTACGGCATGGCCAAGCAGGAGGTTCTTCCGCGCCCGCTGGCACTGGTCCTTCCCGGCCGGCGGACTCCCTGGGCCGCGATCGTGTTCACCACGCTTATTGCGGTGGGGGTCATTGTGCTGGTGACCAACGTCATGGGACCGGACACGGTCTCCGCGCTTGGCGGCACCACCGCGCTGCTGCTTCTGTGTGTGTTCACGGTGGTCAATGTAGCCTGCCTGGTGCTCCGCAAGTCCCCGCCGGACCCGGTTGAGGGCAGCAGCCCGGCGGAAGGCGGAGCCGGGCGCCGGACCTTCCGCTCCCCCGGCATCATGCCCTGGATTGGCGCGCTGAGCTGCGCGTTCCTTGTGGGGCCATGGGCACAGGACCCCATCGAGTACTCCATTGCCGGCATTCTGCTGGCCATCGGCGTCGTGCTCTGGTTCTTTACCTGGCTCTGGAACCGGGGAGTCAAAGCCAAGCGCACCCGCTTCACGGATCCGGAGGAGCTTCATGGCTAGTGTCATAGTTGGTTATGTTCCGGCTCCCGAGGGCGCTGCCGCCCTGGCCCACGCCCGCCGGGAGGCCGCCCTGTTCAACAACAGGCTCGTGATTATCAACGTCCGAACCACCGGCAGGGGCCTGGGCCACGGGCACACCCACGGCGAAGACGCGGCAGAGGAGCTCGAGGCAATCGCCGCGGAACTGGAGGCGGCAGGAACAGACTTCACGCTTATCCATCCCGAAGGGGACTATGACCCTGCCGAGGAAATCCTTGCCGCTGCCGCCCGGAATGACGCAAGGCTGATAGTTGTCGGCCTCCGGCACCGCACCCCGGTGGGAAAACTCATTCTGGGCAGCACCGCCCAGCGGGTCCTGTTTGACGCCGCCTGCCCGGTGCTCTGCGTGAAGGCCGGGCAGCCGGCTTTATGACGCTGCCGTGAGATCCGCCGCAATGGCCTCGATGCCCGTCCAGGTTTCAGTAAAGGACGTGGACAGGGGCGAGAGTCCCAGGCGGATGCCGTTCGGGTTCCGGTAGTCGGGGATGATGCCCTGCTCCCAGAGGCGGGCGGTCACGTCCTTGAAGGACGGATGGTCAATGGTGATGTGGCTGCCCCGCCGGGCCGGTTCCCGGGGGGAGGCCAGGACAGCGCCAAGGGGGGCCAGGACCTCGTCGAAGGCCTCCACCGCAAAAGCGGTCAGCTGCTCCGACTTCTCCCGGACCCTGTCCATGCCCGCTTCGGCGATAAGCCCGATCATGTCCTGCATGGCCAGCATCCCCAGGATGGGCGGAGTGCCGGAGACGACGCGCTGGATGCCGGGCGCCGGCACAAAGTCACGGCCCATGCCGAAGGGATCTCCTGCCCCCAGCCAGCCCCGGATCGGCTGCTCGAATCCTCCCTGGTGGCGGGCCGCCACGTAGGCCCAGGCAGGCGCGCCGGGACCGCCGTTCAGATACTTGTAACTGCAGCCGGCCGCGTAGTCCACGTTCCAGGCGTCCAGTTCTGCGGGAACCGAGCCGGCGGAATGGCAGAGGTCCCAAAGCACCCTGCCTCCGGCCCGGTGCACAATGTCCGTGATTGCGGGAACGTCGGCAATGAAGCCGGACCGGTAGGCGACATGGCTAAGCACCACCAATGAGGTCTTGTCCCCCACAGCGGCAGCAACAGACTCAGGGCGGACGCCGCCGTCGTAGTCCGCTTCGACCCAGCGCAGGGTAAGGCCGCACTCGGCGGCGATGCCCTCCATGACATACCGGTCGGTGGGAAAGTTGTCCCGGTCCAGGATGATTTCCGTGCGGTCCCCGCCGGCTGCGACGGCGGCCCGGGCGAGCTTGTAGAGCAGCACGGTGGTTGAATCCGCGATGATGCACTGCCCGGAAGCCGCACCTAGGGCGGCTGAGCCGAGCAGGTCCCCGATCTGCCGGGGCAGGGCCAGCCAGCCTTCATCCCAGCCGCGGATGAGCCGGCCGCCCCACTGGTTCCGCACAAAGTCGTTCATGCGCTCCAGTGTGGCGGCCAGCGGCCGGCCGAGTGAGTTGCCGTCCAGGTAGGCCGGCACCCCTGCGTCGTCAGAGCCCAGGAACTTCTCCCGCATCCCTGCCAGCGGATCAGCAGCGTCCAGTTCGCGGGCACGCACAGCCAGGGAAGAAGTTGTTCTCATGGCCGGAACTCTAGCAGCCGCCTTAGCCGGTGACGGCTTGCGTCCCCGCAGCCAGCGGCCGTGCCCAGCCGTGGAAATGCCGGCGGCGGCTGCGCTGGTTCCATCCGCTGAACGTGGTGGTTCCGCGCTCCCCCGGGCCGCCGGCTTCGGAGATCCGGACACTGACGGTGGCAGGGAGGAAAACCGGCGACTCGAACTCGATGTTCCATTCAAACGGTTCCTGCATGGCCGGACCGGTCTCGCCCACCACGCGGGAAGCCATATACATGCCGTGCGCGATGGACCGTTTCAGGCCCAGTGCCTTCGCAGACAGGGCACTGAGGTGGATGGGGTTGAAGTCTCCCGAGACCCTGGCATAGTTTCTGCCGGCGTCCGGGCCGAGCCTCCACTGTGCCGTGGGAAGCGGGGGCACGAACTCAGGACGCGCTCCGGCTGACGCCGGGCGGTCGAACCGGGGCAGGAAGACTCCCTTGGCCAGATAGACCGAACGTCCCTCCCACACCAGTTCATCTCCTGAGCGCACCTCGGCGACCAGTTCAACCTGGGTGCCGGCACGGTGCCCGGCCAGGTTTTCCGCCCAGGCCGTCACGGAGAGCGGCTCGGAATAGTGGATGGGCCGCAGGTGCCGGACATTATTGCGCAGATGGACCAGTCCCAGCAGCGGCAGCGGGAAGTCCTCCCGCGCCATGACGCTCATTGCCACCGGAAACGCAAAGGTGTGGACGTAGCCGGAGGGCAGGGTGTCCTGGGCACTGTGCATGACCAGGCGCTGGAAGCTGGTGAGGTTTTCCAGGTCGACCCGGGCCCGCTGCACGGTATGCCGCGCTGACGGCAGGTCCTTGGGAAGCCGCGAGGCGGACAGGCGGCTCCGCGCGGCGTTGGACGCGGCGGTGAGGTACAGGCGTCCGAGCGCCGGGATGGCTTCGAGTTCCTGGACGCTCATGCTCCCACCATATTCTGCCCGCACACTCTCAGGACCTGTCCGTTCACGCCGGCTGCGGCGTCGGAGGCGAGGAAAGCGATGGCCTCGGCAACGTCCACCGGCTGTCCGCCCTGCTGCAGGCTGGAAAGCCGGCGCGCCACCTGGCGGGTCAGGGCCGGCATCCGGGCAGTCATGTCGGTTTCAATAAAGCCCGGGGCGACGGCGTTGATGGAGCCGCCGCGGGGAGCGAGCAGAGGGGCCGTAGCCCGGACCATCCCGATGATGCCGGCCTTGGAGGCAGCGTAGTTGGTCTGTCCGCGGTTTCCGGCAATGCCGCTGGTGGATGCCAGGGACACAATCCGTCCGTCCGCACTGAAGGTTTCCGATTCCAGGAACCGGGTGTTCATGCGCAGCTGCGAGGCAAGGTTCACAGCGATGACCGAGTCCCAGCGCGAGGCGTCCATGTTGGCCAGCAGCTTATCCCGGGTGATACCGGCGTTGTGGATGACAATGTCCAGCTTTCCATAGCGCTCGGCTGCGTGGGCCAGGATCCTGTCTGCGGCGTCGTCACGGGTGATGTCCACCTGCAGGGCGGTGCCGCGGATTTCATTTGCGACGGCGGCCAGCTGCTCGCCGGCGGCGGGTAAGTCCACCACAATCACGTTGGCGCCCTCGCGGTGCAGGATGCGCGCAATCGAGGCGCCGATGCCGCGTGCAGCACCGGTGACGACGGCGGTCTTGCCCGCCAGCGAAGCGTTCCAGTCCTGCGGGAGCTCCCCTGCGCCGGATCCGACCGTAATGAACTGGCCGCTGACGTAGGCGCTCTTTCCGGAAAGCAGGAAGTGCAGGGCGGCGGCAACTGACGGCGCAGTGGCATCCGTGCCGTTGGCCAGGATGATTCCGTTGGCGGTGGCGCCGCCGCGCAGCTCGTGTGCCAGGGAACGCAGCGTTCCGTCCACGCCCTGGCGTGCTGCGGCAGCTGCGGGGTCCTGGGCCTCGGAGGCCGGCCGGGATACGGTGACCACGCGTCCGCCCGGCGCCAGGTCACGCAGGCTGGCGCCGGCGTCCAGGCTCACTGCACCCAGGTCCTCCGGGGTCACTGCTTCGTCCAGCACCATCAGAATGGCACCGAGCTTCTCCTTGGGCGTAGCGTGCCGGCGTACGTCCTGCTGCCAGGACAGCAGCAGGGAAGCGAGGGCATCGGCACTCCCGCCCTTGCCCAGAACCAGGACCGGTCCCGGGACAAGAGGCTTGGACGGATCAAAGCGGCGCAGTACGGCCGGCCGGGGCAGGCCGAGTTTCTTGGCGATCTCCTTGGTGATGCCGGAGTTGACGATTGTGAGGTAGGTATCCGTCATGGTTAGCGTGCCTCCAGAATTGCTACCAGACCCTGGCCGCCGGCTGCGCAGACCGAGATCAGGCCGCGGCCGGAGCCCTTTTCGGCAAGCATCTTGGCCAGTGAGGCAACAATCCGGCCGCCGGTCGCGGCGAACGGGTGGCCGGCTGCCAGGGACGAGCCGTTGACGTTCAGCTTGCTGCGGTCAATGCTGCCCAGGGGCGCGTCCAGGCCCAGGCGGGTGCGGCAGAATTCCTCGTCTTCCCAGGCAGCGAGGGTGCTCAGGACGGTGCCGGCGAATGCCTCGTGGATTTCGAAGAAATCGAAGTCCGCGAAGGTGAGGTTGTTGCGTGCCAGCAGGCGCGGCACGGCGAACGCAGGTGCCATGAGCAGTCCGTCACGTCCGTGGACGAAGTCGACGGCGCCGGCCTCGGCGTCAACGATGTTGGCGAGCATCGGCAGGTCGTGTTCCCGTGCGTAGTCCTCCGATCCGAGCAGGACAACCGAGGCGCCGTCCGTGAGCGGGGTGGAGTTGCCGGCCGTCATGGTTGCCTCGTCGCCCAGGGCACGGCCGAACACCGGCTTGAGCTTCGCGAGCTTTTCCAGTGAAGTGTCGGCACGCAGGTTGGAGTCCCGGGAGAGCCCGCGGTAGGGGGTTATCAGGTCATCGAAGAACCCGCGGTCGTAGGCGGCGGCGAGGTTGCGGTGGCTGTTGTAGGCGAGTTCGTCCTGGCTTTCGCGGGTGATCTTCCACTGGGCGGTGGTCAGCGCCTGGTGCTCCCCCATGGACAGCCCGGTGCGCGGTTCGCCCGTAGTGGGTGCGTTCGGTGCCAGGTCACGGGGGCGGATCTTGGCGATGGCCGAGAGCTTCTGCTTGGTGGTCCGGGCACGGGAGAGGTCCAGCAGCGCCCGGCGCAGCCCCTCGCTGACGGCAATCGGCGCGTCCGAGGCGGAATCAACACCGCCGGCGATCCCTGATTCGAGCTGTCCCAGCTTGATCTTGTTGGCCAGCGAAACCACGGTTTCAAGACCCGTGGCGCAGGCCTGCTGAACGTCATAGGCAGGAGTTTCAGGAGAGAGCGCCGAGCCCAGCACTGCTTCGCGGGTGAGGTTGAAGTCGCGCGAGTGCTTCAGGACGGCGCCGGCGGCGACAGCACCGATCCGCTCGTCCTGGAGCCCGAACCGCGCAACCAGGCCGTCCAGGGCTGCGGTCAGCATGTCCTGGTTGGAGCTGTGCGCGTAGGCGCCGCCGGAGCGTGCGAAGGGAATGCGGTTGCCGCCAATGACGACGGCGTTGCGGACGGCGGGTCCGGAGCCGGCGGCCGGTGCCTTCGCGGACGTGGGTTGTGCAGCCATTCGAGCGTCTCCTTGGAAGTTCACGATGTGATCAGAATTACTGTAACCCACCGTACCTGATACGCTGGGTATCGTGAACATCGCAGTGAAACAGGACACACCCTCCCCGGATGGGCGATCCGTCCGCTGGGAAGCGCACCGTATCGAGCGGCGCAGTGCGCTTATTAGAGCGGCCCGGCGGGCTGTGCATGCCCTGGGCGCCCAGGCGTCCATGGAAGAGATCGCCGCGGCCTCGGGAACCTCCAAGTCCGTCTATTACCGGTACTTCGGGGACAAGTCCGGCCTGCAGCAGGCCATGGGCGAAGTAGTCATCAACCAGATGCAGGACAAGATCCTGGCTGCGGGCCGCAGCGCGGATTCGCCCCGGTCCGGACTGCGTGCCATGGTCTCGGCCTACCTGCAGATGGCGCAGACGTCCCCCAACGTGTACGCGTTCGTTACCGGATCGGGCGCAGAAGGGCCCGGTATCAGCGAACCCGGCGTCGCCGTCGCGCTTTCACATTTCTTTGCCAACATCAGCCACATGATGGACCGCGCCGTGCAGACCTACCTGGAGGGACACGACTCCGGGTCCCTGACGCAGGAAGCAGCAGGTTTCTGGCCCATTGCGGCGCTGGGCATGGTCCGGGCCGCCGGTGAACGGTGGCTGGCGACGCCGGCGCCGGAGCGGCCATCCGAAGCTGAAATGACGGACCAGCTCACTGCCTGGCTGTTCGACGGAATTGGCTGGGACACTCCCGGCCGCCAGACCCACCCGGAACCCACCACTGCGCACGGCAGCCGCGGCGATTCCGCCGCAGCGCCGAACGCCGACCAGTAAGGACACGCAATGACGCAATCAGTCTCTACCCCGCAGCGCCAGCTTCCCGCCAGCACCGTCATCCGCGAAGACGACTCGGCCACGGTCAACGTCGAAGCGCTGGGCCGCACCCTGCTGGGCAAGTGGCACGACATCCGCCTGCAGGCCCGCAAGCTGGCCGGCACCGAGGAACTGCATACGCCCGCGGGACTCACCCACACCGAACACCGGCTCCGCGTGATGGACCAGCTGAAGGTCCTGGTCGACGCCGATGCGGTGCACCGTGCCTTCCCGGCCTACGTTGGCGGACAGGACAACCACGGCGGGAACATTGCGGGGTTCGAGGAACTGGTTGTCGCCGATCCGTCGCTGCAGATCAAGGCCGGTGTGCAGTGGGGCCTGTTCGGTTCGGCCGTCCTGCACCTGGGCAACCGGGAGCACCATGAGAAATGGCTTCCGGGCATCATGAGCCTGGAGATCCCCGGCTGCTTCGCCATGACTGAGACCGGCCACGGCTCGGATGTCTCCAGCATAGCCACCACCGCCGAATACGATGAGGCGGCACAGGAGTTCATCATCAACACGCCGTTCCGCGCTGCGTGGAAGGACTACATCGGCAACGCTGCGGTCAACGGCAAGGCTGCCGTCGTCTTTGCGCACCTCATTACCAAGGGCGTGGACCACGGCGTGCACGCGTTCTACGTTCCGCTGCGCGACGAGAACGGCTTCCTGCCCGGCGTCGGCGGCGAGGATGACGGCGTCAAGGGTGGCCTGAACGGCATCGACAACGGCCGGCTGCACTTCTCCAATGTCCGCATTCCGCGGACCAACCTCCTGAACCGGTACGGTGACGTCGCCGAAGACGGCACCTACAGCTCGTCCATCGAAAGCCCGGGCCGCCGCTTCTTCACGATGATCGGCACCTTGGTCCAGGGCCGGGTCTCCCTCGACGGCGCAGCAGTGGCGGCCTCGAAGCTTGGCCTGAACATTGCCATCAAGTACGCCATCGAACGCCGCCAGTTCAACGGCGCCTCGGACACGGTGGAAGAAGTGCTGATGGACTACCAGCAGCACCAGCGCCGCCTGCTCCCCCTGCTGGCCACCACGTACGCCGCGTCCTTTGCCCACGATGAGCTGCTGGCGAAGTTCGACGACGTCTTCTCCGGCGCCGATGACACGGACGAGAACCGGCAGGACCTGGAAACCCTCGCTGCCGCCCTAAAGTCGCTCTCCACCTGGCATGCCCTGGATACGCTGCAGGAATGCCGCGAAGCTGCCGGCGGCGCAGGTTTCCTCGCCGAGAACCGGCTGACCGCGCTGCGGGCGGACCTGGACATCTACGTCACCTTCGAAGGCGACAACACCGTGCTGCTTCAACTGGTGGCCAAGCGGCTCCTGGCCGACTACGCCAAGGAGTTCCAGGGTGCGGACTTCGGTGTCCTTGCCCGCTACGTAGTAGGCCAGGCAACCGAACGCACCCTGCACCGCTCCGGCCTGCGGCAGATCGTGCAGACGGTCGCGGACACCGGCTCCGAAAAGAAGTCGGCAATTGCCCTCCGCGACCCGCGCGCCCAGCATGACCTGCTGGCCGACCGGGTGGCCACTATGGTTGCCGAGGTTGCCGGTGAACTGCAGAAGGCCCGCAAGCTGCCCAAGGCCGAAGCCGCCGCAGTGTTCAACCGGAACCAGCACGACCTCATTGAAGCAGCCCGCGCGCACGCTGAGCTGCTTCAGTGGGAGGCGTTCACCCGGGGCCTGGAGCGCATCGAGGACGAAGGAACCCGGCAGGTAGTCACCTGGCTGCGTGACCTCTTTGGCCTCGGCCTGATCGAAAAGAACCTCGCCTGGTACCTGATGCACGGCCGGCTCTCCACCCAGCGGGCGCGGACCCTGGGCGAATACATCAACCGCCTGCTCGCCAAGATCCGCCCGCACGCCATGGATCTCGTGAACGCCTTTGGCTACGGTCCGGAACACCTGCGGGCAGCAGTGGCCAGCGGCGCCGAAAAGCAGCGCCAGGACGAGTCGATGGAGTACCAGCGTCTGCTGCGCGCTTCGGGAGCAGCCCCGGTGGATGAGAAGATCCTGATCCAGCGGCGCAAGCAGGCAGCCAAGGGCAAGCGGTAGGCCCCCAAAGCTGCTGAACAGCGCAGGCCCGGCACCGGATTCAACTGGTGCCGGGCCTGCGCTGTTTTCGCCTTAGCGGTCTCTGGGAAGAGTCAGGGAGCAGGTGTCAGGGAAGAACCGACCGGTAGACCTGCAGCGTCGCGTCCGCTATGGCCTCCCAGGAGAAGTGGTCCGCAGCCCGCCGGCGGCCCGCCTGGCCCATCTCCCGGGCCCGGTCCGGATCAGCAGCGAGCACCGTCAGCGCGGCCGCGAGGTCCCGCACAAAGACCTCCGGATCCAGGGGTGTTCCGGTGCCGTCCTGAACCTGGTCAATCGGCACCAGAAGTCCCGTAACGCCGTCGTCCACGACTTCCGGAATGCCTCCGGTGGCGCTGGCCACCACTGCCGTGCCGCAGGCCATGGCCTCCAGGTTCACAATCCCCAGCGGCTCGTAGATGGACGGGCAGGCAAAGACGGTGGCGGCGCTGAGCACCTTGATCAGTTCCGCGCGCGGCAGCATCCGCTCAATGACGACGACGCCCCGTCGTGAGCGGGTTAGTTCAGCAATGAGCGCTGACGTTTCGGCAGCGAGCTCCGGGGTGTCCGCCGCGCCCAGGCACAGAACCAGCTGCACCTCCGGCGGCAGCAGTGCCGCGGCCCGCAGCAGGTACGGAACGCCCTTCTGCCGGGTATTGCGCCCCACGAAAACCACCGAGGGAGCATCGGGGTCAATCCCCAGGCCACGCACGCCGTCCGGATCATGGTCCGGATGCCAGGCTTCGGTGTCGATCCCGTTGTGCACCACGCGGACCTTGCCGGGAGTGACTTCCGGGTAGGCGCGCAGGATGTCCTTCCGCATCCCCTCGGAGACGGCGATGATCGCCGCAGCGGCGTCGTACGCGGTTTTCTCAACCCAGGAGGACAGGGCATAACCGCCGCCGAGCTGCTCCGCCTTCCACGGGCGCAGCGGCTCAAGGCTGTGTGCGCTCAGCACGTGCGGGACCCCGTACAGCAGCGAACCGAGGTGCCCGGCCATGTTGGCGTACCAGGTGTGTGAGTGGATCAGGTCCGTGCCTTCGAGCCCCTGCAGCATGTCCAGATCCGTTCCGAGCGTCTGCACCGCGGGATTGGCGCCTGCAAGCTCGGCCGGAACCGGATATGCCTGGACCCAGGCACCGTGGTAGTCCGCCTCCCGCGGCGCGCCGAAACAATGAACCCGCAGGTCAGCCCGCGAGGCCAGGACACGGCTTAGTTCCGCCACATGTACTCCGGCACCCCCGTAGATGTCCGGGGGGAATTCCTTGGAAACGATATCTACTCGCACTTGTTCAACGTAGTGCACTTTAGGCGCAGTGATCTAGTGTGTTTGTCAGCAGGCTTCCCAGTCAGGCAAGGCTTACCCGTTTTCCCGGTCCCCGGGATCAGTCAGGAGCAGACACATGGCACCGAAGAAAGTCCTGTCCGTCGTCCTCGCCGGCGGCGAAGGTAAGCGGCTGATGCCGCTGACCGCCGACCGGGCCAAACCTGCGGTGCCCTTCGCCGGCAAATACCGGCTGATCGACTTTGCGCTCTCAAACCTGGTGAACTCCGGGTATCTGCAGATTGTGGTGCTGACCCAGTACAAGTCGCACAGCCTTGACCGGCACATCTCTGAAACCTGGCGGCTGTCCACCCAGCTGCAGAACTACGTCGCTTCCGTGCCCGCGCAGCAGCGCGTTGGCAAGAGCTGGTTTCTGGGCAGTGCCAACGCCCTGTACCAGTCGATGAACCTGATCGACGACGCGCGGCCGGACATCGTCGTCGTCATCGGAGCGGACCACGTCTACCGCATGGACTTTTCCCAGATGGTGGAGGCGCACATTGCCTCCGGCGCGCCCTGCAGCGTGGCCGCCGTCCGGCAGCCGCTGGCCATGGCGGACCAGTTTGGTGTCATCGAAACAGATCCGGGAAATCCCGGGAAGATCGCCGCGTTCGTCGAGAAGCCCGCCAGCACGCCGGGCCTGCCGGATGACCCCGGCAGTTTCCTGGCGTCCATGGGCAACTACGTCTTCACCACGGATGCCCTGGTGGAAGCGCTGCGGATCGATGCCGAACGCCTGATCACCAAGCACGACATGGGCGGGGACATCATCCCCTGGTTCGTTGAACGCGGTGAAGCCAACGTTTATGACTTCACCGAGAACGTCATTCCCGGGGCTACTGAACGGGACCAGCGGTACTGGCGCGACGTAGGCACCCTGGACTCCTACTATGACGCGCACATGGACCTAATCTCCCCGGTGCCGTCCTTCAACCTGTACAACCTGGAGTGGCCCATCTACACCAGGCAGAGCACCTCGCCGCCGGCCAAGTTCGTCCGGGC
>JBELYP010000097.1:0-12025 GCA_040273995.1 Arthrobacter sp.
CGAATTTGTAAACCTCTTCAGCGGCGGCGCCCTGCTGCAGGTCTCAGTCTTTGCTCTCGGCATCATGCCCTACATCACTGCCAGTATCATTGTGCAGCTGCTGCGCGTAGTGATCCCGCATTTCCAGGCACTGTATGAGGAAGGCCAGCAGGGCCAGTCCAAGCTCACGCAGTACACCCGCTACCTGACCATTGCCCTGGGCCTGCTGAATGCAACCACCGTGGTCTCGCTGGCCCGTTCCGGCGCGCTGTTCAACAACCAGTGCGCCGTGCCGATCATCCCGGATGACAACATCATCACCATTCTGCTGCTGATCATCACCCTGACGGCCGGCACCGGCCTGATCATGTGGATGGGCGAACTGGTAACCGAGAAGGGTGTCGGCAACGGCATGTCCCTGCTCATCTTCACCTCAATCGTCGCCAGCTTCCCCAGCGCCCTGGGCGCCATCCTCACCGCACAGGGCTGGACCATCTTCCTGGGCGTGATCGCCATTGGAATCGTCACCGTTGCGCTCGTGATCTTCGTGGAGCAGTCCCAGCGCCGCGTCCCGGTCCAGTACGCCAAGCGGATGGTGGGACGCCGCACCGTCGGCGGTACCAACACGTACATCCCCATCAAGGTCAACATGGCCGGCGTGATCCCCGTGATCTTCGCATCCTCGATGCTGTACCTGCCGTCGCTGCTGGCCCAGTTCAACACGCCCACTGACGGCTCTGCGCCGCCGGAATGGGTTGTCTGGATCAACAACTACCTGACCTCCGGGGACCATCCGCTGTACATGGCCGTGTATTTCCTCATGATCGTGTTCTTCACGTACTTCTACGTGTCGATCACCTTCAACCCGGAGGAAGTCTCGGAAAACATGAAGAAGTACGGCGGCTTCATTCCCGGCATCCGTGCCGGCCGCCCCACCGCCGAATACCTGCAGTACGTGCTTTCCCGCATCACCCTGCCCGGCGCCATGTACTTGGGCATTGTTGCCCTTATTCCGCTGATTGCCCTGGTGCTGGTCGGGGCAAACCAGAACTTCCCGTTCGGCGGAACCTCGATCCTCATCATGGTTGGTGTGGGACTCGAGACGGTCAAACAAATTGACGCACAGCTCCAGCAGCGTCACTACGAAGGGTTATTGCGATGACACGTCTGCTCATTATTGGGCCTCCCGGTGCCGGCAAGGGTACACAGGCAACACGTATCTCCGAACGCCTCGGTGTCACCGCCATCTCTACCGGAGACATCTTCCGCTCCAATGTGAAGAACCTGACGCCGCTTGGCATTGAAGCCAAGAAATACATCGACGCCGGCAACTTCGTTCCGGACGAGGTCACCAACAACATGGTGCGCTCCCGGCTGCAGGAAGAAGACGTCCAGGACGGCTTCCTCCTCGACGGCTACCCGCGCACCACAGCGCAGGTTGAGGAACTAGACGACATCCTCGCCGCCGGAGGCGACAGCCTCGACGCAGTGCTGCTGCTGACCGCCGACGACGAAGAGCTCGTGGCCCGCCTGCTGCGCCGCGCAGAGATCGAAGGCCGCACGGACGACAACGAAGAGGTCATCCGCCACCGCCTCGAGCTGTACAAGCAGCAGACCGCCGACGTCGTTGCCAGCTACGAGAAGCGCGGGATTGTCACCCGCGTTGACGGCCTGGGCGACATCGACGAAGTCACCGAGCGTGTCATGCAGGCACTCAAGCAGACCAGCTAGTTAGAAGGCGAGACGTTGGCCCAGCCGCGGATCCAGTACAAAACCAATTCACAGATGCGCACCATGCGTGAGGCAGGCCTGGTACTCATCAGGGCCCTGGACGCGGCAGTCGCAGCCGCCCGTCCCGGTATCACCACGGCAGAAATCGATAAGGTCTTTGCCGGGGTGCTTGCCGAGGCGGGAGCGACGTCGAACTTCCTGGGCTATTACGATTTCCCTGCCACCATCTGCACATCGGTGAACGAGGAAGTCGTCCACGGCATCCCGGGCAGCCGGGTGCTGGCGGACGGGGACATTATCTCCATTGACGGCGGCTCCGTTGTGGACGGCTGGCACTCCGATTCGGCCCGCACCGTGATTGTGGGTACGGCCGATCCGGAGGACCAGCGGCTCTCCGACGTTACTGAGAACGCCATGTGGCACGGCATTGCCGCCGCTGCCAAAGGCCGTTTTGTCGGTGACATCGGTGCCGCGATCGATGACTACGTCAGTTCTGTCCCCGGGAAGCCCCTCGGCATCCTGGAGGACTACGTAGGCCACGGCATCGGCTCGGAAATGCACCAGGCTCCGGATGTGCTGAACTACCGGACAAGCCACCGGGGCCCCAAGCTGAAGCCGGGCATGTGCCTGGCAATCGAACCCATGCTGGTTCGGGGAGGCATCGAGACCCGCACCCTGGAAGACGACTGGACCGTTGTCACCACTGACGGAGCGCGCTCCTGCCAGTGGGAGCACACCGTAGCGATCCATGAGAAGGGTATCTGGGTGCTGACGGCTCCCGACGGCGGTGCCGCGCGGCTGGCGCCGCTGGGCGTCACCCCGGTTCCCGTTCCGTAGCCGGCCGGTCTCACCTGCTCTTGAGCCGAAGGCCCGTTCCGCCCACTGCGGAGCGGGCCTTTTGCGCGTCCTGTCCTGGGCCAGTCCCGGCAGGGGAGCGATCAGGCGCGGAGCTTCGATACCACTGGAGGCAGAGCAGAATCATCACTGCGATCTCTACTGCTCCGCCGGCGTAGTACATGGCCGTGGCGCCGGTCTCGGCAGCTTCAGCCGGTACCCCCTGCGGAGGATCGGCGTAGAGGGATTTAGCCAGGATGTTGTGGGCCGCCGCGGTGGCCACGAGCACGGCCGCCCGAAGCCACAAAGCCGACCGATGCGGATTCGGGTCACGCCCAATCAGTGCCGCAGTCCAGAGATAGCCCGCTGCCAGCAGATGGAACGTCACCAGCCAGTGCACCGGGGCGAGCGTCTGCATCGCTTCAAAAACGGGGGTGCGGAACATCAGGACCATGCCCCCGACGTTCAGCACAGCGGCCGACACCGGATGCGAGAGTACCCGGGCCGGTGCGCTGCGGAGAATCCGCACAATCCGCCGGGCGGGCATTTTGTCCATAACCCGCAGCGCCAGCGTCACGGGCCTGGACAGGACCAGCAGCAGCGGCGCCAGCATGCCGGCTGCTACGTGTGAAACAGCGAGCCAGGTGAAGCTGTTATGGGCAAGGGCAGGCAGGGGGCCCAGGACGGTGAGCAGAGCCGCCGCCAGGCCTGCCAGGAACGCGGCGGTCCGGTGTACCGGCCAGGCGGCGGCCCTGTCCGAACGGGCACCTGCCACGTAGGCTGCGGCAGCCGCACAGACCGGAAGGAGGAACAGGGCCTCGACGGGAAATGCACCTGTGGAATGGTGCATCAGCGCGTGGAGCCGCCCGCGGCTGTTTCCCGGGTACGGACGAGCAGGAAGATCCCAGCCGCGAGCATCAGCAGGGCTGCGCCGTTCCAGGCCAGGTCGTAGGGCAGGAGCTCTACCTCGTAGCGGATCTGGTGCAGGCTGAGCAGCTTGTGCTGCACCGTGCCGTCATAGAGCTGGAAGGCTCCCGTCCCCAGCAGGACAGCCCCGCCCCAGCGGCCCGGGAGCAGGATGCTGCGGCGGCGGCGGAGATCGGCAAAAAGGAAAAGACCCGCAACCACGGCGAACCAGCCGAAGGCGTGGAACAGTCCGTCGGAAAACAGTCCCGCTGCGGCGGTCGACCGGTCGTAGAAGTGGTGCCACTGCAGCAGCTGATGGAAAACCACCTCGTCAATGAAGGCGGCGACACCGATCCCCACCAGGACTCCGGAGAGCACGTTTGCGCGGTGTGGCCTGGGTGCAGCTGTACCGGGAGGACTCATGGGCACGAGACTAGCAAACCCCATGATGCCGGCGGATTGTCGGGGCCGCAGCATTGCGGTTCCCGCGTCACTAAGTGAACGCGCTCTTAACGCCGGCTGAAAGCCGTTCCAACGGGTGCTGAAGTCTTCTTCGCCAGCCGTATTCCGGCCCGTTTCGCAGCGCTCCGAAACCTACGCTGAAGGCGTCAATCAGTCCTCGACGAAGGTTGCACCCGCTATGTCATCCACCACTTTGTCCCCGCCGGGGCAGACGGCTGCCGCCGGCCCGGGATCCGGTGTTCTTCCGGACGGGACGCCTGCCGGACGCAGCCGGAACCGGCCGGCTGCCCGGCGCCGGAGCAAGTCCTCCAACTGGCTGCTGTTTGCCCTGCTGGCCGGCCCGAACATTGCCCTGCTGCTGGTCTTCACGTACAAACCGCTGCTTCAGTCGCTGTACTACTCCACACTCCAGTGGAACATTGGCTCACCGGTTGCCCGCCCGGTTGGACTGCGGAACTACACCGACTGGCTGACCGCTCCGGGGACACCGCAGGTCATCGGAGTCACCGTCATCTTTACCCTGGCCACCGTGGGCGGAGGCATGCTCATCGGACTGGCGCTGGCCCTGCTGCTGAACAGCAGGCTGAAGCTCAGGGGAGCCGCCCGCACCATCATCGTGGCGCCGTATGTGCTCTCCGGCGTCGCAGTGGGACTGCTCTGGCTGTTCGTGTTCGATCCGAACTTCGGAGTCACGTCCGCGCTGCTGCAGGCCATCGGCCTGCCATCACCGGACTGGTACAACGATCCCGGCTACTCGCTGGCCATGGTCATCATTGTCTATCTCTGGAAAAACGTGGGCTACGTAGCCCTTATCTACCTGGCAGGCCTGCAGGCCATCCCCAGGGACCTGCTCGAAGCCGCGGCCCTGGACGGGGCAGGACGGCTCAGGACCCTTGCCGGAATCACCCTCCCGCTGCTGGGACCCACCACCTTCTTCCTGTCGGTGACTACCCTGCTCAGTTCCCTGCAGTCCTTTGACATCATCCAGGCGATGACCAGGGGCGGGCCGCTGGAAGGCACCACCACCATGATGTACCAGATCTATCAGCAGGGCTTCGTGGCCGGAACCGCGGGATACTCGTCCGCGATCGCCACCATCCTGTTCCTGGTGCTCCTGGCGGTCACCCTCCTGCAGCTGAAATTCGTTGAACGGAAGGTCCACTACTCGTGAGCGCCGTATTGCCCGCTGTTCCTCCCGCGGCTGCCCCATCCTCTGCTGCTCCACCCGCCGATGCCGGTCCCGGCACCCGGCCAAAGCCCCGGCCCGCGGGCTACGCGGCGATGGCGGCCGCGGTCGCCGTCATGATTCTGCCCTTGATCTGGATGATGCTGGCCAGCTTCAAGGAACCGGATGAGATATACACGGTACCGATCCAGTGGCTGCCGGCGGGATGGGACCTGTCCAACTACGCTGCTGCCCTGGAACGGGTTCCCTTCGGTTCCTTCTTCGCCAACTCGCTGCTTGTCACCGGCGTCGGCGCAGGCCTGAAAATCTTCCTCGGCCTGACCACCGCCTATGCGCTGGTCTTCGTGGATGTGCCGTTCAAGAAGGTGTTTTTCGCCGTCGTGATTTTCGCCCTCCTCATCCCGCAGCAGATCGTGATCATCCCGAACTACACGCTGGTGGCGGAACTGGGCTGGCTGAATAGCTACCAGGGCATCATCGTGCCCGGCCTGGCCAGCGCCTTCGGTACCTTCCTGTTCCGCCAGCATTTCCTGTCCCTGCCGCCCTCGGTCCTGGAAGCCGCGGTGCTCGACGGCGCCGGCCACTTCCGCAGGCTGTTCCAGTTTGTTGTTCCCATGTCCGCGCCAACCATTGCCGCCGTCGCTCTGGTCTCCGTTGTCAACGAATGGAACGAATACCTCTGGCCGCTGCTGGTGGTTGACCGTGCCGAAATGATGACACTGCCGGTGGGCCTGACCCTCCTGCAGAACAACGACGGCGTCACCAACTGGGGCGTGCTGATGGCCGGGACGGTGCTGGTTACCGTCCCCGTCCTCGCCCTGTTCTTTCTGCTGCAGCGCCGGATCGTCTCCGGGCTGACGGCAGGGGCCGTGACCGGCTGAGCCCGGTTCCGCCGCACCGCCGCAAATTCTCCTCCCGCTCAAGCCCGCTATCAGTCCTGCTTTCATACCGACAGCACTCCCCGAAGGAAACCATGAATAAGCGCCTTGCCCCCGCAACAGCCGCAGTCGCCGCCGCAGCCCCCGCTGGACTGTCCCGCAGAAACATACTCGCCCTTGCGGGCATCCTGGGCGGATCTGCCGCCCTGGCAGCCTGCGGCGGACCGTCCACGGCCGGCACGCCGGGACCGGCGGAAACTGCCGGAACAGACTGGTCCTCCATCACTCCCGCGAACCGAATCACATGGTGGTCCAACCACCCCGGGGCTTCCAAACCGATCGAGGAGGAACTCATTCGACGGTTTACCGCTGAAACCGGAATCGCGGTTGACCTGGTGACCGCCGGCGCCGACTACGACGAAGTTGCGCAGCGGTTCCAGGCCTCATCCGGAACCAATAACGTTCCGGACCTGGTTGGTGCCAGCGACGTGTGGTGGTTCCGCTACATGATCAACGGCCAGATCCTCCCTGTTGACGAGGTGGCAGCCCACCTGGGCATCGACACCGCGGACTACAACACCGGCCTGTACAACGACTACGAGTTCAACGGCAGCCACTGGGCTTTCCCCTACGCCCGTTCCACGCCGCTGTTCTACTACAACCGGGACCTGTTCAAGGCAGCTGGGCTGCCGGACCGTGCCCCGAAGACGTGGGATGAGTACAGTTCCTGGGCGCCGGAACTGGCAGCAGCCAACGGGGGAGCCGTGCCCATGGCCCTTGGCTCAAGCACCTCCTGGTCCGCCTGGTGGTTCTGCAACATCATGTGGGGCCTGGGCGGCCAGTACTCCCGGGAATGGACCGTCACCCTCGATGATCCCAAGACCCTGGAAGCCGGAGAACTCCTGCGCAGGCTGATCCACCGGGACGGGAGCGTGGCGGTCTCAGCAGCAGACTACGTCGCGGACTTCACGGCCGGAGTCAGCGGCTGCACCATCGCCTCGACCGGCTCGCTGGCGGGCATCATGGAAGCCGCAAAGTTCGACGTCGGAACGGGGTTCCTGCCCGAAGGCCCGGCAGGACCGGCCTGCCCCACCGGAGGCACCGGAATTGCCATCCCTGCTGCGAAGAGTCCCGAACAGCAGCTGGCAGCTGGCATGTTCCTGAAGTTCATCGGTGAGCCGGAACAGACTGCCTACTTCTCCGCCAACACCGGCTACATGCCGGTGCGGACCTCCGCCGCGGACGGCCCCGAAATGCAGGCCGTCTACGCCAAGGCACCGCAGTTCCGCACCGCCGTCGACCAGCTGGCAACCACCCGGGTACAGGACTGGGCGCGCTCCTTCGTTCCCTCCGGCGACCAGCACTTGACCACCGCGCTGGAGAAGATCATGCTTCAGGACACCCCGGCAGCGGACGCCTTCGCTGCCGCCGCAGATGCCATTACCAAGTCCTTCGAACAGAACGTTGAGCCGTACCTGTGAGCCTTGTGAACGTAGCCCACCGGGGCAATTCTGCGCACTCACCGGAAAACACGCTGGCTGCCTTCGCCTCCGCGGCGGCAGCCGGAGCCGGAATGATCGAAACAGACCTGCAGCTCAGTGCGGACGGATCGGTAGTACTGATCCACGATGACACCCTGAGCCGCACCGCCGGACGGCAGGACCGCGTTGCGGACCTGACCGGACCGGAACTGCAGCGGGCAGACGCCGGATCCTGGTTCGCGCCGCAGTTCGCGGGGGAGCGGGTTCCGCTCCTGGCAGACCTGGTGGACTTCGCAGCAGACCATCGACAGATGCGGTGGCTGCTCGAATTCAAGGGCGAGTGGACACCGGGCCAGGTAGCGCGGGCGGCAGAGGCCCTGCGGAGTTCCGGAATGGCTGAACGCTGCGTGCTGCAGGGGTTCTCTGCACGCACGGTACAGAGCCTGCAGGAAGCTGCACCGGAGATGGAGAGGGGACTGCTAATCCTGATGCCGCCGGCCCCCGGGGAGGAGGAGCCCCTGCTGGAGTTCCTCGCTGAAACCGGCGCCGGTTACTGCAATCCCCATGGCGGAATCCTGCGCTCTGCCCCGCAGCTTGTTTCTGCGCTGCGGGCTGAAGGCGTGAAGGTCCTCACCTGGACGCTGAATGAACCGGACCAGTGGGAAGCCGCGGCCGCTGCCGGGGTGGACGGAATCATCACGGACCGTCCGGCCGAACTGGCGGCTTGGACCTCGGCGGACCCCGCGCTCCGGTGAAGATGAGCAGCCAATGCGGACCACTCCGGACGGGTCAATCCAGACGGTGCAGGCCAGACGGTGCAGGGGGATTTAACATATCCGGGGGTGTGCCGTAGAGTTATCTGTTGGTTGTCTCTACATTCGTGCCCTTTTCCAACCGGCTAGCGCCGGCGGGAACGGTACGCGGAGAGAGACCATCAAACACCAAAAACCGCTGCCTTAGGCAAATGAGGGCGGCACAGACGTTAGCGGAGGATATGGCCAAGAAAGACGGCGTCATAGAGATTGAGGGTTCGGTCAACGAAGCCCTGCCCAATGCGATGTTCCGCGTTGAGCTGGCCAACGGCCACATTGTGCTCGCACACATCTCGGGAAAGATGCGTCAACACTACATTCGCATCCTCCCCGGAGACCGCGTTGTGGTGGAACTTAGCCCGTACGACCTCACCCGGGGCCGTATCGTCTACCGCTACAAGTAACAACCAAGGCTCCGGTTCACTCCCAGGAGGGGGCCGGAGTTCAACCCTGCAACCACGCAAAGGAAAACCATGAAGGTCCAGCCGAGCGTCAAGCAGATCTGCGATAAGTGCAAGGTGATTCGCCGTAACGGCCGAGTCATGGTGATCTGCGAGAACCCGCGCCACAAGCAGCGCCAGGGCTAATAAGCGGCTACTGTTCCGGCCCAAAACCGGAGCGCGCTAAGCCCACGCGTAGTAATTGAATATGGCAGTACAGCGTCTGATACGCGTGACGCATACCCCCGGTACGGAGGCCGGGGACCTGGAAACAGGGACGTACTGCTTCAGACCTCCGGTAACACCAAAGGAGAACCGCCAATATGGCACGTCTCGCCGGCGTAGACATTCCCCGCGAAAAGCGGGTTGTCATTGCGCTTACCTACATCTACGGCGTGGGCAAGACCCGTGCAGAGCAGACCCTGGCGGAGACCGGCATCAGCCCGGACACTCGCGTCAAGGACCTCACCGATGCTGAACTCGTTCAGCTGCGTGACTACATCGAGGGCAACTTCAAGGTTGAGGGTGACCTCCGCCGCGAGGTAGCAGCCGACATCCGCCGCAAGGTTGAAATTGGCAGCTACCAGGGCATCCGCCACCGCCGCGGCATGCCTGTCCACGGCCAGCGCACCAAGACCAACGCTCGTACCCGCAAGGGCCCGAAGCGCACCGTTGCCGGTAAGAAGAAGGCCGGCCGCTAAATAACGCGGTCCAGGCCATGACCTGCACAGCCAGGTCACCTAAACCAAACTCTTTGTAGGAGAAGTAATGCCCCCCAAGACTCGTGGAGCGGTACGCAAGCCGCGTCGCAAGGATAAGAAGAATATCGCGCTGGGCCAGGCGCATATCAAGAGCACCTTCAACAACACCATCGTGTCCATCACGGACCCGACCGGTGCTGTCATCTCATGGGCTTCCGCCGGTGAGGTTGGCTTCAAGGGCTCCCGTAAGTCCACCCCCTTCGCTGCGCAGATGGCTGCTGAAGCCGCTGCCAAGCGTGCACAGGAGCACGGCGTCCGCAAGGTCGACGTCTTCGTGAAGGGTCCGGGATCCGGGCGCGAGACCGCGATCCGTTCGCTGCAGGCCACCGGCCTGGAAGTTGGCACCATTCAGGATGTCACCCCGAGCGCACACAACGGCTGCCGTCCCCCGAAGCGCCGCCGCGTCTAATTCGCATTCGTTGCCGGTGCCTGTGCCGCGAAAGGTTTCCCTGCAAAGGGGGGGCCGGAGGCGGCGCAGGCCCGGGTGCGAGGCTGCTAGCCGTCCAAGACGCGCGCGGGGGTGTCCCCGTCGTCGTCGTTTCCACCATTTGTGTTGCGTCATATAGCGGACGCTCGCTGAAAGGAAATGCAAGTGCTCATTGCACAGCGCCCCACCCTCACTGAAGAAGTAGTAGCCGACAACCGCTCCCGGTTCATCATCGAACCGCTGGAGCCGGGCTTCGGTTACACGCTTGGCAACTCGCTTCGCCGTACGCTCCTTTCCTCCATCCCCGGTGCTGCCGTAACCAGCATCCGGATCGACGGAGTTCTGCATGAGTTCACCACCGTTCCCGGTGTTAAGGAAGATGTCACTGAGATCATCCTCAACGTCAAGAACCTCTCGGTGTCCTCCGAGCACGACGAGCCCGTCGTGGCCTACCTGCGCAAGCAGGGCCCCGGCGTCGTCACTGCCGCGGACATTGCTCCGCCGGCCGGCGTCGAGTTCCACAACCCGGATCTGCACATCGCCACCCTGAACTCGAAGGGCAAGTTCGAACTCGAACTGACCATCGAGCGTGGACGTGGCTACGTTTCTGCAAGCCAGAACAAGTCCGGCGACCAGGAGATTGGCCGTATTCCGGTTGACTCCATCTACTCGCCGGTCCTGAAGGTGACCTTCCGCGTGGAAGCCACCCGTGTCGAGCAGCGCACCGACTTCGACCGCCTGATTGTCGACGTCGAAACCAAGGATGCCATTGCACCGCGCGACGCTGTCGCCTCTGCAGGCACCACCCTGGTTGAGCTTTTCGGCCTGGCCCGTGAACTGAACACCGCAGCTGAAGGCATCGAAATTGGCCCGAGCCCGACGGATGCCGCCCTGGCAGCCGACATGGCCCTGCCGATTGAGGACCTTGAGCTGACCGTGCGCTCCTACAACTGCCTCAAGCGCGAAGGCATCCACACCGTGGGTGAACTCGTAGCCCGCTCCGAGGCTGACCTGATGGACATTCGTAACTTCGGTGCGAAGTCCATCGACGAGGTGAAGGCGAAGCTGGTTGAACTGGGTCTGTCCCTGAAGGATTCTCCTCCCGGGTTTGATCTGGCCGCCCGCGCCGCAGCCATCGAAGAGGACGAGTCCGAGTTCTCGGACGACGAGCTCTAAACACGCAAAATCTTGCTGCCAGTGCCAAGGAGCACTGCGTGGCACCGTTTGAGGAGAAAATGTAATGCCTACACCCACCAAGGGTAAGCGCCTCGGAGGCAGCCCGGCTCACCAGCGCCTGATGCTGGCGAACCTGGCAGCCCAGCTGTTCGAGCACAAGCAGATCACCACCACGGTGACCAAGGCCAAGCGCCTGCGCCCGTACGCCGAGCGCCTGATCACCTTCGCAAAGCGTGGAGACCTGTCTTCCCGCCGCCGCGTCCTGGCACTGATCTCTGACAAGGGCCTCGTTCACGAGCTCTTCACCGAGATCGCCCCGGCCGTTGCCCAGCGCGACGGCGGCTACACCCGCATCACCAAGATCGGCAACCGCAAGGGCGACAACGCTCCCATGGCCGTCATCGAACTGGTGCTGGAGCCGCTTTCCGCCAAGCAGTCCGTCGTTGCAGAGGCTTCCACCGCTGCTGCCGCCGCTGCTCCGGCTCCGGTCGCAGAGTCCGCCGATTCAGCTGACTCCAGCGATTCTGCTGACTCCGCAGAGTCCGCCGAATCCGCAGAGTCCGCAGAGTCCGCAGAGTCTGCAGACTCCGCTGACGAAGCTGCTGAGGAAACCGAAGAGAAGAAGTAATTCTCTGATTTCCACGCTGTGCCCTTAATATTGGGGTATGACGATCGAGAGGCCCGCTGTCCCTAACCCGGACGGCGGGCCTCTTCGTATTCGGCTGGACCTTTCCTACGACGGCGCGCCTTTTGCCGGCTGGGCCGTCCAGCCCGGGCTGCCCACCGTGCAGGGAACGCTGGAAGCCGCCCTCGCCGTGCTGTTCCGGGAACCTGTCCGGGTAACTGTTGCCGGAAGGACCGACGCCGGAGTGCACGCACGCGGGCAGGTAGTCCACTTCGACACCACGCCGCAGCAGTGGGAAGCGCAGGCCCGCAGTACGGACCTGCAGCC